>NZ_JANXUQ010000264.1 GCF_025356155.1 Rhodoferax sp. | reverse complement strand
CAGCGGCGCCTTGACCCTGGCTTCTGCGGGCTTGGGTTTGACCCATTTGGAGAAGGCATCGACAAAGCCTGCTCTGCCGCTTGCCACATTCGGGTTGTGTTGGATGTAGCTCTCAGCGAGGTATTTGTCGGCCAATTCCATGTGGCCACCTTCAAAGACTTCGCGCCAGAAGTCATAGACCAGGCGCTTGTTGGCTGCAAGACGCGTGTCTGCGGCGGTCAACAGTTGTTCGTGGTTAGCTTGTGGAACAACGGCTACCTGTGCAATGGCGGCGTTGGATAAGGTGAGGGCCAGAACAAGACCTGGATAGGTGAACAAGGGTTTCATACAACTCCCGGGTGGTGAAATATAGATGCATCAACCCCCCATGGTAGCGGCCCACAACTTAAAACTCGACCGCGTGAGCGAAGGAGTTAAGCCTGGTCAGGGCCCGTCATTGCCGTCGTCATCCGGCTTGAACACCAGCAGGTCCCCCGGCTGGCATTGCAGGTACTCACAGATTGCCTGCAAGGTGTCAAAGCGCACTCCCTTGACTTTGCCCTGCTTGAGCATGGACAGGTTGGCTTCGGTGATGCCGATGTATTCGGCTAGGTCTTTGGACTTGGCCTTGCGCTCGGCCAATATGACGTCGAGTTTGACAATGATGGGCACGGTGCAGGGGCCTGGTCTAGATGATCTGGGCGTTGTCTTCGGCGAGCTCCACGGCGCGGGTCATGGCATGGCCCATCTGCCACACAATGCCGGCGAACAGCAGCATCAGTAACTGCTGCGCGCCCAGACTTATCGTCAGTACCCGCCCACCTGCGGGTGCGTACAACGTCAACAACCAAACGATGGCTGTGGGTGCCAGCAGCCCGGCGCTGCTCGATGCCAGCAAGCCCGCAGCAAAGCCGCGCAAATGCCGCACCGTGGCCAGGCTAAAAACCTCGCCTCGCACAAAGCCGTTGAAACATTGGTGTGCCCGCCACAGCGCATAGGCCACGGCGCCTACGGGCAGCAGGCTGATGCAGACGGCGAGGCCCTGCTGCCAGACGGCGATGGGCAGGCTCTCCAGGTCCGCACCCGAGGGCAGTTGTATGCCCATCTGGACCAGCATGCCCACTGGCGACGTTTGCGCAGCGCTGATGAGCGCGGCCAACGGCAGCAATACGGCCAGCGCCAAACAAGCCCACGCCACGATACGGCTCAGTGCGTGTTTGCTGCCTATGGCGGGTGTGCTGTGCAATGTGTTCATAGAAGTTTTCACAAAAAAGACTTTACAAAATTATTGTAAAACAATAATAATTTGTTCTGTTACATACATTTTATGGGAATTAGGGCATGAAAACATCAGAATTTGACTCTGTCGGTGCGGCTTTCAAACAAGTGGTGTCGCGCGCGTTCTGTCTTTTGAGCGTCGCCTGGGCCGGTCTGTCGGGATGCGCGGACACCCATTGGGAGCGCGCCGTTTACCAGGGTGCACGCTACGGCAGCGAGCAATGCCAGGTCAAGCGCAGTCCAACGGACGCACCCTGCGCTGAGTTGGGCGACTACGACCGCTATGCGCAGGAGCGCAACAGGGCCAGAAACGCTACGCCGCCAACCACCCAAGCCCACGCAATTGAGGAGAAGCAGCCGTGATGGCAGCGTTTTTGCGCGGGGTCACAGTGTTGCTGGCGTTGACCACCGCAGCCTGCGGTGGCACTGGCGACACCGCCGCCCCCTTCGCCACGGGGACGGCAAGCAGATCTTGCCATGCCGACATGCCCTTCGCGGGAGCAACTCCGCATGCTGCCTTGCCCACGACCGTGTTCCCTACGGTTGCAAACGGTGGCGCGGTCGATACGCCGTTGCCCGCCGAACTTGGCGGTTTGCTAGACCAGCAGGTTGCCGATCTCCTGCGCAAAACGGGCGCGCCTGCCATGTCGGCTGCCGTGACCGTTCAGGGGCTCGGTCGTTGGAGCAACACGCAGGGCACTGCGCAGACCGTGCCCGTGCAGTCTGTTGAGGCTGGTAGCGAGTTCTATTGGGGCAGTGTCGCCAAAGCGCTCACCGCCGTGCTGGTATTGCAATTGGTGGACGAAGGAAAGCTGCGTCTGGACGACACCCTGTCCCACTGGTACCCGGAAATACCGCTGGCCGAGCGCATCACCCTTGCCCACCTTTTAAACCATAGCAGTGGCTTGCAAACCAACGCGAACAGCTCGACCGGGTTGGGGTATGAAACCCCGGCCCAACAGCGTGCGATGTTGAGCAATCTGCCCCTGCTATTTTGTCCCGGCACCAATGCCAGCTATTCCAATGCGGGGTATATGCTGCTGGGCCTGGTAGTGGAAGCCGTTGAACAAAAGCCTTTCTACCGGTCGGTGCAGCACCGCATTGCGGAGCCGCTTGGTTTGCAGCACCTGCGCGCCTTGCGCCCGGGTGAAAGCATGCCCCTGGCGCTGGTCGCAGCCCATGCAGGGCGCACGCCCGTGGCCGACGCTGGTGCGTGGACGCGGCTGGGTGCGGGCAATGTCGTGGCGCGGGCCGAGGACATGGTCGTGTTCTGGCAGGCGGTGTTGACGGGCCGTTTGCTCGCGCCGGCCACGGTGCACGCGCAATGGGCGCTGCTACATATGTTGGACGCGCCGACCACTGAGCCAAGCCAGGGAAGGCGTTGGTTTGGCAAAGGTGTGATGCTGTGGGAATGGACTGACGACCTGGGGCGCCAGCGCACCTGGCTGGGCCATGCCGGAAGCATACCAACGGCCAACGCACAGCTGCTGTACGACCCCACCCTCCAAGCCTACGCTGCCGTGGCAGTCAACAACGCTGTACCGTCTGCCGCGGTGGCTAACGCCCTGCTCAAGACGGTTTCCGACTGGCAAGCTAAACACTGACAGCCAAAAAAAACCCCCACCGCGTGAGCGATGGGGGTTAAACCTATTGAGGAACCCAACTACTACAAAAGAACCTAGAACTTGTAATTCAATCCAAACAAATACGTCGTACCGAACTTCATGTACTCCAGCGGATGGTCTGGAGCATCTGCATAGGTGCTGTACGGCGAATCGGTCAGGTTATTGACCTGCAACACCAGGCCCAGGCCCTTCATGCTGCCTTCGTTGAAGGTGTAGCCAACTTGAAAGTCGACAACCTTTTCACCATTGACCCAGCGCAGGCTGCGGTCGCCGGCAAAGTTGCCGATTTCACCAATGAACTCCGAGCGGTTGCGCTGGCTGACACGGGTAGACCAGCCGCCCTTTTCGTAGTACACGGTGATGTTGGACACGTTCTTGGACAGGCCGGGCAGCGGTGTGTCGGTACCCACGGTTGAGCTGTTAAAACCGTTGGTGGGGACGCGGATGGCACTGTCGTTGTACGACATGCTGGCCGATAGACCGAAGCCTTCCAGAGCCGGTGTCAACATGCTCAAAGGCAGCGATGCAGACAATTCCACACCGCGCAGCGATCCACCGTTGCCGTTGTACGGTGCGGTGAACTGGCCCGTGTTGCTGATGGCGCCGGTGCCGGGTGTGAAGGCCGAGAAGTCAAACGTGCGGCTTTCTTCGTAGATGTAGGTCTTCAGATCCTTGTAGTAGGCGGCGGCAGAGAAGTAGGCCTTGGTGCCGAAATATTTTTCGTACGACAAGTCATACGCATTGGCGCGCCAGGGGTCCAGCTTGGGATTGCCGCCGTTGCCAGAAGGCCGACGTGTGGTGCTGTCCACATTGAAGTCAAACGACGTGCGCAACTGGTCGATGCGTGCACGGGCGATTTGCTGTGCCGCACCAACGCGAATGGTTTGCTGGTCGGCCAGGCCAAACACCAGGTTCATGCTGGGCAGCACGTCGGTGTAGGTGGTGCCACCACTGACGGGCTTGACCGCACCGCCTGCTGCGTTGTCCACATAGGCAGATGCCGAAGACTGGTCGGTGTTCTGCACCTGTACACCAAAATTACCGCGCAGCGAGACCGATCCCAGTTGGGTGTCGATGTCGGCTTTTACGAAAGACGTGGTGATTTTTTCCTTCACGTCCCAGGCGCGGCTGACGGCACCGGGATTGATCTCGGACGGGTTGAACGGCTGGAAGTATTTGGCGATGACGCCGGGTACGTTCCACGACGGAATGGTGCCGCTGCCTGAGAAGCTCAGGTCGACTGGCGAATACAGCAGGTCGCTGGAAATGGTGGGCGTGCCATTGGCTTCCAACGGGCCTTCGGGCTGGCGCTTCTTCTTGTTGCGATCTGACAGGTTCACACCAAAGTCCACGCTGCTGATGAAGAAATCGCCACCAATCGGCACGGTGCCCACCAGTTTGTAACCCTTTAACTCATCTTCTACACTGGGCTTGCGGCCATAACCTTGGCCGTAGATGGAGTTGCCGGTGAACAGCTTGGTCGGGTCGCTGTAGTTCATGTTCCCTTTGATAGTGGGGAAGCCACCGGTGGCCCAGTTCACATATAGCGTGTCGAGCGAAGAGCCGTTAGGTGTGGAAGCCAACTGGGTGTTGTTCTCCAGGTAAAGCTCGTTGCGCTTGGCCTTGGAGTAGTTCACGTCAGCCAGCAAAGACCAACCGTCGAACTTGAACTTGTTGTTCCAGCCCAGCGCATTGATGCTGTCTTCGCGGCTGTTGTACTGGCCGCGCACCAGCGGGTACACGTTGACTGCATTGGCGCTGCCGAGCACACCGTTGCTGATGCTGGGTGATGCGTAGGTGAAAGGAATATACGGGTTGGTGCCGTTGTATCCGCTCAGGTTGACTTCATACTGGTTGTTGGTGTCGACCTGTTTGAAGGTGGATGCATAGGCGTCCAGCACGCTGGTCCAGTTCTTGGATGGCTTGACTTCGAGCACACCCATGAAGCCGTCCCGCTTCATATTGCCGCTCTTGGCCAGTGACTTGATACCGTCGTGGATGAAGGTGCCGGCCGGCACGCCGGGACGGGTGTCTTTCTTCCAGGGCTCATACAAGCCAGTCTGGTTTTCGAGGATAGGGGAGTCCAGGTGCGCGTAACCCAGGGCCAGGCCCACGGTGCGGTCGGCGAACTGGTCGATATAGCTGACGCTGAAACGGTTGCCGGTGTCCTTGGCGTCGGCGATGGAGCCGATGGAGCGCTTCTCACCACGCAGATTGACCGAGACCGAGCGTTCCTTGAAGTTCAGGGGGCGCACGGTTTGCATGTCCAGCGTGCCGGACAGGCCTTGGCCAACCAGACCTGCATCGGGTGTCTTGTAAATGGTGACGCCGCTCAGCAGCTCGGACGGGTATTGGTCGAACTCCGCGCTGCGGTTGTCGCCAGTGCTGACCATTTCGCGGCCGTTGAGCAGCGTGGTTGCAAAGTCGGGCGCCAGACCGCGCACGCTAATGGCTTGTGCACGACCGGCCACGCGTTGTGCGGCCAGGCCGGGCAGACGGGCAATGGATTCGGCGATGCTGACGTCGGGCAGCTTGCCAATGTCTTCAGCCGAAATGGCCTCGACGATAGAGTTTGAATTCTTCTTGACTGAGATTGCGTCTTCGATACCTTTGCGGATACCGACGACTGTGACCGTGTTGAGATCGGACGCGGGCGCCGCCGTCTGCGCGAAGGCCGCAGACGAGGTGACGATCAGCACGGCACAGCCGGCTGCCACGGGGGCAAGTTTAAAGAGTGAGCTGCGCGAGGTGGTCCTCGTGGAGCGCTGGGCGGGGGTAGTCATTTTTGAAATTTCTCCTGGTGCTCGGGGCTGGCGATTCGTCTTGTAGCGCGGGGGCGCAAAAGACACGTAAATGGGACGGCATTTTCCCTACTCACAGACCAGTTTGTATCAAAACTAGATATTTCAAAATATAGGGGTTAATACCAGTTTTTGAGTTTCAAGCCCTAATTCATCGAAAAGTAGGCTATTTATTGTTAATTTACAACACAATTAGGCGGAAAAAATGTATAACTCAATCCTTGCTGCAAACCCGTTAGTCAAAATGTAGGCAAATTACATATTAATTAATTTTTTGTTAAGAAATCTATGCACTTTTGGCAAAACCCACTTGTCTGCAGCCGGTTTTCAGGATTTTTTACCCAATATTGATTTCATATTATGTTGTTTTGATAAATTGTTTAAGCAGTCGCTGAACGAAATATGAACAAATAGCTCATAAAAATCAACGTTTTCCCCTACGAAGTGTTTTTACAGTCTGATGTAGACTGAATGTCGTTTAACTACATACACGGTGCCGCACAAGCGGTGCCAGGGAGTATTGGGAATGAATGAGGGTTATCCGAGGTTGTTGGGCGACATTGGCGGGACCAACGCGCGTTGGGCCTGGCAGCCGTCTGCCGACACCGAACTGCAAGACGTTTCCGTGCAGCCTTGCGAGGACAGCGCTTCTATCCAGGAGTCCGCTGCCAACTACCTGCTGGCCCACGGCCACAAGCGTCCGCGTTGGGCCGGTATCGGAATCGCTACCGTCATCACCGGTGACGATGTGCGCCTGACCAATAGCAGTTGGCGTTTTTCGATCGCCGCGTTCCAGAAAGCCATGGGCCTGGAGCGATGCCTGGTTGTCAACGACTTCACGGCGCTGGCCATGAGCCTGCCCGCACTCAAGCCCACCGATCTGCGTGCCCTGGGGGGTGGCACCGCGGTGGCAGGCGCCACGATTGGCTTGCTTGGCCCCGGCACCGGCCTGGGCGTGTCCGGTCTGGTGCCCGACGCAACGGGCCGCTACAGCGCCCTGGCGGGTGAGGGCGGCCACGTCACACTGTCGGCCAATGACGATGTGGAATCAACCCTGTTGGGCTTGCTGCGCAAACAGTTTGAGCATGTCAGCGCCGAGCGTGTGCTGTCGGGCTCCGGGCTGGTCAATCTCTACCAGGCCATTTGCGCCATGGAGGGGCGCACGGCCCGTGTGCTCGAGCCTGCTGACGTGACCGATGCAGCGGTTGCAGGTACCGATGCCCAGTGCGTCCAGGCCGTGCATTACTTCACCCGCTTCTTGGGCAATGTGGCCGGCAACCTGGCGCTGACGCTGGGCTCGCTGGGCGGGGTCTATATAGGCGGTGGCATAGTGCCGCGCCTGGGCGCCGCTTTTGATGGTGCGGTTTTCCGCCACAGCTTTGAAAGCAAGGGGCGTTACCGGCCGTTGCTGTCCACGCTGCCGGTCTGGGTCATCACCGCGTCCACGCCCGCGCTGGTGGGTGCTAGCTGCGCGCTGGATACCTTGCCATGACAAACCTGCCCCGATGCGACTAGCCGCCGCGCCGGGCCGCCCCAAGCAAGGCTGCGCCCCCTTGGGGGGGCAGCGCAGTACGCGTGGCGACAAGCGTGGGGGCCACTTCCTATCCGTTAAGCTCTCTGCTTTGACTGATACCTGCATTCACAGAGGGAAGCTGACATATGTCCGAACCGCGTTTTGACCACCCGCGCCTGATCGCCGATATCGGCGGCACGTTCGCGCGGTTCGCGCTGGAGGTGGCGCCCCATGTGTTCGAACAAAGCGAATCCCTGCGCTGCCAGGATTTCACCGACTTCCACGCGGCCGTCACGGCCTATCTCTCCAAACTGAAGGGCGTCAACGCCGGCGACATCAAACACGCGGCCGTGGCCATTGCCAACCCGGTGGCGGGCGACCAGGTCCGCATGACCAACTACCACTGGCAGTTCTCGATTGAGCAGATGCGCGAGCGCCTGCACTTCGACAACCTGGTGGTCGTCAACGACTTCACGGCGCTGGCGATGGCCGTGCCCAGCTTGACGCCGCAACAGCGCCGTCAGTTCGGTGGCGGCGCAGCCGTGCCGCGCAGCGTGGTGGGACTGATCGGTGCTGGTACAGGTTTGGGTGTGTCCGGCCTGATCCCTGCGGACGATGGCTGGATCGCGCTGGGCACCGAGGGTGGCCACACCAGCTTTTCACCGCATGACGAACGCGAAATTGCCATCCTGCAGTACGCGTGGCGCACCTACGACCACGTGTCGTTCGAGCGTCTGCTGTCGGGCACTGGTATCGAGTTGATTTTCAAGGCCCTGACCCACCGCGCGGCCCTGCCTGAGCGCGCACTGGACGCGCCCGAAATTACCCGCCTTGCGCTGGATGGCAACGACGCCATTTGCAAAGAAACGATTGATGTTTTCTGTGCGATCTTGGGCACCGCAGCGGCCAATCTGGCAGTCAGCCAGGGCGCGTTTGGCGGCATCTATATTGGCGGCGGGATCGTGCCGCGGCTGGGCCTGTATTTCGACCAGTCGCCGTTTCGTCAGCGCTTTGAAGACAAGGGCCGGTTTACCGATTACATGAAGGGCATCCCCACCTTCGTCATCACGGCCACCGATGCCACCTTGTTGGGCGCATCCGTCATCCTTGCGTCGCAGTTGCGCGAGCTGGATGGCGCCAATGGCTCGGCGATCTTGGGCCAGATCCGCCGCGCGCTGACCAGCCTGTCGCCGGCCGAGCAGCGCGTCGCACAGCACGTGCTGGCGCAGCCGCGCTCGGCGCTGAACGACCCTATCGCAACCATTGCCCGTTCCGCCGATGTCAGCCAGCCCACCGTGATCCGCTTCTGCCGCTCGCTCGGATGTGAAGGCTTGTCCGACTTCAAGCTGCGTCTGGCTTCGGGTCTGACCGGCACCATACCGATCACGCACAGCCAGGTCACCGGCAAGGATTCGATGCTGGAGCTGGGCGCCAAGGTGCTGGGCAACACCGCGTCGGCCATTTTGCAGGCGCGCGACCACCTGAACCGCGACAGCATGGACCGCGCCATGCGCATGATTGCGGGCTCCAGCCGTGTCGAGATTTACGCCGTAGGCCACTACGGCGCCGTGGCCAGCGATGCGCAGTTCAAGTTCATGCGTGTGGGTGTGTCCGCCGTGGCGTATACCGATCCGCGCCTGCAAACGCTGTCGGCCAGCCTGCTTCGCCCCGACGATGTGGTGCTGATCATCAGCAGCAGCGGCCGTATTGCCGAGCTGCTGGCGGTGGCCGAGACGGCGGCGCAGCGCGGCGCCAAGGTGATTGCCATCACTGAGAGCCAGTCACCGCTGGCCCGCAAGGCCGACCTGGCGTTGATCGTCGACCACGTGGAAGACATCGCCACCCAGGTGCCGATGATCAGCCGCATCCTGCACCTGCTGATGGTGGACATCCTCGTGGTCGGTGTCACGCTGCACCGCGGAACCAGCGTACCGGCCATGGGCAGCGATGCGACCGTGGGGCTGGATGAAGTGGCGCCAGGTGGCCAGGCCGCCCAAGGGGCGCGCCGTAAGGGGCCCGGTGTCAGCGCGGCGGGGCCGCTGGCGCATTTGACGTCGCACAGCCGTTGAAAACCCCAATTCGGAGTTTTAACGGTCGTTTTACAAGGCACTTTGAGAAATTGTGCTGCTAGCCCTCGTGGAATATGCATGTGATGCTACTGATTTTGTAGTAAATCGCTAGTCCCATCACCGGTACGTTCCGCCATAAAAGGACCCTAAATGCGTTGGTACCAGACCCGGTGAGCAACTTTGTACGCTCCAGGCAATTACCGATATCGCCACAGGACTTCTGGGCGGAACAATCGCTGGTCACGGTCAACTACGAGCTAGGACCTTGGATCACATGAGCGCGCCCAAGGCGTGGCGGGTGGAGAACAGGCGCCATACCCAGCGCCAACTCCAGCATCTCAAAGCTTTCAATCCCAAGGCCTTAGACTCCAAGGACCGGTTGTCTTATGGTGTTCTCAAACTCCAATTGGAAGAGTCTCTGCAAAGTGCAGCGTTTCCCGGATTGGATATTGCCCGTCAGCCAGACCGGTGGCATGCCCAGTTTTCTGGCGCGCTTGGGGTCGGGCAAGTCATTGCAACCGTTTCGAACCACCAAGGACTATGACGACTGGATGCACAGGTTGGCGCTGGCCGTGCCGACGCTGGACGGCATGGTTGCAAATATGCGCGTCGGCATGTCCAAGGGCGTGACCCAGCCCCGTGCGGTGGTGGAAAAAGTATTGCCGCAGTTGTCAGCCGTGATCGTCGCTGACCCCGAGCAAAGCATTTTCTGGGGACCGGTCAAGGATTTTCCCGATGCGGTGTCATCAACTGACCGCGTGCGCATCACGGAGCAGATGCATACACTGGTGGCGGACCAGGTCATGCCGGCCTACCAGCGCCTGCGCAATTTTGTGCGCGACGACTACCTACCCAAGGCACGTGCCAGTACCGCCTGGTCGGCACTGCCCGATGGTAAGGCCTGGTATGCCTACCGTGTGCGGGGCAGTACCACCACAACGCTGTCGCCTGATGCCATTCACGCTTTGGGTTTACAAGAGGTCAACCGCATCCTGGCCGAGATGGAGGCTGTGCGCCGTGGGGTGAAGTTTGATGATGACCTCAAGGCCTTTTTCCAACGTCTGCAAGACGACCCACGCTATTACTTCAGCAAGCCGTAGGAATTGCTGGCCGGTTACCGCAGCCTGCAAACCCGCATCAACGGCTTGTTGCCCAAGCTGTTCGATATTGCGCCCAAGGCCGATTACGAGTGCGCGAGGTCGAGGCCTTCCGGGCCAAGAGTGCGGCGGGCGCCCAATACGATGGACCGTCGGCCGACGGTGCGCGCCCCGGTGTGTTTTACGTCAACACTTTTAATCTGAAGGCCCAGCCCATCTTTGGCATGGAAACGCTGTCGCTGCACGAGGCCTCGCCGGGCCACCACGTCCAGATCGCGATTGCGCAAGAGGACACGGCGCTGCCCAAGTTCCGCCGCTTTAATACCCACTAGGTGGCGTTTGTCGAAGGCTGGGCGCTGTATGCCGAGAGCCTGGGCAAAGAGCTAGGCCTGTTCACCGATCCCTACCAGTGTTATGGCCGTTTGTCGGACGAGCAACTGCCCGCCATGCGCCTGGTATTGACATCGGGCCAGTTGCCGATGACGGTGCTGCGCGCCACGGTCCAGGCCTGGGTACAGGCCGAAAAACAGGCTCTTTAAGCAGCGACCCGCGCAGCGGCGGAGCGTGGGGGTTAAGCGCTATCGCCGTATTCGTGGCGGTCCGCCGCGGCGAACAAGTCGCTGGCGAATCCGGGGTCGCTGGCAGCAATAGAGCTGGCGAACACGCGCAATGCCTGGGCTGCTTCTTGGGCCGTTTCTTCGCGATGTACCGGGGTAACACCGGCGGCCAGCGATGTCCACAGGGCTTGGCCCAGGTGCAGTGCCGCAATACCAAGTTGTTTCAGGGCGAATCCGACGGTGTTGGAGGATGCCGAAGCCATGTCTGAGGTGGTCAACGTAGCGGTGGTCATAACAATTCCTTTTTGTAAAAGTGACGGTGTTGCATTGCAGTATAGGGTAAACCCTAGTTTTCTCTATATGAAACTACGTATGGGCCCTACATAAGAGGGGGTATCCTCTAGCGGCCTTGCAGGCAGCCGATCAAATGGATTGACGGTCAACACCGTGGCCCTTGGGCCATTCATCACATCCTCTACGAATACGGAAACACCATTACATGAGCGCACTGGTCATCAAAGCCTGGAAAGCCGAAAGCAAACCCATCGACGACAAGAACAACTACGTCAGCATCACCGGTCGCGAAAGCGGCTTGATCGCCTGGGTTTTGTCACTGATGGGTGTGGACCCGACCACCACCATCTGGGTGGGCATGGACCGTGTGGAGTTTTCCAGCTCGTCGCTGGCGGGCACGCAATCGCGGCTGATTCCGCTGCAGAGTATTTGCTCTACCTACTACGGTTACCACAAGCCTTGGAAGGCGGCGGTTGGCATCGTGACATTTTTCCTCTTTTTTGGCTCTGCCATTGCGTCGGCAATCATGCGAGACGGCTCTGGCAGCGGTGGAGCGCCCTTTTTGCTGGGTGCAGGAGCCGTCGGTTTCGTATTCGCACTAATCTATTACTTCCTGAACCGCACGCTGACTTTGGGCTTTGTCGAAGTTAGCGGCCATGTCAGCGGCATCAAGTTCAAGCGGTCGGTCATTGAAAACATCGATATCAACGAAGCGCAAGCCAAATCGGTGTGCACCATCGTCCAGCGTCTGATCGAGGCCAAGGAACGGCGCGCACTGCAAGCGCCCAAAGTCTAGAGACATCGGCCTCCACGCTCCACAGATTCCACCCATCATCGATTCCTGCCGTTCAACCCAAACCACTGGAGCGCACAGGCGGTAAAAAATACGATTCACGCATCAACTTATCAATCAAGGAGTCTGTATGTTGAAGCGTGTTTTGATGAAGCCTCTGGTGTCGGGTCTTGTCGCAGTGGCCGCATTGTCGGCCGGATGGGCAGCACACGCTGCCGAGCCCACGGCATTTAGCGTGCAGGGTTCGGGCAACGGCAAGCCCATGATTTTTATCGCCGGTCTGGCCTCGTCCGGCGCGGTGTGGGACGCCACCGTGGCGCACTTCGCGCCCCATTACAGGTGCTATGTCCTACAACTGGCAGGCTTTGCCGGTGTACCCGCCATACAGACGCCCTTGCTGGAGACGGTAGAAAAAGAACTCGCCGCCTACATCGACGACCAGCATCTGGACCACCCCACCATCGTGGGCCACAGCCTGGGTGGTTTTCTGGCGTTGAAGCTGGCAATCGATTTCCCGTCCAAAGTCGGTCCGCTGGTCATCGTCGATTCGCTGCCTGCTTTGGGTGCTGCCCAGATGCCTGACGTCACACCCGAGCAATTGAAAGCCATGGCCCGCCGCATTCACGATGGCATGTTGTCCGGTGACGCAGCCGCGCAAGACGCGGGCCGCCGTGCCAACATTGCCGGCATGGTCACGGCGCCGCAGGATCTAGAGCGCATCGTGGAGTGGGGCGCCAAGTCTGACCGTAAGGTGGTGGCCGATGCCATGCACGACATCATGGCGACCGATCTGCGCCAGGACATTGCACGCATCAAGACCCCGACGCTGGTGCTGGGCTCCTGGGTGGCCTACAAGGCCTATGCACCCAAGGCCGCGTTCGAGGCCAACTACAAGGCCCAGTACGCCAAATTGCCGGGTGTGCAGGTAGCGTTATCAGATATTGGGCGACACTTCATCATGTACGACGATCCACAGTGGATGTTGGCCCGCATGGATGAATTTTTGAAGTAATGCCGCAACAAATGCCGCGCCCCGCAATGAGCTTCCTGTCAGCCCAACGCCCCGCACCCTGGTACTGGACGTTCCAGTTGCTGGGCTGGGGAGCGGTAACGCTGCTCAATATCAGCTTTTCAGTGGCGGGTGCGCCAGAGCTTCGAAATCCGCTAATCCTGATCTGGCTGTGGGGTGGCCTGACCAGCATGGTCCTGTCGCATGGTTGGCGCCATTACCTGCGTTCGCGCCGCGTTTTTGCGCATGGACACAGCTTGCCATACGGACGGTTGTTGCTGGGGGTGGTGCTGCTGGCTGCGGCGCAGGTGGGTGTGGTGTTCTGCGCATTTCTGGCGTGGCCCCATTACCCGCGACCGAACAACCTGGCATGGTTGCCGGGCGCTGCCGGGTTTTGGCTTTTCATGTTTGCAGGCTGGACGGTGTTTTACGGCGCAGCAATGGCAGTCCGCCATGCCAAGCGCGCCGAGATTGAAAAGCTGCAGTTGCAAGTGCAGGTCAAGGATGCGGAGCTACGGGCGTTGCAGTCCCAGGTCAACCCACATTTCTTTTTCAACAGCCTCAACAGCATCCGCGCATTGATGTACGAAGACGTACCCGCCGCGGCCCAAGTGGTGGACCGGCTGGCCGAAATGATGCGTTACAACCTGCAGATGGGCCAGGCGGATACCGTGACGCTGGAGCGCGAGCTGGGCGCCGTGCGCAGCTATCTGGCGGTGGAGAAGGCGCGTTTTGAGGAGCGCATGGTGGTCGTCGAGCAGATAGACAGGTCGCTCAATGGAATGGCCGTGCCCGCGCTGGCAATCCAGACTTTGGTGGAGAACGCAGTCAAGTACGGTGTGGAGATGCGTGCCCAGGGTTGCGAGATCCGCATTTCAGCGCAGCGTCAGGGCGACCACGTGTGGATTGCCGTGGCCAACCAGGGCGTGCTGCAAAGCGCTGGCAGCAGCACGCAGATTGGATTGGAAAACACGTCCAAACGATTGGCTTTGTTGTTCGACGGCAAGGCCAGCCTGTCGGTCGTGCAAGACCAAGGCTGGGTTGTTGCGACGATCCGATTACCGGAGGAAACCCGATGAAAGCCATCATCGTTGACGATGAGCGCCTGGCACGTATGGAGATGCGCCGCTTGCTGGCCGCACATGCCGATGTGCAGATCGTGGGTGAAGCGGCCGATGTGGCGTCTGCCAAAGCCATGATCGAAGACCTGAATCCGGACCTGGTGTTCCTCGATATTCAAATGCCCGATGGCACCGGCTTCGATGTGTTGGGGCAGTTGGCTGATGCGCCCGATGTCATCTTCACGACGGCGTTTGACAGCTATGCGATGCAGGCGTTTGAGGCCAATGCGCTCGACTATTTGCTCAAACCCATTGAGCACACCCGCCTGGCATCGGCCCTGCAAAAGATCAAGCCGCAGCCAGAAGCGCAAGAGCGGCCCATGCAGCGTGACAGCAAGATTTTTATCAAGGACGGGGAGCGTTGCTGGTTCGTCAAGCTGGATGCCATCACACTATGTGAGTCCGAAGGCAACTACACCCGCGTGTACTTCGATGGCAACCGGCCGTTGTTATTGCGCTCGCTGAACCAGTTGGAGCAGCGGCTGGACCCCAGTCTGTTCTTTAGGGCCAGCCGCCGGCATATCGTCAACTTGGACCATGTGGCCAATGTCACACCCTCCAGCACCGGGGCGCTGACGCTGCAAATGAACGATGGTCTGCTGATAGAGATGTCGCGCCGCCGAGCGGCCGAGTTCAAGCAGTTGATGCACCTGTAGCGGGGCTATGCAGTCTAGGGCGCGTACTTTGCAAGAAACCCGCGTAAGTCGCGGAAGTGGGGCAAGCGCCCGGTCAGTGTGTCGTGGTCCCAATCCCACCAAGCGGTAGCCTCCAAGGCCTGTGCAATGTCGCGGGGGAAGCGTTGGCGGATGGGTTTGGCGGCTACACCGCCCACAATCGTATACGGCGGCACATCTTTGGTGACCACGGCGTTGCTGCCCACCACGGCTCCATTGCCAATGCGCACCCCGGGCATGATGACGACGCCGTGACCTATCCAGGTGTCGTGCCCTATCGTCACGCGCTGGCGCCGGCGCCAGGCGAAGAGGTCGGCATCGTCTTCTGCCGCCATGCCATACATCGTGGGGCGGTAGGTGAAATGGTGCAGCGTGGCGTAGTCCATGGGGTGAAACCCGGGATTGATACGCACCATGGCGGCGATGTTGGCAAACTTGCCAATGTCAACCGACGCAAGGTCGCAGTCCTGCTGCAGGTACGAATAGTCATCCAACACCACATCGTCCATGCGGCATCGGGCACTGACTTGTGTGTAGCGGCCGAACTTGCAGTTGCGAATGCTGGCACTGCCGTCAATGCTGGGCGTAAGCCCCAGGGCGATGGGACCGGGCACATTGAATGCAGCTATGTGGGTGTGGTCAGCGTTGAAAGCCTCGGTCGTGGTTTTCATTCAGTACGCACGCTTTCCGGCAAGCCAGGTTTCCAGAACTGTTGGCATGCCCGCGCGGTTCATGCGAACGCGCAGCAGGTCCGCCCGAAAACCCGGTGTTATCTCACCCCGGTCCAGCATGCCAATGGCGCGGGCCGGATTGCGCGTCACCGTGCGCACAGCCTTGGGCAATGACCAGCATTCGAGCTGCCCCAGCATGAAGGTGGACATCAGCAGGCTGCTGGGAACATAGTCCGACGAAAAGATGTCCAGCAGATCGAGTTGCGCAAGTTCCGCCGCAGAGACATTGCCCGAGTGGGAACCACCCTTGACCATATTGGGACCGCCCATGATGATGGCCATGCCGGCCTGGCGTGCCGCTTGAGCGGAGGCAACAGTGGTGGGAAATTCCGACATGCCTACACCTTCGGTCACCGCCAGTTCCACGTCGCTCAGTAGCGTGTCATCGTGGCTGGCCAGAGGAACAGCGCGCGCCTTGCTGGCTTTCACGATCAATTGACGGTGGGGTAGCGCGTAAGCCTGCTGGTCCACCTTGCGCTGGGCAATCATGGCATCGAACTCGGAGTCGTTGTAGCGGCCATTGCGCTCCGTATAGCGGCGATAGCTTTTCAGGTCGCGCCACTGACGCTGACCGGGCGTATGGTCCATCACACTGACCAGGCGTAAGAGGGGGTCGTCAATGTACTGGTTGAATGACTCCAGAATGTCGGGTGCCGAAACTTCGCAACGCAGATGCAGCCAGTGGTCCACCCGCATCAGACCCTCGTCACGGCACTGGTGCAAGGCGGCGATGGATGTGTGCTGGGTTTGGGTGCGGGGGCCGCCTTCGTCCAGGTCACCCACCACCACCGAGTCCAGCACCGTGGTGATGCCGGCGGCGGCACACTGTGCGTCGTGGACTGTCATCGCGGAATGCGCATTCCACAGCACGCCGGGGCGTGGCGACAAATGTTTTTCCAGATTGTCAGTGTGCAGTTCGACCAGGCCGGGCAGCAGCCAGTCGCCCTCCCAGTCCTGGGCGCCAGGCACCGATGTGTCGCCACGGTCCACTGCACGTATGGTGCCGTCTTCGATGTGCACGCAGCCGGTGAATTCTTCGTCAGCAGTCACAACGCGGGCGTTGCGGATGGTGTGTTGTGTCATAGATAAAAGTCCTTTGAATTCAATGGGGGTTTCGGTGCAGTTCGACGTCGAAGGTTCGCGTGGCCACGGCCTCACGCACTTCATCGTCATGAAAAATGCCGACGATGGCGCTGCCCTGGGCGCGCGCCGCGTGTATCAGCTCGACCACCACCTTGCGGTTGTCGGCATCCAGCGACGCTGTGGGTTCGTCCAGCAGCAACAGCGGCGGGTTGGTGATCATTCCGTGCGCGATGTTGACGCGCTGCTGCTCACCGCCTGAGAATGTGGCGGGCGGCAGGTGCCACAAGGGCTCCTGCAGGTTCAGGCGTTGCAACCATTGCGCCGCCTGCGCGCGGGCGTCTTCGGCGCTAACCCCCAATCGGCGCAAAGGGTCGGCCACGATGTCCAGCGTAGACACGCGGGGAATGACGCGCAGGAATTGCGACACATAACCCATGGTGCGGCGGCGCACGTCAAACACATCTCTGGGCAGCGCAGTCGTCATGCTGAGCCACTCGCCCTGGTGGAGGATGCGTACCTCGCCGCTGCTGGCACCATAGTTTCCATATAGGCAACGCAGCAACGAGCTTTTGCCGCTGCCGGAATGTCCGGTAAGGGCCAGGCATTCGCCAGGCATGACACGCAGGTCTATGCCGGCAAACACCGGTAGCTGCAGGCCACCGCGTCCGTGCAGCGTAAAGGTTTTGGATAACGCATGGGTCTCTAGGATGGCGTTCATAAGTGCTTTTGGGAATGCTTGGCTTTATGCTGAAGGGGTGGGTCAGGGCGTCAACACGGATGACACCAGTAGCTGGGTGTACGGGTGCTGTGGGTCGTCCAGCACGCGGTCGGTCAGGCCTTGCTCCACCACCACGCCATCTTTCATGACCAGCATGCGTTGGGCCAGCAGCCGCGCCACCGCCAGGTCATGTGTGACGACGACGGCGGCGAGCTGGAGCTCGTCCACCAGCTCGCGCAGCAGGTCCAGCAGCTTGGCCTGCACGGACACATCCAGACCGGTCGTCGGCTCGTCCATGAAGACCAGGCGCGGGTGTGTCACCAAATTGCGGGCGATCTGCAGGCGCTGCTGCATGCCCCCCGAATAGGTGGCGGGCAGATCGTCCACGCGGCCGGTGTCCAGCTCTACACGCTGCATCCAGGCGGTTGCCTGGTTGCGCAATTGCCCGTAGTGGCGGGAGCCAAGGGCCATCAAGCGTTCTCCGACATTAGCACCTCCGGAGACGTTCATGCGCAAGCCGTCGCGGGCGTGCTGCTCTACAAAGCCCCAGTCGGTGCGGGCTAACCAGCGCAGGCGCGCTTCGGACAACGTGGCCAGATCCATTAGTGTTGAAGCCTGATCGGTCGATTCGGCGCGCACGTCGTAGTGCACGGAGCCTTCGTCACACGCGTGGCGTGCGGCCAGCAGGCGCAGCAGCGTGCTTTTTCCCGAGCCAGACTCGCCAACCACGGCCAGCACCTCACCGGGATACAAATCAAACTGCACCCCGCGGCATGCCCACCGAGGCTGGCCTTGGTGTACGAAGGCTTTTCCCGCACCGCGGACCGATAGCAGTACGGGGGCCTTCATGCAGCCTCCTGCGTCAACGCCGGTGGTGCTATGTGCACAGCTGGCGTCGCTGGTGCTGAGCTCAGTGCGTCATGGAGGGTCACGGCCTGCTGGCCGCCCACATGGCCGGCGTCGCGGCGCTCTTCACAATAGTCGCTGTCGGAACATACGAACAAGCGGCTGCCCTGATCGTCCACAATCATTTCATCCAGATAACTCTGGTCCGCGCCGCAGAGCGCACAGTTGTGCTCCCAGCGTTGGATTTTGAAGGGATGGTCTTCAAAGTCCAGGCTGCGCACCTGCGTGTAGGGCGGGATGGCATACAGGCGTTTTTCGCGGCCGGCGCCAAAGAGCTGCAGGGCCGGGTTCATGTGCATCTTGGGGTTGTCGAACTTCGGGATGGGGGAGGGCGACATCAGGTAGCGGTCGTTCACCATCACCGGGTAGTCATAGGCCCGCGCAATAGCGCCCAGTTGCGCAATGTCTTCGTACAGGCGCACATGCATCAGGCCGTATTCCTGCAGGGCGTGCATCTTGATGGTTTCACGGCGGCTGGGCTCCAGCCTGGACATGGGCTCAGGCATGGGTACTTGATAGACCAGCACCTGCTGCTCGGTGAGCGGCGTCTCGGGGATGCGGTGGCGGGTCTGGATCAGCGTGGCGTCGCGTGTCTTCTCAGTGGTGGCAACACCGGTGGTGCGCGCAAAGAAGCGGCGGATGTTGACCGCATTGGTCGTGTCGTCTGCACCCTGGTCTATGACCTTGAGTACATCGCTCTGGCCAATCACACTGGCGGTGACCTGCACGCCACCCGTACCCCAGCCGTAGGCAAAGGGCATCTCGCGCGAGCCAAAGGGGACCTGGTAGCCCGGCACCGCCACCGCTTTGAGCAGGGCGCGGCGTATGCGCTTTTTGGTGCGTTCGTCCAGAAAAGCAAAGTTGTAGTGGGTGTCAGTCATGCGGCCTCCTGGGTAGCGTGGGCGGCCTGCGCATGGCTAGTGCGCAGCTTGCGCACCAGCTCCAGTTCAGCCTGGAAATCAACGTAGTGCGGCAGCTTCAGGTGCTGCACAAAGCCTGATGCCTCGACGTTGTCGGCATGGGACAGCACAAACTCCTCGTCTTGTGAGGGTGCCGTGCGTGCCTCGCCCAGTTCATCAGCGCGCAGGCTGCGGTCCACCAGGGCCATGGCCATGGCCTTGCGCTCAGCACCGCCAAAAGCTAGGCCATAGCCCTGCGTAAATTGGGGCGGTATGTCGCGGCTGCCGCTGAACTGGTTGACCATCTGGCATTCGGTGATGTCGATATCACCAATATCAATTGCAAAACCCAATTCGTCGGGTTGTATTTCTACCTGCACCGCGCCACGCCGAATCTCTCCGGCAAACGGGTGTGAGTTGGCATAGCCGCGCTGGGTGGAGTAGCCCATGGCCAGCAGCCATCCCTCGTCCCCACGGGCCAGTGCCTGCAGGCGCAGCGCGCGGTCGGCCGGGAACATCAGCGGTTCGCGCGTCAGGTCGCCCGGCGCAGCGGTATCGTCCGGCTGCGGGGTTTCCAGCAGGCCTTCGCGGGCCAGCAAGTCGTTGATGCGGGGAACGGTTGCGGGTGGCACGTTGTCGCTGTCCCGGGTGGAAGGTACTGCTGCCGGCTTGCTTTGCGCGGCATCGCCCGTTCCCTCGGCCAGCAGCGCAAAGTCCAGCAGGCGCTGGGTGTAGTCATAGGTTGCGCCCAGCAATTGGCCTCCGGGCACTTCCTTGAACGTGGCTGAGATGCGGCGCGACAAAGCGATGCGCGCCGTGTCCAAGGGCAAGGCATATCCCAAGCGGGGCAGTGTGGTGCGGTAGGCGCGCAACAGGAAGATGGCTTCTATCAAGTCGCCTGAGGCCTGTTTGATGGCCAGCGCAGCCAACTCGGGGTCGTACAACGAACCTTCGCCCATGACGCGGTCCACCGCCAGCGTCAGTTGGGCTTGGATCTGCGCCACCGACAGTTCGGCAATGCCGGTGTCGCCCCGGCGCTGGGCGTCCAGCAGCCGCCACGAGCTTTCAATGGCTGCTTCGCCGCCTTTGACTGCTACATACATATCAGACTCCTTCCAATCGGCGCACGCGTGTCGTGCGGGGCAAGCCCAACGCGTACTCGCCGCAGGTAAAAATGATGTCAACGCCCTGGGGGAATGCTGCATGGTTGGCTTGCCATTGCGCCCAGAAGCTGTCGTGCAAGCCCGCCAGACTGACACGTTGCAGGTCCCGAATGCCGGGGCCACGCCACTCCAGTGCTGGCCCATCCATCAGGCTGGGTAGCTCAATGAGCACCGTGCTTGAAAACTCGGGAGACGCAGCAGAGCCGGGTTCGAAATCTGACAGGGCTGGCGCCTGCAGTGGCGCAGTCACCACCGCGAAGCTGGCATCGGCGGGCTGCAACGCAGGCCGCGCACCGGTGTGAAACTGCAGCCAGTTTTGCAAGGCACCATTGGCACCATGGACGCTATCAACTTGGTCAGCGCCGTGCCAATACACGGCTGTTTCATCATCGGTCAGGCTGAGCAGCAGGCGCGCCATGGCACCGCCCAGGCCTACGCCAGGCAAGGCCGTGCCTATGTGGCGCGTCTGGCCGGGGCGGGCCAAAGCATCCAGCACTTGGCGAAAAGTTTGCTGCGATTCATGCACGGCATCCTGCAGACCGGCAGCCATGTTGGTGGCAGTGTTGTGGTGCGTGCTCATGCCTCACCCCGCACCAGCGTAAAAAACTCCACCTTGGACTGCGCCACCTGGTCCTGTGCATGGACCTTGGACTGCGCCTGTGCCTGGGCCAATGGCTGCACCAATGTTTGTTGTAGGTGGTCGTGGTGCAGTGGGTCTTGCAGCAGTGCGTCGCACAAAGCAGCCACTTCGGCACGGCGCTTATCGCGCCCCAGCGCATAGGCCACGCCCAGAGGACCATCGCCCACGCGGACTGCGCAGCGCACAACACTGGCCTCGCCCAGATTGAACGGGTTGCCGGTGCCGCCGACACGGCCGCGCAGCATCACCATGCCAACTTCGGGGGCGCGCACCTGTGTTACCGCGGGTAGCGCGTCACGTGGTGGCAACTTGGCCTCTAGTTGCTGCAAGCTGGCGCGTGCCAGTACGGCCAGCCAGGCCGGGCGCTCCATATGCGGTTGGGGTAGGGTGCTGCTCGTCATACGATTTCGGGTTCCTCTGTGTGCGTGGAAGACGGTGTATGGCTATGAGTTCACCGCGCCAACATGTACGATTTGTGACAGCTGCGCCATCGCAAAGAAATGCGCGCGCGGTGTTGTTTTGTCATCTAGATGTCTAAATCTATCTCTACATTGGCCACTTTGCACTTACAGGAAATCTGGATGTCTTTTGAACAACTCAGCGCCAGTGTTCCTGGGCGGCGCAGCGGTGTGACCGTGTGGAAACAGATAGCCGACACCCTGACCAGCGAGATCCGCAACCGCACCTATGCCGATGCGGGCCGCTTGCCCGGTGAGGTGGAGCTGGCGACGCGATTCCACGTCAACCGCCACACCATGCGCCAGGCATTGGCAGCCCTGCAAGCCGAAGGGCTGGTGCGCATCGAGCCGGGGCGTGGCATGTTCATCCAGCACGAGCTGATGGACTACGCGCTTTCGCGGCGTACCCGCTTCAGCGAGAACCTGCTGCGCCAGGGCTTGCTGCCCAGCAAGCAACTGCTGACTGCGCGCCAGATGCCTGCGCCGGACCGAGCGGCCAAAGAACTCAAGCTGGAAAAGGGCGCAGCGGTGCTGATGGTAGAGACGCTGGACGAAGCCAATGACGCTCCGATCGGCCTGGCTACTGCCTACTACCCGGCAGAGCGCTTCAATGGCTTGCTGGAAATGCTGGCTACGGGTGAACGCACAACGGAGATACTGAAGCACTTTGGCGTGCAAGATTACCTGCGGGCACAGAGTCGCGTCACCACACAAATGCCCAGCGATGAGACGGCGCGCTTGCTGAAGCAAATGGCCACGCGCCCGGTGCTGTGTGTGGAGAGTCTGGACGTGGACATGCACGGCACGCCCATCAAATACGGAGAAGTTGTCTTTTCGGGCGACCGTGTGCAGTTGCTGGTCGATGCGGGTGAACAGGCATGAGCGCGCGCTATGCCATTTACTTTGCCCCGGCTGCGGGATCGCCGTGGTGGCAGTTTGGTGCCCATTGGCTGGGACGGGATGAGGCCAAAGACCGCGCATTGCGGCAGCCTGAATTGACTTATCTGAAACCCGATGTTCTGCACCGCCTGACGAGCAGCCCACGCCGTTATGGTTTCCACGCGACGCTGAAGGCACCGTTTGGCTTGGCGGCAGGGTGCACCGTGGTGCAGTTGCAAAGCCGTCTAAACATGCTGGCCCGCACGCTGCGGCCGGTGGCGCTGGGGCCTCTGCAGGCCGCCACCTTGGGTGATTTTGTGGCCCTGGTGCCCACCCAGACACCCGATGGATTGTTGCAGCTTGCCGCTGCCTGTGTTCGTGATCTGGATGCTCTGCGCCGACCGTTGGATGCCGATGATCTGGCGCGCCGCAAACCCGAAAGCATGGACCCGCGCGCGCTGGAGCTGCTG
>NZ_JANXUQ010000254.1 GCF_025356155.1 Rhodoferax sp. | reverse complement strand
GGCTGGGTGCACCGCGCGGTGCTGCAGCGCAATGGTGTGAAGATGTTGGCGGGCGTGGAATATGTGCGCATCGACGATGCGGGTTTGCACATCACCGTAAATGGCGAACCGCAGGTACTGAAGGTAGACCACGTAGTGCTGTGTGCGGGCCAGGAGTCTTTGACCGAATTGATGCCAGCAGTCGATGCGCCGGTAGTGCCAGGCGCGCCGCGCTTCCATATTATTGGCGGGGCGGCATTGGCCAGTGAGCTCGATGCCAAACGTGCCATCCGTGAAGGCGCTACCTTGGCTGCAAACCTCTAGTCAAAACAATCGTTCAGGCGCTGGTCACGCGGTGCAGCCGGATATTGGCCGACAAGCCACCCGACGGCGCATTGCCCAGCGAAAACGCGCCACCCATGCGCTGTACGGTTTTGTCCACAATCGCCAAGCCCAAGCCAGCGCCATTGGCCGCCGTGCGAGCCGCTTCGCCGCGGTAAAACGGTTGTGTCAGATTGATCAGTTGCTCTGGCGCCACACCGACGCCGTGGTCGCGTATTTTGATCAGCACCCATTTGTCACGGGATATTGCAGCCAACTGGATGCGGGCAATGCCGGTATCGACCGATTTGCCATAGCGGCGGGCGTTTTCCAGCAGGTTGGAGATGATGCGGCCCAGTTCCACCTCGTCCGCCATGACCAGCAGGTTGTCTTCCAACTGCACCTTGATCTTCACGTCGGTCTGCTTTTGGTAAGAATAGGTGCAGGCCTCCACCACATCTGCCAGCACCACCGGCGCCAGTTTCGCCTTGTCCGGTCGGGCGTAATCCAGAAACTTGCCAATGATGGCGTCGAGCTGGGCAATGTCGGCGGACATGTGGGCGCGGGCGTCCACGTCGGTCACGCTCATCTCGGTTTCCAGGCGCAATCGGGCCAAAGGCGTGCGCAGATCATGCGAGATGCCAGCCAGCATTACCGCGCGGTCCTGCTCAATCTTGGCCAGTCGCTGGGCCATACGGTTAAAGCCGATGTTGACCTCGCGGATTTCGCCAGTTTGCACGTTCTCATCCAGGCGGCTGGCTTCAAAATCGCCCTCGCGTACGCGGCTGGCGGCGAACGACAACTGCTTGAGCGGCCGGTTGATCAGGCGCGCAATCAAGGCAGCGCCGACCAGCGACAGCGAGGTGGCAACTGCCAGCCAGACGCCCCAGGTTTTGCCCTCCGCTGCGTGGAAACGGGTCTCGTCCGTCAGCAGCCAGTAGTCGTCACCGTCGATGACAAAGCCAATCCACAAGCCGGTCTGGTTGTTGACGGTATTGGCGACCACGGTGCCAGCGCCCAGGCGCTTGGCCAGTTCGCTGGCGACACGGCGGCTCAGCGCATCGCCGTCGAAGAGTGTGAATTTGTCAGTGGGTTCGCGCGGCACGATGCGCAGGCCCTCCTGGTCGCTCATGGTCTTGAGCAGTGCTACCCGTGCAATGGCATCCGAGTAGACCAGGGCCGCGCGGCTCAAATTGACCTGCGACGCCAGCTCTTGCGCGGTGCCAACCGCGTGCGTCTCAAACTCCAGCGAATGCAGTGTCTGCAGCCACGCCAGCATGCTGCCCATCAGCAGCACGGCGATCAAAAAGAAGGTGCGCCAGAACAGGTTGAGGCCAACTGGCGTGGACTCGTAATCAGAATCGTCCTGCGACGCCGATTGGGTCTGCTGGGTGGCGAGCAGGCCCAAGCTCAGGCCGCTTCGTCTGGCACGAAGACGTAGCCCACACCCCATACAGTCTGGATGAAGTGGGGCGAAGCGGGGTCTTTTTCGATCAGCTTGCGCAGCCGCGAAACCTGCACATCCAGGCTGCGATCGAACGGCTCGAACTCGCGCCCGCGCGACAACTGAGCCAGCTTCTCGCGTGACAGCGGCACACGCGGGTGGCGCACCAGCGCCTTGAGCATCGCAAATTCGCCGGTGGTCAGAGTCAGCTCTTTGCCTTCCTTGTGCAGCGTGCGGGCTGCCAAGTCAAATGTAAACACGCCAAAGCGCGCCACTTCGTTTTCGGTAGACGGTGCCCCGGGTACTTCAGGGGTGGGGCGGCGGCGCAATACCGCGTGGATGCGGGCCAGCAGCTCGCGCGGGTTGAAGGGCTTGCCCAGGTAGTCGTCGGCACCGACCTCCAGGCCCACGATGCGGTCAATGTCTTCGCCCTTGGCGGTCAGCATGATGATGGGGGTTACGTCACCCGCAGCGCGCAGGCGCCGACAGATAGAGAGGCCGTCTTCACCCGGCATCATTAGGTCCAGCACGATCAGATCAGCGGTCTCACGCAACATAATGCGGGTCAGGGATTTGCCATCTTCTGCCAGAAGAACGTCAAAGCCCTCTTGCGACAGATAGCGCCTGAGCAGGTCGCGGATACGGGTGTCATCGTCTACGACCAGGATCTTGTTGGGTCGGGTTGCGGTGTTCTGCATATGGGGCCTGGAATTTGTAACAAGCGTGATTTTGCGCGGCTTCCAAGCCTCAAACCTGTCTAATTTGGGGGTTTTGACAGAAAGTTACAAAAATCGGCAGACTGTTGCGGGTGATCGCCGAACAATGGGAATCAGGACGACACACTGAAAATCAGTACACAGAACAACATGATGTTTGCGCCTCGCATTATTTACAGTCTCTTGCCCCTGCTGGCGATAGCTGCTTCCGCGCAGCCGGCCAAGGACGCCGTTGAGCCTATAAAGGCCGAGGCGCGTGAGCCTGCGCGTGACGCCGATGTGCAACAGCGACGCGCCATGCTGCGTGCATCGCTCAGATCGCAACCTGAAGTAGCCTTGGTGCGGGAAGCGCCCGTCAATTCCGTGCGCTTGCTCAGCGCCCAAGAACGCGCTGACCTACGTCAGCAATTGCGACAGCAATAGGGTAAATACGGGGGCGCAAAGCCCCCAAAACTCTTGCTTGGCCTAGAGCGCTTGGTGGTGTCATACTGCAGTTCTGACGCCTGAAAACGCGCAACCCCTCTTACCGACTGAGCATGCCAGCCTTCTCCACTTTTACAAACGGTCGGTCACCTCTGTCCACCGGCGCATTGCGCCCCTCGGACACCTTGGGTCGGTTTGAGCTGCGAAAAATTTTAGGCCGTGGCGCCCAGTCCACCGTATGGCTGGCCTTTGATCCGCGGTTGGAGCGCGAGGTCGCCATCAAGGTCATGCGCCCAGCCAGCGGCTCGGACCCGCAAGCGCTGGTGCAGTGGTTGGACGAGGCACGCAGCGTTGGCCGGGTCAAACACCCCAACATCGTTCCGGTGTACGAGGCCGATATCCAGGACCAGCAACCCTATCTGGTGTTTGAGTACATTGCTGGCAACACGTTGGACCAGATTCTGAAAAAACGGGGCGCCATTCCACCGCAGGAGGCCGTGGCGCTGATGCTGGACGTGCTCGACGCCGTGGCCGTAGCCCACGCCGCCAACGTGGTGCACCGGGATTTGAAACCCTCCAACGTATTGGTGGACGCAGCCGGCCGCGCCCGCGTCATGGACTTTGGCATCGCCGCCCGCATACCCGACCGCAACAGTACCGACCCCGTCGTGCCCAGCGGCGGCACCGTGGGTTATCTGTCACCCGAAGCCGCCAATGGCGCAGCGCCCGCAGCGTCGATGGACATTTTTTCAGCCGGCGTCGTGTTGGCCGAACTGTTGACAGGCAAGCCCCTGATCGACGAGCCGGACCCGTACCGCGCCATCTACCGTGTGGTGCACGAGCAATTGGCGCTGCCCGCCGACATGAATGTCGACGTGGACGATCGCCTGCGCGCCATCGTGGTGCGCGCGTTGGCGCGGGACCCCAAGGAGCGCTTCGACACGGCCAGGGCTTTCCTCAACGAGCTGGAGTCATGGGCCAAGCCGGCCGCCGCGCCTGGCGATGCTGCCGGTACTAGCAACAGCACGCTGGACTTTTTGCTGCGGCGCATGCGGCACAAGAGTGACTTTCCGGCGCTGTCAGATTCGGTATTGCGCATCCAGAACATGGCGAATTCGGATACCGAGAGCGTCAACAGTGTCACCAACGAAATCCTGAAGGACGTGGCACTGACCAACAAGCTGCTGCGCATGGTCAACAGCGCCAACTACGCGCACCGCGGCAGCATCAACACGGTGTCCCGCGCGGTCAACCTGGTGGGCTTCAACGGCATACGCAATATGGCCCTGAGCCTTGTGCTGCTGGAGCATATGCAGGACAAGGCGCATGCCGGGCAACTGAAAGAAGAGTTCTTGCGTTCGCTGATGGCGGGCTCCATTGGCGGCGAGTTGTGCCCTGGCTCTGGCGAGAGCGAAGAGGCTTTTATTGGCGCCATGTTCCAGAATCTGGGGCGCTTGCTGGTGCAGTTTTATTTTCCCGAAGAGGCCAGCCAAGTGCGCAAGATGGAGCAGTCCACGCGCGAGCCGGTCAGCGAGGCCGTGGCCGCGGTGAATGTGCTGGGCCTGACGTTTGAAGAACTGGGTCTGGGCATTGCCAAGGCTTGGGGCCTGCCCCAAAGCATGCAACGCTGCATGCACAAACCAACGGGTGTGGTGCCATCCAAGGCGCCCACCGATTCGGGTGAACGCATCCGCTGGATCGCGCTGGCCGCCAATGAAATTGCCGATGTGCTCCTGCATTCCGCCCCAAATGACGTGGACGCGCGCGTGCAGGCAGTGACGCGTAAATATGTGTCGGCCATGGGGATCAGCTCTAAGGATGTGCAGTCGGCCACCATCGTCGCGCGGCAGAAATTGATTGAGCTGGCCGCCGCCATGGAGATACGGGTGACACCTGGGTCGGCCGCAGCCAACCTGCTGAAGATGCCCAGGGTGGATATCGACACGTCCGTCGCCGGGCAGCCGCACGACGCAGACCCGGGTTTACGCGCATTCGAGCTGCAGGCCACCAACACCCCCTCGGCTGGCGGACACGACGTGGCCACGCAAAAGGACTCGCGGGTGACAGAGACCCTGACCGCCGGCATACAGGACATCACCAATGCGATGGTGGAAGACTTCAAGCTCACCGATGTGCTGCGCATGATTCTGGAGACCATGATCCGCGCCATGCATTTTGATCACATCATCTTTTGCATGCGGGACGCCAAGACCGAAACCATGACCGGCCGCTTTGGCTTGGGTAACGGGGTCGAGACCTTTGCCAAGACCTTCAAAGTGCCGCTGAAGTCCGGCACCCCCGATCTCTTCGCCGTGGTCTGCAACAAGGGCACCGACACCATGATCAGCGATGCCACCGAGCCCCGGCTGGCCCAGCGCCTGCCCCCGTGGTACCACCAAGGGCTGAATGCGCCCACCTTTCTGTTGCTGCCGCTGATGATCAAGGGCGCACCCTTCGGCTTGATCTATGCCGACAAGAAAAGCCGCGGCTCGTTGGAGCTGGATGAGAAGGAATTAGCCTTACTGCGCACCCTGCGCAATCAGGCGGTGATGGCTTTCAAACAATCCAGCTGATAGTGCCCCCACGCTCCGCCGCTGCGCGGGTCGCTGCCCCCCGAGGGGGAGTGTTCCGCCTTGGGGCGGCCCGGCGGCGGAACTTGCCCACGCTCCGCCGCTGCGCGGGGTTGAACCCCAAGTTGGGGTGCTGCAGGTTTTCTGAAATTGCATTACATTTTGCCGACCCGGCCACGGTGGCCGTGCCGTGACCGTTACCGAGGAGACCCCATGCCGACGCTCAACATCAATGGCAAAGACACGCAAGTCGATGCCGATTCCTCCACCCCCATACTCTGGGCCCTGCGCGACACGCTGGGCATGACCGGGACCAAGTTCGGTTGTGGAGCTGCGCTGTGCGGAGCCTGCACCGTGCACGTCGATGGGGTCGCCACACGCTCTTGCATCACCCCCATCTCCGCAGCTGCGGGCAAAAAAATCACCACCATTGAAGCCGTTGCCGACGACAAGGTTGGTCTGGCGGTACAAAACGCCTGGGTTGCCCACGATGTCGTGCAATGCGGCTACTGCCAGAGCGGCCAAATCATGAGTGCCACCGCCTTGCTCAAGACCAACAAGAAACCCAGCGACGCCGACATTGACGCAGCCATGGCCGGCAACATCTGCCGCTGCGGCACCTACGCCCGCGTGCGCAGCGCCATCCACGCCGCCGCCACCTCTTTGGCTTGAACCCACCCCATAGCGAGGAAATCACCATGCATTTCGACTCCGCAACCCTGGCTTTGGCAAAGAGCCAAATGCCAAAAGGCCTTCTAGCCCTCGTGGAACGTGACGAAGGCGCTTCCAAATCCATAGCAGACGAAGGATTGGCGCGCCGCAGCTTCCTGAAGATGGGTGTGTCCACCGGCTTCGCGCTCGGTGCCTACCCGCTGGTAGTAGGTGCCCAGACTGCAGCACCGGCGGCGCCCGCTGGCCTGAAGCCGTTTGAGCAACCGTCTGCCTTTGTGCGCATCGCCAAAGACGGCACGGTCA
>NZ_JANXUQ010000200.1 GCF_025356155.1 Rhodoferax sp. | reverse complement strand
CGCAGGTGGCCTACCTGCCGTTCGACTACAAGCGCCAGCGCTGGGCCAGGAAGAGCGACTGGAAATGGCAGGCGCTGGCGGTCACGCCGCAGATGCTGCCGGAACTGGTGGCGCCGGGCACGCGCATCGGCGCCATCAGCGCGGCCGCGGCGCTGGCGACCGGCATCCCGCAAGGCACGCCGCTGCTGGCGGCGGCCGCCGACAAGGCCTGCGAAGTGATCGGGGCCGGCTGCCAGGAGCCGCACATCGGCTGCCTCAGCTACGGCACCACGGCTACCGTCAACACCACTACCACGCGCTACGTCGAGGTGACCCCGTTCATCCCGCCGTATCCGGCCGCGATCCCGAACGCGTACAGCACCGAGGTGCAGATTTTCCGCGGCTACTGGATGGTCAACTGGTTCAAGCAGCAGTTTGGCCACCACGAGCAACACCGGGGCGCCGCGCTGGGCGTGGCGCCCGAAGCGCTGTTTGATGAATTGGTCAATTCCGTACCGCCTGGCTCCATGGGCCTGATGCTGCAGCCCTATTGGTCGCCGGGCATCAAGATCCCCGGCCCCGAGGCCAAGGGCGCCATCATTGGCTTTGGCGACGTGCACACCCGCGCCCACGTCTACCGTGCCATCCTCGAAGGTCTGGCCTATGCGCTGCGCGAGGGCAAGGAGCGCATCGAGAAACGCAGTGGCGTGCCGATTACCGAGCTGCGCATCTCTGGTGGCGGCTCACAAAGCGACGCGGCCATGCAGCTCACCGCCGACATCTTCGGCCTGCCCGCGTCGCGCCCCCATGTGTACGAAACCTCGGGTTTGGGCGCGGCCATCGACGCCGCTGTGGGGCTGGGCCTGTACCCTGACTTTGAAACCGCGGTGACTGCCATGACCCGCATCGGCAAAACCTTCACGCCCATCGCCGCCAACCACACGGTCTACAACGCGCTGTACTTGCGCGTGTACCAGAAAATGTATGGCCGGTTGCAACCGCTGTACCGGGCGATCCAGCAGATCACTGGTTACCCGCACATGCCGTAAATGCAGCTCGGGGATGCGGTGTTGGCGCAATGCCTTGAGCCAAATAGGCCGCTAGCCCTCGTGAAATATGCGTATCCCGCTATCAATTTTGAAGCTATTCCAGAAGGCCCGACCCAGGCGCCATCTCCTAACCCGGTCAGTAGAATCGCCGCTTTCATGATCGGGGAGAAGGTAGATGAAACAAAGTCGAACTTCGGCGTGGAGGTGGCAAGGTGTCTGGCTGACGCTGCTGTGGCTGGTTTGCACATCGGCGCGTGCTGATGGCGAACGACGACTACATCGAGGCCACCAGTGACTTCCAACGCTCGGTGTTTATGCACAAAGAGCCGCCGAGTACGCGGGAGGAATTTCTGGCGTTTCACCATCGTGTAGCGGTGCCGTGGTCTGTAAAGTCCGAGGCGCATTGGCGTGCCACGTTGGCGCGGCTGGCGCCGATCTTCAACACGTTGAAGCTACGTCTGCCAAAAGAGGTGTTGCTGATCAACAGCGATGGCGGCGAGTCGGACGACGAACCCTACACCCGCGCCCATGCGGTCGTGTTGCCTGGCGGCGGTGTGGGCGCCTCTGCTCGCCATAGCGACGACGAGTTGCTCGCACACGAGTTGTTCCACGTGGTCTCGCGCCACGACCCGGCGTTGGCCACACGCCTGTACGCCACGTTGGGTTTCGAGCCAGCCGCGCTTTTACAGTGGCCGGCGCAATGGTTGCCGTTGCGCATCGCCAACCCTGACGCCCCACATGACCGGCACCTGATGCGCACAAATATCGACGGACGCGACGTCGCCTTGATGCCACTGCTGGTGGCCACCCGTCCCCAGCTTGACCGCCACAAGCGTGAAACCTTAAGCGCAGTGCGCGATGTGCGACTGTTGGAAGTGTTGCCCGGACGCGCTGGCGTGCCGACGACCGCGGTGCTGCGCAATGGCGAGTTGGCTTGGCACACGCTGGACAGCAGCGTCAAAGACTATCTGGTGCGACAGGGTGGCAATACCCCCTACATGGACAACCCCGAAGAGACGATGGCCGACAACATTGCTTTCCTGGTGTCGGGTCGCGAGGTGCCCAACCCCGGGCTGCTCAAACGGATCAAGGCGGTGTTGCTGGGCGAGCCCTCATCATAATTGCAATTTATTCATAAACAGATGAATTTTTGAATGAATTATTGTTCTATGAATAAATGTAGAAACGCCCGTCAGGCCCATAAACAACAGATTGTTGGGGTAATTAGTCATAAATTTGCATAAATTTTGGTATTTAGTAATATCTATGAATGCCAAAGCAAAACACCAAGCCAGCTGATTACCCGCAAGCCGTCATCCAGCAAATTGCGGTGTTGGCGCAAAACATCGTCGTCGCCCGCAAACGACGCACAGAGACACAGGCGCAGTGGGCCAGTCGGCTAGGTGTCTCCCAGCCCACCATGGCCCGGATTGAAAAGGGAGATCCCTCAGTAGCCATGGCGTCGTACGTGATGTGCATATGGCTGATCAACCCCAGCGCATCGCTGGCAGACCTTATTGCGCCCCAAAACGACAGCATCGCGCTGGAGCGTGAAGTGGCCAAGGTGCGGCCGCAAGGGCTCAGAAAACATCTCGCCGTGGTGGGCGTTGCACCTGCCATGGGCGCCAGTTCGGCACGCACGGCAACGGGCCTGGCCGCGCTGATGAAGACCCAAGCACCAAAAGGCAATGCCAAGTGAGCCAATCATCTGCCCAGGGCGTCGACCCGCGCTCCTATGTGCCGCAAGACCGCCTGTATGTCTGGGCGCTGGTGGACCCGAGCAAACCGGTGCTGGCGGGCGAGGTGCGCTTGTCCCAACTGGTTGCGGACTGCGCCTCGTTCGCCTATGCGCCCGCGTGGTGGAACTTTCCGCTCAGTGAAGACCTGCCAATGGTCGCCGGGCAAACCTTCAGCGCGGGCGAACGCGGCAGTGCACCCGGCGCGCTGGACGATGCCCGGCCAGACCGGTGGGGCGAGCGCATCATCCGCCACCTGGACCGGCCGGCGCGCCTGTCCATTCTCGAAATGCTGCTGTTCGCCGGGGACGACCGCTTTGGCGCGCTAGGAATATCTGTATCGGCCGAGCGCTACACCCCCCGCAATCTCGGGCCTTATCCGCAGCTCAACCAGTTGGCCGAATTGGCCCAAGCGGTCGAAGACGTGCAGTTGCAAGCGCCCATCGCCGCAAACATGCAGCGCCTGCTGCAACCTGGCGTAACACTGGGCGGCGCCCGCCCCAAGGCACTGCTGCAAACGCAAGATGGTCCCTGCGTCGTCAAGTTCAGTGAGCTGGACGATGCGGTAGACACGCCGCTGATCGAACACGCGACGATGACACTGGCTGCCATGGCCGGCATCATCGTGGCCACCACCGGCGTGCTACCGCTGGCGCCCCGCCATGGCAAAGCACGCCACGCATTGACGATCCAGCGCTTTGACCGAGCCGGTGCCATTCGCCTGCATTGCCTGTCCGCCAAAACCGTGTTGCGCGCCGCGGGCCTGCATGAGAGCTACCCGGCGTTGGCCACGGTCTTGCTGCGCCTGGTCCACCCCGACCAGCACACGGCGATGCGCGAGGAGTTGTTCAAACGCATGGTCTTCAACATCCTGATGGACAACACCGACGACCACGAGCGCAACCACGGCGTGCGCCTGGGCTTTGACGGCTACTACGCGCTGTCGCCTGCGTATGACGTGGTGCCGGCTTTGCAAAACCTGGGTTACCAGGCGATGTCGGTAGGTGTGCGCGGTGCGGAGTCCACATTAGAGAATGCGCTCACCGAACTTAGCGAGTTCGGCATCAAGAAGCCGCGCGCCCAAACGCTGATCACCGAAGTGGCACGCATCGTAGACCAATGGCCACAGCACTTTGCCCAGCATGGCGTGTGTGCGGCAGATATGGAATTGCTACATGCCAGCATTGACCGTGATGCGTTGAAATTGCAGCGCCAAGCCTATTCCAGGCAAATGCTTTAAGAAAAATCAGCCGCTAGCCCTCGTGGAATATGCGCGAGCAGCTATCAATTACATAGCACCCTTCGTGCACCTTTCAGCGCGCCCGCCTTCTCTGTGCAGGCACACCATGGTTGTTCACCCACTCCCGAAACTCCGGCACGGCCAGTGGTCGGCTGAAGCAATAGCCCTGCAACTCGTCGCACCCCAATGCCGTCAGCGTCTGCGCTGTGGGCAGGTTTTCCACGCCTTCCGCCACCACCTTGAAGCCCAGTGTGTGGCCTAGCGCGATGACCGCGTGCACGATGGCGGCGTCGGCGCTGTCGTCCAGCATGTCGCGCACAAAGGACTGGTCGACTTTCAGGATGTCGATTTCAAAGCGCTTGAGATACGCCAGGCTAGAGTAGCCGGTGCCGAAGTCGTCAATCGCAATCTGCACGCCCAGCGCCTTCAGCGCAGACACCTGCTCCTGCGCTGAGGCGGGGTTGTCCATCAGGTGCGACTCGGTCAGCTCCAGCTCCAGTTGGCCTGCCGGCATGCCGGTGCGCTCCAGCACCTGTTGCAGCTGTGGCACCAAATCGGGGTCGGCCAGCTGCGCGGCTGACAGATTGACCGACAGCTCTAGGTGGTCAAACAGGCCCTCGGCCTGGAAGCGCATCCACTGGGAGCATGCATCGTCCAGCACCCACAGGCCGATGGCCTTGATGAGGCCGGTTTCTTCGGCCAGCGGGATGAATTCTGCGGGGGAAATAGGGCCCAGCAGTGGGTTATTCCAGCGCAGCAACGCCTCGGCGCCCAGCATGCGCCGCGTGCGGGCGCACAGCCGGGGCTGGTAGTGCAGACTGAACTCGCCGTTGGCCAAGGCCTGGCGCAACTGGGCTTCCAGAATCTGGCGTGCCTGGATGCGCTGGTCGGTCTCTGTGGAGAAGAAGCGCGCCATGTCCCGACCGGCGGATTTGGCCTCGTACATCGCGGCGTCGGCGCGGCGCATCAGAGCGTCCTGGTCCGCGGCATCATCGGGGAAAACGGCCACGCCCACGCTGCACGACACGGCGATGGAGTGGCCTTCAACCACGGCGGTCTGGCGTATCGTGGGGATCATGCGCTGGTTGACCATGGTGTCCAGCTCTTCATGGTCGCGCACATGGCGCATGATGACGACGAACTCGTCGCCTCCCAGGCGGCTTACGGTGTCGTCCGCGCGCACGGTCTGGCTCAGGCGCCGCGCCACGATGCGCAGAAGGCCGTCGCCAATATGGTGGCCCAGCGTGTCATTGATCAGCTTGAAGCGGTCCAGGTCTATGAATAGCACGGCCACTTTCTCGCCCGTCTTGCGTGCCTCGGCCAGAGCCTCGCCAAGACGTTGCTGGCACAGCGAGCGGTTGGGCAGCTCGGTCAGCACATCGTGGTGGGCCAGAAAGTGGATGCGCTCTTCGTGCGCCTTGCGGTCGGTGATGTCGATGGACGTGGCGATAAAGTTGACGACCTCACCGCTGGTCGAGCCTTTGTACACGGCCGACACCATCAGCCACGCCGGGTAGCTGCTGCCATTCATGCGGCGCATCATGACCTCGCCTTGCCAGACATCTTTCTCGGGATGCTGTATCCACCTCAGTGCTTGCGGGCTGTCCACCAGCACTGCGAAGTCTGCGCCTATGACCTCGTGGAAATCGTACGACGTATTGCGGCCAAACGACTGGTTGACGCTGATGACCTGGCGCTGGGCGTTCATGATGACGATGCTCTCAGAGGATGCTTCAAACACCCGGGCCCACAGCTCCAGACGTTGTTCCAGCAGCTTGAGTTTATTGATGGGCGCGAACGCCGTCAGTACCGCTTCCCGGCCCTGGAATTGCAAGCGGCGGGCCGACAGCACGGCCCACGACGGTGCCGCACCGGCGAGCCATCGCACCTCGAATTCATCGACCGCGCCGTGGTCAGCTAGGCGCTGGAAGAAGCGCGCCCGTACATTGGGCTCCAGCCCAATGGCCCAGGGGTCGCGCCGGCAATCGCCCAGCCAGGTCAGGGCTGGCGCATTGGCGTGCAAGACCTCGTGGTCGGGCACCGAGGTCACGACCATGGGTGTCGGGAAGCCTTCCACCAATTCGCGCTGCGCCTGCGCGGCACCCGCCAGTGCGGCCTGCTCTTGCTGGATGATGCGGTCGCGGTCCAGCTGCGCCAGCATGTCGTTGAAGGCGGTGACCAGGCGGCCAATTTCGTCGCTGCTGACCCAGTGCGCGCGGTGCGTGTAGTCGGCACTGCGGCGCACCAGGTCGGCCACCTTGGCCAAGGCCTGCAGCGGGCGCGCGATCTGGCTCGCCACCAAATAGACCAGGCTCAAAATGCTGCCCAGCAGCAGCAGCGCTGTGCCCAGGTGCAGCCACATGCGCGAGAACATTTGGTCCACCCGTGCATCCAGCAGTGCATTGAGCTCGACCAGGGCCACACGCCACGCATCGTCCAGCGCCGTCAATGCGGCCTGTTGCATGGGGCCCTCCATGCTGTTTATCTGGCGCGAAGCGCTGGGGTTGTTGGCGGCTTCCTCCAGTGCATTCTGAAAGTTGCGTGCCTGCGTGTGCAGCGCCGTGCGGGTGGCCTTCAATGCCCGCGTCAACTGGGGCGACCCGGCCGCCCAGGCCTGGTCGTAGTCCGATTCCATGCCGGTCAGCACCGCATCGAGCCTGCCCACCAGCGTCAGCAATTGGGCGGTCTGGTTTTTGCCAGCTTGGGGTGCGCCCCAGCTCTGCATGAAATCGTGCGCGTCGTGCAGCACTTGCAGCAACTCGGGGAAGCGCAGCACCGTCAAGGACATAACGTAGTAGCTGTCCAGATCGGGGTCGAGAATCAGGTTGGACTGGTTGCCGATGGTGGTCAGCAGGTCACGCCCTTGCGCCAGCAGCGCACCTTTTTTGACGCTGGGTGTAGTACCAGGCTTTTCTGATGCATCTGCACTTCTCAAGCTGTTCAAGGTCTCGGTAAAACGTGCTGCCATGGCCTCGGTGTGCAGGCCTTCGTCATACAGGTCGCGCGCGCTTTGCAGGCCTTGTGCGGCAGTGCTGTTGGTGTGTGCGGCGCTGCGGGTGTCCAGAAACACGTCCATCAGGTTTTGCCGCACCGCCTCGGTGTAGGTGGTGCCGACGATCTCTTTGCGCGCGAAATCGATGGCCAGGTACTTCTCGTGGATCAGGATGCTCGACACGTAGATGACGGCGGTCAGATCCAGCAAATAGATCAGCGTGAGTTTGCGCCCCACGCTGAGGTGGCCTAGCCAGTGCGACAGTTTGGACAGCATAGGTAATCATCCCCAATGAGACCTGCAATACGCTTACAGAAGGAGAAGGCATTGCGACAGGGTTACGGTGTCATAAGCAACTTTCGCACCAAACTGGTGAAGCTCGTACGGGGGCCATGTGGCACGCCTTGTGCTAACAACCACAGGGTTGGACATTAAGGAAGTACAAGATGCACCGATTCGGACTGAGGTAGTTGCTGGCCTGCACGCTGTGCCTTGGCGTTTCTGCCTGGGCGCAGGCCCCAGTTGCCACCAATAGCGCACCTGCGGCGGTGGCGCCTACGCCAAGCCCTACGCCCTCTGTGCCTGTAGCCGCTGCGCCCACGGCTCCGGCACCTGTGGTGCTGACGCGCCCCGGTCTGGTGGCACAAGACACCATCAATGGCGCGGACACGGCCTGGATGATGACCAGCACTGCACTGGTGTTATTGATGACGCTGCCCGGCATCGCGCTGTTCTATGGTGGCATGGTGCGCAAGAAAAATGTGCTCAACACCTTGGCCAGCGTGGTCGCCATTGCAGCCCTTGTCAGCCTGCTGTGGTTTGCAGTGGGTTATTCCGTTGCCTTCACGCCGGGCAATGGTTGGCTGGGTGGCGATACGCGGCTGTGGTTCAGCGGTCTCGATTACCTGAAAGATGCGGGCAAGGTGGCGGTCAGCCATGTGGCACCCAACGTGCCCGAGTCGGTGTACGCCATGTTCCAACTAAGTTTTGCCATCATCACGGCGGCGCTGATTGTGGGCGCGGTGGTCGAGCGCCTGCGCTTCTCGGCGCTGCTGTGGTTTGTGGGCCTGTGGTCGGTGCTCGTCTATGCGCCGATTGCACACTGGGTGTGGGAGCCGGGCGGTTGGCTGGCGCAGCGCGGTGTGCTGGACTTTGCCGGTGGTTCTGTTGTGCACATCAACGCTGGGGTGTCTGGCCTGGTCTGCGCCTACATGGTTGGTGCACGCAAAGGGTATGGGCGCGAATCGTTTGAGCCTTTCAACCTGGGCCTGACAATGGCCGGCGCTGGTCTGTTGTGGGTGGGCTGGTTTGGTTTCAATGCAGGCTCTGCAGTAGCTGCAGACGGGCGTGCTGGCCTGGCCATGGCGGTGACGCACATTGCGGCATCGGCCGGTGCCATCACCTGGATGTTTGGCGAGTGGATTGTGCGCGGGCGGCCCTCGCTGCTGGGCTTGTGCTCGGGTCTGGTGGCGGGTTTGGTTGCCATCACCCCAGCGGCCGGCTTTGTCACACCGGCTTCTGCTTTGCTGATCGGCGCTGTGGCTGGGGTGGCCTGCTATTGGGGCGCGACTGGTCTCAAGCGTTTGCTCAACGCCGACGACTCCCTGGATGTATTTGGCGTGCACGGCATCGGTGGCATTGTGGGCGCACTGATGACGGGGCTGCTGGCCAGCAAAACCGTGGCGGGCGTGCAGGGTGATGTCGTCGTGCAACTGATAGGGGTTGGGGCCGTGGTGGTCTACAGCGCTGTCATGAGTGCAGCCATATTGTGGTTCGCCAAGCTCATGGTGGGCCTGCGCGTAGACGACGCCTCTGAAGTGGCGGGGCTGGACATCACCCAGCACCGTGAACACATGGGAACTTAAGTATTCAGTAGTAACGGGAGACTGCCTATGCTCGCCAGTGAAAAACTTGCCATCGCCGCTCACTTGCACGTCTTGCTGCGCCGCAAGACCGGGCGCGTGACCGACACCCAGTGGATGGCCAACAACCAGGAGTACGCTGCCGATGTGGTGCGATTCGCACGGCGCAGTGCAGCGGAAGACGGCCATACGGATTTGGCCGAGTGGGCCGACAAACTGGAGCAGGCCATGTTCGCCGCACCCGTGCAACGCCCCAGGGACATTCGGCCCCAGGTAGTGCCCTCCGTGATGCCCACACTGCGCAGCCTGTTGGCGTCCAACGCCTCCAATGCGCCCCATGCCGAGGCCGGCGATTCGCAGTTTGACAGCGCGCGTTATGTGCGTGGCCTAAGGTAAAAGGCTAAGCCCCCACGCTTCCCCACTGCGTGTGGGGCGCTGCTGCCGCCCGAGGGGGTGCGTTCACCTTGGGGCGGCCCGGCGGTGAAACCAGCCGCTAACGCTATTCACCCCTGCATTCCCGCGCCCCGTCGCGCCAAGCCGGGGCTTTGCTTGACCCTGCCGGCGTCGCTGGGTATGGTCAGGGCATGCATCCCATTTCCCCGACCAGCAGCTTTCTGAAGCGGCATTCCAGGCCCATTCTGGTGGCGGCGGCCGCCGCCCTGATTGCTGCGCCAGTGTTCAAGATGATGTTCCGCGATCCGTTTGCGGCCATCCTGATTGAAACCACCCTGGTATCCACCATACTGCTGGCCGCCTTTCTGATGGCCGGCGCATGGCGTCAGACTTGGGCTCCGCGTTGGGTGGCGCAGGTTCTGTGCGTGATTGCCGTAGCTCCGCTGGGGCCATTGATCGTTCACATGGTGGAAGTGCACGGTGATTTGCAGGCGTTTGCCAATTCGCGCTCCCGCGTTGTCGGCTTTTGGTGGGTGACCATCTGCGCGGCCGTCGTGGGCCTGCTGGTGACCCTGGCCGCACTGGTGCGTGAGCGCGACGCGCAGACGCGAGCCCAGGCGCTGCAGTTTGCGTTGGAACGCGAAACCCTGATGCGCCAGTCCACCGACGCACGCCTCAACCTGCTGCAGGCCCAAATCGAGCCACACTTTTTGCTCAACACCCTGGCCAACGTGCAAGAGTTGGTGGAGAGTGGTTCGCCCCAAGCTGGGCCTGTCTTCAAGAGTCTGATCGCTTACCTGCGCGCGACCATGCCGCAGCTTCAACAGGAGGGCGCCACGCTGGGCCAGGAGGCGGATCTGGTGCGCGCCTACCTGGAGCTGATGCTGATGCGCATGCCGGACCGCCTACAGTTCAGCGTCGATATCGATGCCAGCCTGCGCGGTCTGCGTTTCCCGGCCATGGCTTTGTTGACCCTGGTGGAAAACGCCATCCACCACGGCATTGACCCGAGTTGTGCCGGCGGCCAGATCATGGTGGGCGCCGCGGCCACGGCGTCCCAGGGGACCAGCAAGACCCTGCGCCTGTGGGTCGCCGATACCGGGCAGGGCGTGTCGGAATCGGCCCAGCCGGGCATTGGTTTGGCCAATTTGCGCGCCCGACTGCAGGCGTTTTATGGGGGCACGGCGCGGCTCGAACTCACTGAGCAGACGCCGCATGGCGTCAAGGCCGAAATCATTCTGGAAGGCCTGGTCTGACATGGGAATTGTGACCGCCCTGGTGGCCGATGACGAACCGCTGTTGCGCGACCGGCTGGTCGCATTGCTGCAGCGCAATTGGCCCGAGCTGCAAATCATCGCAACTGCCCGCAATGGCCGCGAGGCCGTGGAAATGTTTGATACCCATGCTCCGCAGATTGCATTTTTGGACGTGCACATGCCAGGGATGAATGGCATTGAGGCCGCCAAATGCATAGGGCAACGCGCCGCGCTGGTGTTTGTCACCGCCCATGCGCAATATGCCGTGGAAGCTTTTCGCCAGGGCGCTATAGATTACATCGTCAAGCCCCTGGACGAAGAGCGTTTGCAAGAAACCGTGCGGCGCTTGCGACAGCGTTTGGAGGCGCCGACGCTGCACACGGATACTTCACTGACGACGAATATCCTGGACCGACTATCAGCCCACATCCGCTCGCAGATTGCACCGGTGCGTTACCTGCAGTGGATCAAGGCATCGGTGGGCAGCACGGTGCGCCTGATCCCGGTGGAGCAGATCCGCTACATCAAGTCGGATACCAAATACACGCTGGTGGTGTGGGAGTGTGGCGAGGCATTGATCCGCAAGACCATACGGGAACTGGCCGACGAGCTGGACCCTTCGCAGTTTCTGCAGATCCACCGCTCGGCCATCGTCAACCTGCACCAGGTGCAACAGTTCAGCCATGGCAACAACGATGGTGGCGAGGTGCAAATAAAAGGCAGTGGTGAATGCCTGCCGGTTAGCCGCAGCTTTGTGCACCTGTTTCGCCAAATGTAAAGTGATCTATCGGCGCGCGCATCTGCATGGAGAAGGGCCATAGGCGGCAGCTTTGCGTTACAGTGGCGCAAACTTCAATCTCATGCAAGATGCGGATACCCGAGCCCCTGTTAGTTCGCTTTCGCAAGTTGTGGCTACGACTGCATTCTCTGCGTGTGGCTATTGCGCTGACCGTGGTGGTGGGGGTGTTGCTGGCATCCTTCCTTTCGTATGTGGAACAGACCTCGGACCTGCGCGAGCAGCACATCGCGCAGATCCACACCGAGATGGACCATCTGGGCGCATTGACCGCGCTGGCGTTGCGCGAACCCCTGTGGCAGTTTGAAGCAGAGCAGGCCAACTCCATCATGGAGGCTGCTTTTGTGAATCCCGATGTGGTCTCCATCGCAATCTGGGACGACAAAGGCACACCATTTGCGACCCGTACCCGCAATCCCGAGGACCCCAAGCTGGTCGATGCCACCACCCACGTCGTGGAGCGCAACAAGACCATGGTCGGCAAGCTGACCATACAGATGTCCACCGCGGGCTATTTGCGCAAGGTCAACGAGGTGCGCCTGCAATACCTCAAGCACGGCGCCCAGATTTCCATTGGCGCGCTGATTGTCATTTTGCTGCTGATGCACTGGCGCCTGGTGCGCCCGCTGGAGGAGCTGGTGCGGGCGTCTGTGCGGATTGAAAAAGGGCAACTCGATGTGCCAATCCGGCGGGTCTTTCGTGACGA
>NZ_JANXUQ010000195.1 GCF_025356155.1 Rhodoferax sp. | reverse complement strand
CCCACCTTGAACATGGCGAACTGATTAGACAAGAAGGAGACATTGCCCTGCGTGCCCGGCACCGGAAAGCACAAGTAGTCGGTCCCTGGCTGCTTCTTGGCGTTCGAGAACTCACCCTTAGCCCAGTCACCCATGATCTGGAAGCCGGCCTTACCGCTAATGACCATGCCGGATGCTACGTTCCAGTCACGGCCCGAGAAGTCCTTATCGACCAAGCTCTTCAACTGGCCCATACGCTGGAAGACCTTGGTCATCGTCGGCGATCCTAGAGTAGCGGGATCCAGTTCAACAAAAGCCTTGCGGTAAAAATCGGCACCGCCGGTGGCTAGCGCCACGCTGTCGAAAACCGTGGCCTCTTGCCATGGCTGTCCGCCGTGGGCGATCGCAATATATCCGGCTTTCTGAACCTTTTGCGCAGCAGCGATGAAGTCGTCCCAAGACTTGGGTTCGCCAGTCACGCCTGACTTGGCCAATACTTCCTTGTTGGCCCAGACCCAGTTGATCGAATGGATCGCGAGCGGGGCCGCAATCCATTTCCCCTCGAACTTGGTGAAGCGTTGCACGGCGGCGGGCACCACACTGTCCCAGCCCTCTTTTTGTGCGAGCGGATTCAGATCTGCCAGCACGCCGAGCTTGGCCCAATCCGTCAGGTCGAACCCCATCAGCAACACCGCCGCAGGCGGATTGCCTGAGGTTACGCGCGCGCGCAACGTGGTCATCGCTTGTTCGCCGCCCCCGCCGGCTGCCGGCATGTCATTCCAGCGCACGCCTTTCTTCTCCAAGTCGGACTTCAAGACATTCAATGCGGAGGCCTCTCCCCCAGAGGTCCAGAAGTGAAGCACTTCCACATTCTGTTGAGCCAAAGCCGGCAAAGCGCATGCCAGCATTGAAGCCGCTACTAAATGATGTACTTTCATGAAAAATCTCCTAATACGTCAATATTTCGACGTCGTTTTCTTGGGTGAAAAGCATCTTCGATCGAAGATGCCGCTTATTTAAAAGTTAGTTTTTTGCTGCTGCGGTCAGTTCTACTACAGCCTTCTTATCGTCAATCTGGCCGTTGAAATGGCGCGTGATCACGTCATAAAACGCGTTCTTGATCGACGCTGGCGCAGCATGTCCGTGGGCGATAGAACCAACCAGTGTGTTCTTGGCATTGGCTTCAGCAAGATCTTTAATAGCCTTCTTACCGCAAGCGTCAAACGCCGTGTCTGGCACGTCAGTGCGTGCCGGAGCAGAACCCTTGACTACATTGAATGCCGATTGGAAGCCCGGCTCCATGATTGCACTGGCCAGTTTGATCTGCGCAGCCGACTTGTCGGCACCGACCTTGAACATGGCGAACTGGTCGGAATTGAAGGACACCATGCCCTGTGTTCCCGGAATACGGAAACACAGGAAGTCCTTGCCTGGAACCTGCTTGGCGTTGATGAACTCACCTTTGGCCCAATCGCCCATAATTTGGAAACCAGCCTTGCCACTGATCACCATACCTGCGGCTACGTTCCAGTCACGGCCAGAGAAATCTTTGTCAACCAGCTTTCGCAACTGCGACATGCGGTGAAACACTTTTTCTGTGGTCGCAGAATTCAGCGCCTTCGGGTCACGCTCAATAAAGGCCTTGCGGTAATAGTCAACTCCACCGGTGGCCAAAACTACCCCGTCAAACACTGTCGCTTCTTGCCAAGGTTGGCCGCCATGCGCCAAGGCGATGAAGCCAGCCTTTTGCACCTTCTCGGCTGCCGTAATGAATTCGTCCCAGGTCTTGGGCTCACTGGTCACGCCGGACTTTGTCAGAACTTCCTTGTTGGCCCAAACCCAATTGGTCGAGTGCACATTCACAGGAGCCGAGACCCACTTACCGTTATATTTGGAAAAATTCTGCAGCGCCTTAGGTACAGACTTGTCCCAACCCTCCTTCGCCGCCAGTTCAGTCAAATCTGCCAGTACGCCTTGCTTACCCCAGTCCTGAATATCGAAGCCCATCATCTGCGCAGCTGTAGGTGGATTGCCCGAAGTCACGCGGGCGCGGACCGCAGTCATAGCCGCCTCACCACCACCGCCTGCAACAGGCATGTCATTCCACTTGACCCCCTGCTTCTCAAGGTTTCCCTTCAATACGCTGAGCGCTGCGGCCTCGCCTCCAGATGTCCACCAGTGGGAAACCTCTACGGCCTGCTGGGCTTGAGCATGCAGTGCGCAAGAAGCGATGGTGGCCAGGGCGATGAGATGTATTTTCATGTTTTGTCTCTATTAGTACGTGTTTAGGATCAAGTCAAGGCTTCGGCAGATACCAGTCGGTACGTGCGCCGAGGTGCATGTGCAGGGTCTTGGCCTCGGTATAGTCTTCCGTGGCAAAGCGCCCCAGTTCGCGGCCAATGCCGCTTTCACGATAGCCACCGAACGGTAGTTCGGCATGCCCTTCGAGAAACGTGTTCACCCAGACCGTGCCCGCCTTGATGCGTCGTGCTGCGGTCATGCAGGTGTTGAAATCTTGACTCCAGACAGAGGCCGACAGACCATACAGCGTCGAGTTGGCCAAAGCAATTGCATCTTCTAGCGCCGTGAAGGTCAGTACTGCCAGCACTGGTCCGAAGACTTCGTCCTTCGCAATCGCCATGTCGGCCGTGACACCGGTCATAACTGTGGGCTCCACGTACATTCCACGCGTGTCCACGCGCGCGCCGCCGAGCGCCACAGTCGCACCCGCGCTACGTGCACCATTTATATGCGACAAGATTGTTTCGAGCTGCCTTTCGGTGGTGATGGCGCCAACTTGCACACCAGGCAAAAGGGGGTCTCCTACCCTCACTAGCTTGGACCTCTCCACGACGGCAGCGGTGAATCTCTCTGCAATTTCCGCCTGTACCAGAATGCGGCTTCCACTATTGCAGCACTGGCCCGCATTGAAATAAATGCCATAGACAGCTGCATCCACCGCAGCGTCCCAATCGCAGTCTGAAAAAATGATTTGTGGATTTTTGCCACCCAATTCCATCGACACCTTCTTAAGCGTCTGTGCCGACTTTGCAACTGCCTGCTTGCCCACTCCGGTGGAGCCAGTAAAAGACAACATGTCAATGTCAGGGTGCGTGACCATAACCTCACCTACAACGCTGCCACGACCAACCAGGATGTTGACAACGCCAGAAGGGATGCCAGCGTCGAGCAAAATTTCACCTAGCATCACGGTGGTACCCGAGGTTACCTCTGCTGGCTTCACGACAGTGGTGCAGCCCGCCGCGAGTGCAAAGGGCAACTTTTGGCTGACGATCAAGAATGGGAAGTTCCAGGGCGTGATGATGCTCACCACACCAATAGCCTCTCGCAGCACAACACCTAAAGTGTTCTCACCTAGCGTGTTGTAGCTATCGCCATGCAGATTGCGTGCAAGCGTGGCGGCATAGTGCCAGAGGTCTGCTGCGCCTTCGATCTCCGCCAGCGACTGGGCCAACGGCTTGCCGTTCTCCAGGGTTTCCATCAGCGCTAGATCGTGCTTGCGTAGAAGTATGCCCTCCGCTACGGCGCGCAAAACGCGAGCGCGCTCTGCGCCTTTCATACGGGGCCAAGGTCCGTGGTCAAAGGCTTGGCGTGCTGCGGCGATAGCACGCTCGGCGTCAACCACGCCAGCTTCGGCATACACACCGACGACCGTGTCATGCGCTGGCGACCTGCGCTCACGTGTACTGCCATCGCAAGCATCCGCCCAAGCACCGTCAATAAGCAGTTTCCCCACAAAGGGAGGCCGCGCAAGAACGTCGGCAGTATTCAGTAGTTTCGAGTGATCCATGGTAACTTTTCAAGTGAAGTAAGTGTTTCAGCAGCCGCTGTAGTTCGGTTTGCGCTTTTCCCTAAAGCTGGCGGTGCCCTCTCGTGCATCGTCGGTGCTCGCGGCGAGTGCGCCAGCTATCGCTTCGAGGGTTGCCGCAGCGCCCTCGCCGGACGCAGCATTGATAAGCTGCTTGGTCAATTGCAGTGCAACTGGTGCGTTGGTCGCCATGTCCTGCGCCAATGCCAAGGCACGCGTTTGCAGTTGATCTGCAGACACCACCTCGTGCACCAGCCCGGTCGTCAGCGCATGCGCTGCGGTCATTCGTGTGCCGCTAAGCGCCAGGTACTTGGTATGGCTAGCACCCAGCAGTTGCACCAGCCGCTGCGTACCCGACCAGCCAGGGCACGTTGCTATGGACGCTTCGGGCAGCGCGAACTCGGCCTTTTCGACCGATATGCGGATATCGCCGGTTATTGCAAGCTCAAGTCCACCGCCAAAGGCCGGCCCGTTTATGGCGGTGATTACGGGCTGGCGCAAGCGTGCCCACTGGTCGAATACTTGATGGCCACGTTTGACCCAGCGGCGCCACATATTCAGGGGTTGTAGGGCCGCCCACTCGTTGATGTCCGCCCCCATGCAGAACGCCCTATCTCCGTTAGCGGTGAGAACAACCACACGCAGGGAGTCATCGCCGTCGAAGACACGGGCGATCACTTCGAGTTCATCGAGCATTGACGGCGTCAAAGAATTAAGCTTGGAAGGGCGGTCAAGCGTGACAACCGCAATGTCACCTTCGCGTACGACGTGGATGAAGGACTCAGCCACGGCGAACTCCCTGCGGCTTCAACTTCAGACCAAATGGCTGCTCACGGAACAGTGCAGCATCCATCAGCCGCAGGTCTGGCGCTACGCGCATCGGAACATCAGCCTGTTCGAGTACATCCCTGCGCAAATCAATACCGGGGGCGATCTCGCGCACTACCAGTCCACCATCTTCCAGTTCGAGGACACAACGCTCGGTAACGTAGAGGACGCTCTGACCGCGTTGACGCCCAATCAAGCCGCTGAATGTGATGTGCTCAGCAGTTTCGACGAATTTTCGGGTTTTTCCTTCCTTGATTATTTTCAAAACTCCGTCGCCCACTTCAAGCTGCGCGCCAGCGGTAAAGAAGCCCGAAAACACAATGCGACGCGCAAACGCAGTGATATCCACAAAACCGCCACAACCAGCAGTGAGATAGGGTTTCGATCCGAGTTTCGACACGTTGACGCTGCCGTTACGGTCCACTTGCAGGAAGGACAACAGTGCCACATCGACGCCCCCGCCTTGGAAGTAGGTGAATTGGTTCGGTGAAGCCATGATGGCGTCTGCATTCGATGCGCAACCGAACGAGAAGCCCAGCATGGGCATGCCTCCTACGGCGCCTTGCTCAATGGCCCAGGTCACTTCACCATGCAGCCCCTCTTCCAACAGAATGCGTGGTACGTTTGCCGAGATGCCGAAGCCGAGGTTGACCGCATGACCATGTGCCAACTCCATAGCCGTGCGGCGGGCAATGATTTTTTCAGGACCCCAGACCTGGTTTTCAAAAGTCGCCAGTGGCTGAGAGATTTCACCGCTGATCGCTGGGTCGTAGACTGTTTGCGTGGTCTGCCATTGGTCAGGATCGACTACGATGAAGTCAACCAAGTTGCACGGCACACGCACGTCGTGTGGCCGTAGGCTACCCTCTTTCACCACCCGCTTAACTTGTGCGATGACGACACCGCCGTTGTTGCGCACTGCCAAAGCCTGGTCCAAACCACCAAGAAGTGCTCCCTCGTGTTCATAGGTCAGATTTCCACGTTCGTCGGCGGTTGTGGCTCGGATAATTGCAACATTCGGAACCACGACTGGAAAGTACAGCCAGTCCCGACCATCAAAGTGCTCTTTGCGTACTACAGCATGTTTAAGCGCAGCGTCATTCATGGCACAACCCTGTTGGGCAGGGTCCACAAATGTGCCGATACCAACTTGGGTCAGCACGCCCGGTCGCCGGGCAGCTGCGTCCCGATGCATGTCAAATAAGATGCCACTTGGGATGTTGTAGGCTTCAACCTGGTTTTCCACCACCATGCGCCAAATGGTCGGCATAGGCAACGACGAAGGCCCGCTTGGGTATGAACCAGCCAGAATGCGCGACAACAGGCCCGGCTTGGCAAGGTGGTCGATGCCCTTGATCCCATACATGTCGCCTGCTGCAATCGGATTGAGCGTTGTCAGGTCGCGCGGCAAACCATCGCGCTCAAAGCGCTCACCAATGGCGGCCAACACTTTGTCCGGGCATCCCAGACCGCTGGACGAGCTAATGCTAACTATGTCGCCGCTGCGAATCAATCCCGCCGCCTGCGCTGCGGTAATAACCTTCCTCATAATTCGTCCTTCAGGCAAAAAAGTTTGGTATGCGCACAGCCGTACCGCTGCGGCAAGCATCGACGACTGCTATTGCGGTGGCTAGCGAGCGCACTCCGTCTTCTGCCGTGGCGGCGGGACTTCCCTCGCCTCGCATCGCATCGCAAAATGCCGCAACCCCACGCTCATAGAGGTTTGTGTGCTCGACCGCGATGGGCTGCTCGCCAGCGGCGGTGCGCAGCAGCACTTCACCGACTGGTTGTTGGGTCATCACGTTGCGACCAACAATCGAGCCCTTCTCCCCGTGAATCTCGATGCCCGTATCGGCATGCTTCACGGTGAATGCGTCATGCAATTGCGCTAATACACCGTTATCAAAACGGAGCACAGCCATCACACCGTCCTCCAGGCCTTCACGAGCCATGGTCGTAGATTGCGTGAGCCCGACTGCCTCGACCGGCTCTGCGCCCAAGATATAGCGCAGGGTGTCGACGTCGTGCACGGTGATATCCAGAATCACCCCACCTCCGGCCTCCGGTTTATCCAGCCGCCATCCCTGCAAATGCGGCGGGAGGTAGACCGCATGGAACACCCGCGCAAACAATGGCCTGCCAATAGCCCCGCCCTGCACCAGTTCCCGGATGCACCGGTGCGTGGCAGCATTTCGCAGGTGGTGGTTAGTACCCAAAACAACACCCGCGTTTCGGCAAGCAGTGTTCATTGCCAACGCGTCGGCTACTTTCAACGCAAGTGGCTTTTCGCAAAGTACATGCTTACCCGCCGCCGAGGCGGCCAAAACCTGGCTGCAGTGCAGGTCGTTGGTGGTACTGACGTACACAGCGTGCACCGCCGGGTCAGCCAGCATCGACGCGACGTCGTCATAGGCCCGAGCCACACCGTGCGTGTGAGCGAAGGCTTGCCCTCGCTGTGCGTTGCTGCTAACCACGGCCACAACGTCATGGCCCGACTGAGCACGGATCGCGCTGATCATGTGCTCGCTTGCGATGGTGCTGGCTCCGATGAGCCCCCATCCGGTAACGCGCTTGTCACTTGTCATTTCTGTATTTCAGCATTGGTATTTTGAAGAACTACGTGAATTATTGGAACGTTCCAATTATTTGGCAAGTGTTAATCGACAAACCTAGGGAAAACGCCTAGACAGCCTATCAACCGGGGTAAACCGCGCCGCGCAGTAAACTCTGTTCTTTATTTGAAATACTTCTTGGAACGATCCAATATTTTCCCCGGCGACTTATCTCGAATTTATTGAGACCATTGATGCAACGCGATTCCACTCCAAACCGTTCGATCACGATCCTTCACGTTGCGAAAGAAGCCAAGGTTTCAAAGTCGACCGTGTCGTTGGTCCTTCAAGGCAGTGACCGCATTCGCGATGCGACTGCGCAGCGTGTTCGCGAAGCTGCACTCGCGCTCGGGTACGTGTACAACCGGCGCGCGGCAGAACTGCGACGCCAATCGTCCAACATGGTGGGCGTGATCATTAATGACTTGATGAACCCCTTCTTTGCCGAGGTGCTGGTGGGCATCGAGCGCAAACTGGTTGATGCCGGGTACATCGTGCTTATGGCGCATACACACGAAGACCTTGATCGGCAGCGTAGGGTGCTACTTTCCATGCGCGAGCAGAACGCTGCGGGTATTGTGATTTGTCCTGCACTTGGAACGCCGAATTCGTTGCCTAAAGAGGTCAAGGCGTGGGGTATTCCGCTGGTTGTGATGGTGCGTTCTTTGGGCTCTGGAAGCTACGACTATGTCGGCTCGGACAATGAACGGGGCGTGTACATGGCGGCAAGTCATTTGCTGGCCGCTGGACACCGCCACATCGGCTTCCTCGGCGGACAGTCCGGCGCTGTATACGACCAGCGCTTGCGCGGCTACGCCAAAGCGCTTGAAGCCGCAGGCCTACCCGTTAAAAAAAACCTGATAGTCCTTTCGGCCCCAAGCCGTCCGGGCGGGTGGGAGGCGATGACCACCATGTTGCAAGTATCCCCCCGGCCCAGCGCTGCAGTTTGTTACAACGACGTCACCGCCTTTGGAGCACTCGCAGCCTTAGGAGAAAAAAGCCTGCGTGCTGGAACTGACTTTGCCTTGGTGGGATTCGACAACGTTCTTGACGCGGCGCACTCGAATCCACCATTGAGCACCATCGATATTCGGCCAAGTGAATTGGGCGAACGCGCAGCAGTTGCGCTGATGGCGCGCATTGCCAATCCTAAAATCAAACACCAGCTTTACCTTGCAGAACCCAAGTTGGTATTGCGCCAATCCGGCTAACCCGATGCCTGGCGCAGCGCACCCGGCGTGAAGCCAAACTGGCGCGTGAAGATACGCGTCATATGGCTCTGGTCGGCAAAACCACTGGCGGCTGCCGCATCGGCCAGGCTGGCCCCATTGCGGATCTGGCGACGGGCCAGCTCGGTGCGTTGCTGTAGCAGCCAGGCATAGGGCGTCAGGCCATAGGCTTTCTCAAAGCGGCGCAGCAATTGGAACTTACTGATGCCAACCGTGACCGCCAGTTCGGTCAGCGTAGGTGGCTGCAGCGGGGCATCGGCCAAGCGCGCGTGCACCTGGCGCAGATCGGTGTTGTGCACTAGCTCCGGCACAGCAACTGCGTACTGGGTTTGCAAACCACCGCACACGGCAACCAGCAACTCCTCACACGCCAGTGCATCGGCGGCCGAGGTATGTACACCCCCACTCCAGCGCTCAAGCCGGGCTAGCAGTTGGCCCAGCGCCTGGCGTAGTTGCGGGTCTTGAAAGACCGGCCGGGTCAGCTCCACGGCGGGCAGGTGTGTGGCCTCGGGGTGGCCCGCCATGGTCGCCATTACTGCCGGTTCGATATACACCATGCGCCAACGACGCGACGCTCCGCCCAACGGCTGCCCGTCATGCACCTCGCCGGGGTTGGTGGTGATGACATCACCCGCAAAGGCTTCTACCGAGCCTCGCCCGCTGGCGGATCGTTGCGCGCCATCTTCCAGCAGCCCCACACCAAATACCGCATGCCAATGGCGGCCAAAATGGCGGCCACTATCCAGGTGCGTGCCATAGACACTTGGCCAAGGCGAACCAAAGACCTGTGCGTGGTGGTGCGGGGCTTGCTTCATGTTGCACGATTATGGCCATCGCGCTGTACGCCATTGCCACCATGTTTTTCTGGACCCATCTGGCAACCCGATCGAGGTTAAGGGCTTTGCCGACCTGGGCACCGTTTTTGCGAGCTAGGTTGGGCTCGGGCACAATCATCCTCTAACCGCCTGGATGCTTCGCCTGACGAACGATGACTATGGCCTGTGTCGTCGTAAAAACAGAGAAAATTTCCTTCATGGCCAAAACCCCCATCGTTTCCATCGCCGTAGTCGGCGTCGTCGTTGCCCTGGCATTCGCACTCAATCCTTCTCCAGATCAACACCGCGCCAAGATCAAGGCGTCGGTCGCTCAGCGCAGCCCGGTCGCGGGCATGCTGGGTGTGGGTGCACTGGCTGCGTTGGCGTCCACCTACCACCCCTTGGGAGTTGCTTCTTACACCACCGTGGGGGACAAAACGGTCTCTTGGGGTGCGTTTGGTATGGTCTTTTTTATACAGCCATCGCTGGACAAATAAGACATGCGGGTTGCAAGAGGCGTGACCGTCCTGTTGGTGCTAGCCGCATTGGCTACAGGCTGCACCGACATGGCCTACCTGGCGCAGTCTGCCAGCGGTCACATCAAGATCATGCAGGCGGCGCGGCCGGTGGACGATTGGCTAGCCGACGACAGCACGCCCCCTGCACTGAAGCAACGCCTGCAGTTGACGCAGCAGATCCGGCGGTATGCCAGTGACACCCTGCAATTGCCCGACAACGCCAGCTACCGGCGGTATGCGCAACTGCCCCGGCGTGCCGTGGTGTGGAATGTGGTGGCCGCCCCGGCGTACTCGCTGACCTTGCAAACCTGGTGCTTTCCGGTGACGGGTTGTATAGGCTACCGTGGCTACTTTGGCGAGCAGGACGCGCAGGCGCAAGCCACAGCGCTACGCGACCAAGGGCTGGAGGCCAGTGTCTACGGAGTGCCCGCCTACTCCACACTGGGCTGGACGAACTGGATCGGTGGCGACCCGCTGCTCAGCACCTTCATCAACTACCCGCAGGGCGAACTGGCGCGCATGATTTTTCACGAGCTGGCGCACCAGGTGCTGTATGTGAAAGACGACACCGCCTTCAACGAATCGTTCGCCACCGCTGTGGAGCGCCTGGGCAGCAGCGCGTGGTTGGCAGGCCAGGCCGACCCGCCAGCCCAATCGGAATACGAAGCTTTTGACAAGCGGCGCCGGGCCTTCCGGGCCTTGACGGCCGACACGCGCCATAAGCTGTTGACCATCTACGCGGGCGATGCAGGGATGTCTTTGCCAGCGGGCCAGCAAGAGGCGCGCAAGACCGCCGTCTATGCCGAATTCAGGCAGTCCTACGCGCAACTCAAGCAACAGTGGGGTGGTTACGCAGGTTATGACGCATGGGTCGCCAACGCCAACAATGCTGCCTTTGGCGCACTGGCCGCCTACGACGATTGGGTGGGCGCATTTGAAGCCTTGTTCCAGGAGCAGCACGGCGACTGGGCCGCCTTTTACATTGCGGCGAAGCACTTGGCCGAGTTACCACGCGGTAACCGAACGGCGCGTTTGCAGCAGCTCAAAGACAAGGACAATGGGCACTGATGTAAGGTTTAACACCATGAACTTTGGACTCGTCGCTCACCGATTGCACCGTCTAGGCCCCGACAGCAGCTTGCTGCGTTGGGCACGCGCCTGTGCGCCTGGCTTGCAAGCCCTGGGCCTTGGGCTGCACGCCACCGGCGGCGCCTTTGATACGCTGACCAAGTACAAACTGCTGACGGACCAGCTAACCGCCGTGGGCAACGGGCGCGATGGCGGCCTGATGCGCCTGGTCTCGCGCATGGCGGGCGGCCTGCAGCCTGCGGATGCGCTGGAAGGCGTGTTCTTCCTGATCGACCCGGTAGACCCGACATCGATCTACCCCGAAGCCCTAGCCCTCAAACGCCAATGTGTGATCCACGGCAAACCCTTTGTTTCCACATTGGTCGGAGCCATGGAGTGGGTGGCCGTGGAGCTCGCCAACGCCGGGTTGGACGCGACCAGCGCGTCCGAGGCCGCTCCCTTGTTTGCACTCGAAGACCAGGTGGCCGCGCTGATCGCCCACGACGCGCTGAAGGACACCATGGTGGCCTTTGCCGCCGAGCACTTCGACACACTCTCTCGCTTTGCAGGGCGCGTGGCCACCGGCACCACCGGCAGCCGCTTGAACGCCATGGCCTGGTCGCGCGGCTGGCCAGCCTTGCAACCCTGGGTTAGCTGCTACCAGAGCGGTCCGCTGGGCGGCGATGCGCAAATTGCCGAGCTGGTGCTAGACCAGCGTTGCCAGAAAGTCATCTTTTTTGAAGACCCCCATGTGGCCCGCCAGCACGAGGCCGACATCCAGTTGATGGAGCGCGCCGTGTGCAGCACCCGCCACGCCACCACCTGCTACAACACCCCGGCCATGGCGCGCCAATGGGCGCAAGCGGCAGCCACACTCGCCACACGTTGAGATTGCGGAGGTTTCACCATGGCCGGAGAATTCCAGGTTAGCGGCACCAACAAAGCCGCGCTATTCACACTCAAATTACACCGTGGCGATGGCATGCTATTGCTGGCCATGAACTGGAAGAAGGACAAGCCGCCCAAAGACTTTGTGGGCTTCGCGATCGAGTACAAGGAGCCCAAGGGCAGCAAATTCTTCAGCCTGAAGAACCGCCTCGCGCTTCCCGGCAACGAAAATTCTGTCAACCCCAACGCCTTGTCCACCCGCCTCTCCCCGATACAAAAATTTCGCTGGGTGCACTTCCCCCGCAATGCGGAAATGATTGGCGCATTCGTCTACCGGGTTTCGCCTGTCTTCATGAACACGGCTGGTGAACTCAGCTATGGCGAAGCGCAGGAAGCCGCCATCGAACTGCAGCGCGAGACTTATCCCGATCAGCTCAACGTCACGTTCACTCGCGGCTTTGTCTCGTCTCAGGCTTTTGTTGACCGGTACGGCGCGGATGCGATAGCCACACTGCTGCCAGGCAAGAACGATGTGGATCTGAACTTTGTACCCACCCATCCCGAAGCCGCTGAGGCACTAGCGTGGATGGGTTTTGAGGCGCGCAGCGCCATTCTGGAAGTGCTGGACCAGGCCATTGGCGACAAAAAGGCCTTGGTGCGGGCGGTTGTGTATGACCTTAATGAGCCCGGCATCGTGTCGCGCATGGAGAAGCTGGGCCGCCGCCTGCAAATCATCATCGACGATGAGGGAGCACACGGAGCAGCAAACTCCAGCGAAACCCTGGCGGCCCAACGGCTTGTGGCAAGTGCCGGTGCACAGAACGTGAAGCGCCAGCACATGGGATCGCTACAACACAACAAGACCATCGTGGTCGATGGACCCAAGGTGCAGGTCGCCGTTTGCGGATCTACCAACCACTCGTGGCGCGGGTTCTTCGTGCAAAACAACAATGCCATCATTCTGCGCGGCAAGGGCGTGGTCAAACTGTTCCGCACGGCGTTTGATGACTACTGGGTCAACGACAACCAGGCGGCCGTTTTCGGCGCTACCGTTTCGGCAAGCTGGCAACAGCTGGGGCTCAAAGGTATCGGCGCGCAGATCAGCTTTTCACCCCGTGCCAGGAAGAATGCTGTGCTGCAGTCGATTGCGGACGACATCGGCAATGGCACGCAGTCCAGCCTGTTTTTCTCGCTCGCATTCCTGTACCAGACGCCAGGCCCGATACGCACCGCCATCAAGATCCTGCAGAAGGAAAAAAATGTGTTCTCCTACGGCATCTCCGACCATGCGGTAGGCGATCTGAAGGCTCCCTACACACAAGGGCTGGATCTGCAAAAACCGGACGGCAGCGTAACCCTGGTGCAGCCTGCTGCGCTGACGGGCAAGAACGTGCCGGAGCCTTTCAAGTCAGAGCCGGTAGGTGGGAGCGGCACGCGTATGCACCACAAGTTTGTCGTGATCGACTTTGACAAACCCACGGCCCGCGTCTACATGGGGTCGTTCAATTTCTCAGGCGCTGCCGATACATCCAACGGTGAAAACTTGTTGTTGATACAGGACAGGCGCATCGCCGTGTCCTACGTTGTAGAGGCCTTGCGCATTTTCGACCATTACCACTTCCGCGTCGCCCAGTTAGATGCAGCCACCGCCCAGAAAAAGCTTCAACTAGCCATACCGCCACGCAAGCCCGGCGACAAGGCCTGGTGGGAAGAAGACTACAGCGATGCCCGCAAAATCAAAGACCGCGAACTGTTTGCCTGAACGGCTTCAAAACTGAGATAGGAGGAAACCGTGCAATCAATTGGCCGGGGACGCGGGCTGCACACCGCCCCCCGCACCCGTAACGCGCCAGATAACATTGCCGACGTCATCAGCGACAAGCAATCCACCGCGCTTGTCAATCGCCACGCCGACCGGTCGGCCATACGCATCCCCGTCGGCGCTGACAAACCCACTCAACACAACCACAGGCTGCGCCGTCGGCATCGCTTTGCCGTCATACGGCACGAACACCACGTTGTAGCCAGTGCGCGGCTTGCGGTTCCAGGAGCCGTGCTGGCCAATGAAGAAGCCCGCGTTGAAAGGAGCGGGTAGTGCGGCGCCCTCGGATGAAGCGAGGCCCAAAGGGGCGACGTGTGAGCCCAGAGAATAGTCGGGCTTCACGGCCTTGGCGACCCGCTCGGGGGCCGGTGGTTTCACACGCACATCGACGTTCGGGCCGTAATAACTGTACGGCCAGCCGTAGAACGCGCCGTCGGTGACAGACGTCAGGTAGTCGGGCACCAGGTCGTCTCCGATCTCGTCGCGCTCGTTGACGACCGTCCAGAGCTTGCCGCCTGCCCATGCCATGCCGTTGGGGTTGCGCAGGCCAGTGGCGAACAGACGGCCCTTGCCGCTGGCGATGTCGAACTCCCATATGGCCGCACGGCCTTCTTCGGCCGGCATGCCGTTCTCCGCCACGTTGCTGTTGGAGCCCACCGTTGCATACAGCTTGCTGCCGTCGGCATTGGCAATGATGTTTTTGGTCCAGTGGTGGTTGATCGGGCCGCCTGGCAGATCGAACACCTTGGTCGGCGTGGTCGTGATCTGCGTCTGACCGGCGACGTAGGGGAAGCGGACGATGGCATCCGAGTTGGCTACGTAGAAGTTGTTCCCGACCAGCACCATGCCGATGGGTGAGTTCAAGCCCTGCAGGAAGGTCGTGCGCAGCTCGGCCGTGCCGTCTCCGTCAACGTCACGCAGTAACGTAATGCGGTTGGCGCTGGGCACGGTCGCGCCAGCGCGCTTCATCACCACGCCCATGACGGCCCCTTTGATGCCTTTGCCATCTTCGGGTTTGGGTGGCGCATTGCTCTCGGCCACCAACGCATCGCCGTTGGGCAGCACGTAGATCCAGCGCGGGTGGTCCAAACCGGTGGCCAGTGGCGCCACCGAAAGACCAGCGGCTGCAATCGGTCGCGCGCCCTCCGGCCAGCCCTTGGCAGGTGCAATATGCACGGTCGGGATGGTCTGCTTGTTCGGCTTGGGCAACTGCGGGTTGGCCCCAATGGTCTGAGCAGGTGGCTGTGTGCTGGCTGTACTGGGCTGTGCGAGGAGGCTGCCCGAGCACAGCAGTGCAATGGATGCGGTCAAGAGTTTGCGGTGCATGGTGAATCCTTGTTACAGGTGATCCTCACGCAAAGGCGTGCGGGATTCGGTGCGCTGCACCACATACTCCGCGCGGTCACGGGCGGTACAGTCCTGCACGGCGTTCACCCCCAAGCGATGAACACATTAAAGCGCACGGCACTTTTGTTTAGGTACCTTGCGCCAGCCATGGCGCATGCGCAAAACGTCGCACCAGCGGTGATGGATGTCAGCGCTTTGCAACCAGTTGTCGTTGCCGGCGCTGCGCTTGAGCGGTGGCGCTGGTCGTCACCCGCCACGGTGGACGTCGTGGAAGAGAATGAGATCCACGGTGGTCAATTGCAGGTCAATGTGTCGGAAAGCCTTGGGCGGGTGCCAGGCCTGCTGATTCAGAACCGGCAAAACTACGCCCAGGACCTGCAAATATCAGTGCGGGGCTTTGGTGCGCGTTCGACCTTTGGTGTGCGTGGCGTGCGGCTGTTTGTCGATGGCATTCCTGCGAGCGCGCCCGATGGCCAGGGCCAGGCCGCTAATTTTCCCTTGGTGATGGCGCAGCGCATCGAGGTCATACGCGGCCCCTATGCCGCGCTCTTCGGCAGCTCCGCAGGTGGCGTCATTGCGCTTTACACCAACGAAGGGCGAACGCACGCCAGTTTGCAGGCCGGAGTGGCAGCCGGCGCCGATGGCCTGCGGCGAGTATCGACGCAGGCACAGGGTACGGTCGGCGCCGTCAGCTACGCGCTGGATGCATCCGGCTTCGCAACCGATGGCGTGCGGCCCCAATCGGCCGCGCGGCGCGACACGGGCTACCTCAAACTGTCCCACCCCTATGACGATGGACGCGTGGTGGTCATCGTCAACCGACAAACCGGAACCGCGCAGGACCCATTGGGAATGTCCCGGGCCGAATTTACCGCCAACCCTTACCAGACCACACCAAACGCCACCATGTTCGATACCCGAAAGCGATTTGACCAAACCCAGGTGGGCACGGCGTGGGAGCACCGTCTGGGCGGCGGGCAACGGCTGGAGTTGATGGGCTATGTTGGTCGACGCGCGGTCACGCAGTACCAGGCCATTCCGGCCACCACACAGTTGGCCGCCACCAGCCCTGGCGGCGTGATCGATTTGGATCGCAGCTACGGCGGCATCAATGCCCGCTGGCGTGTCGACCGCGATTGTGGTACCGGGCGCTTGACCGCGTCTGTTGGTCTGGCATCCGACCAAAAAAACGAATGGCGACGCGGATTCGACAACTTCACCGGAGCGGCCACGACGCCCAGTCAGTCAGGCGTTACAGGTCGATTGCGGCGTAACGAGCTGAACACCGCAACCACGCTGGACCCGTATGCCCAGATCGAATGGGAGAGTGCCGTGTGGACTGCCACCGCGGGGCTCAGGCAGTCCCGTGTGCGCATGACCTCCACTGACAATTACGTGGCGGCTGGCAACCCCGATGACAGCGGCTCCAGCGAATATTCCGGGACCATGCCCGTGCTCGGACTGCGGTACCGCTTGACTGACACGTTGCAAGCCTATGCCAGTACGGGGCTGGGCTTTAAGACGCCCACCTTGAACGAAGTGGCCTACCGCGTTTCGGGGGCGGGCGGGTTGAACAGCCAGCTGCAGGCCAGCCGCAGCCGTAACAGCGAATTAGGCCTGCGTGCGCGGCATGCCGATTGGGGATGGACCGCCACGGTGTTCGACACCCGCACGGACAACGAAATCGCCGTCCTGTCGAACACAGGGGGTCGGTCAACATTTCAAAATGCGGGCCGCAGCCTGCGACAAGGTCTGGAGGTCTCAGCGGATGGCCGGTGGGGTGGCATGCACTTAACGTCTGCGCTGACTCTTATGGATGCCACTTATAGCGACAGTTTCAGGACATGCATCACCAGTCCCTGTGCCACCGCCACGCTGACCATACCCGCCGAAAATCGCATACCCGGCATTCCGGGGCGACAGCTGTTTGTCCAACTGGCGTGGGAGCCAAAAACCCTGCCGGGCACCTTCACGATGGACATCCGGCACATGGGCCAAACCACCGCCAACGACACCAACAGCGAAGCAGCCGACGCTTACACCACTCTCAATCTGGGGGCGCAATTCCAGCAAACATCAGGCGCCTGACAGGTGAAGGAATTTGTCCGAATCGACAACGCGGCGAACCGCGTGTACGCAGGCTCCGTCATTGTGAATGACGGCAATGCCCGCTACTTTGAGGCGGCAGCCGGTCGCTCAGCATATGTTGGCGTGGAGATCGTGCGTCGCTTTCCATAACGGAGGAACAAGGACCAGCAGCTTTAGCGCCTGACAGCCAGCGCGACAATCGCCGCGCCTGCGGCGACGACCAGCGCGTCCTCGATCAAGCCGCTGCGGGTTTGACCAATGCGCGCCATGGCTTGTTTGCGGCCGGCAAGCGTGATGTACGCAAGCGGCACGGCGGTTGCAACTGCCGTTGCAGCGCCAGCCTTCTCGCGCCCCGGGGGAGCCAGTGCAGCGCCTGCGATGCCTGCGCTCATCACCCGCGCCAACAGACCCAAAAAAACCGTGCGGTCCGGCGCGGTCTTCATCTTGTCGCCGAACAACTCACCCACGCCAATAACCAAGGCGCCAGCCTTGAATACCGGGCGGTCCAACAAGGCCAATTGCCCTGGCGTGTTACGGTGCAGAAGCCGTGCAGCCACGATGGTGGCCATTGGCGTCATGGAGCGCGCACTGGCAACCGCGCCGATAAGGGCGGAGAAAATCAGACTGGTAGGTTTCATGTTTCCATCCCTTGAAGGTAAGACTGGCATCGGTGTGATTCAAATGTGAAACACATGCCGTAATGATCTTACGGATAGTTCGAGAATTTGTTGGTGCGGCTGCGCACGTGCACCCAGATTCCTAAAAAGTGGCTCTAGCCCTCGCGGAATATGCGGCAGCAGCTATATTTACGATAGCAAGCAAAGGGCGATGCAGGGCTGCAACGCCACAAGTTTGTCACAAAAACGTCATGCCGGAGCCATAGTATTTGTATCCAACCTACGGGTGCACGCCGCGCTCCACTCCACACCATGCACGCCAAGCCCCTCCTTCTGCGCATTGCTGCGCTCGCCCTCACCCTGCTGATCGGCAGCGCCTGGGGGGCCGCGCCCGATAGCGCCGTCGCCGACATCCGTTTCGCCGATTTCTTCCAGCACCCCATTGGTCGCGCGGGCCTGCAGCTAAACCCCAAGATTAGGGATCTGAGCGGCCAGCATGTGCGCATCGTCGGCTACCAGGTGGCGCAAGACGATGCGCCTGCGGGCCGCTTCTTTCTCAGCCCCACGCCAGTCACCATGGCGGAAGCGGCCGACGGGGATGCCGACGACCTGGCCGCCAGCACCCTCACGGTCTTTCTGCCGCCGACGCAAGAAACCCTGCCTGCCCACTACCTGCCCGGCCGCTGGCAAGTGACCGGCACCCTGCATGTGGGCCGGCTGGAATTGCCCGATGGTCGCGTTAGCTGGTTCCAGTTGCACATGGACGCGCCCACGCAGGCTGCCCGTTGAATTATTTCCCCCATCCTCGTTCTCTTCTCATCCCTACCCAGCCATGAAACCATCCCCACGCGTTCATCCATTGCCCCTGCTGGTTGCGGCCTTGCTCGGCGCCAGCGCCACGGCCCATGCAGCCCCCAGCGTCAGCCGCTTGACACCGCCCAGCGAGCTGTTCAGCAGCCAGCGCGCCGCGCCTGTCATTGCGCGCTTTTTGCCAAGCCAACGTTTTGACTTGCAAGCCACCGTGCGCCCCGACTCCAGCGGCCAGGCCACCACCCAAAGCATCACACAGGCGCAGTTTCTGATCGACGGAAAACCGGTGGCGACCACCGTCGCGCTGCGGTCCTGCAGCACTGGTTGCCTGAAAGACATTCCCACCAATGCCAGCATCGCCACGGTGCGCGCCGTCAGTGTGGATGCACCCGGCGTGCACACCTTCTCCATCGTTGCCAAGCAGACTGATGGCCAGAGCGTGACAGCCACCGGCAACTTCGAGATCACCCCGCTGCTGGCCGGCGGACAAAAGGTCAAGAACATCATCATCCTGCTAGGCGACGGCATGGGTGCCGCGCATCGCACGGCCGCGCGCATCGTGCATGGTGGTTATGCCCAGGGCAAGGTGATCGAGCCGCTGGCCATGGACACGTTTCCCGTCACCGGCATGGTCAAGACCGCATCGCTGAACTCCATCGTCACCGACTCGTCGCCGGGCATGAGCTCGTACGTGCTGGGTAACAAGAACAACAACAATGAAGAAGGCGTGTTCCCCGACGACACCATTGACGCCTTTGACAACCCGCGTATCGAGTACTTGAGCGAATACCTGCACCGCACGCAGGGCAAGGCGCTGGGTATCGTGACCACGGCCGACGTGTTCGACGCCACACCAGCCGGCAATGCCGTGCATACATCCGACCGCGGCGCGGGCACCGGCATCGTGGACCAGTTTCTGGACGACCGCAAGCTGACCGGCCTGTCGGTGCTGATGGGTGGCGGGCGCAAGTGGTTCCTGCCGGCCAACACACCGGGCTCTGCACGTTCGGACAAGAACGACTACGCCTTCTCCGCCACCGAGGCGCATACGTCGGAGATCGTCAAACGCTGGGGCGCCGCACCGGGCCGCATGGACACGCAGCGTGACCTGATCGCCGAGTTCCAGACCGCACAATTCCACTACGCTGCCGACAAGACCGAACTGAACGCGGTGGACGCACGCAAGACCAAGCAATTGCTGGGCCTGTTTGCGTTCTCGAACATGAACGTGGCGCTGGACAAGATTGACGGGCGCCGTGGCAAGAAAACCGGCATCACCGGCAGCGTGGTGGAAGACTATGGTTTCCCCGACCAGCCCATGCTGGACGAGATGGCCGACAAGGCGCTGCAAGTGCTATCCAACCACGACAAGGGTTTTGTGCTGATGGTGGAAGGCGCGTCCATCGACAAACAGAGCCACGCCATGGACAGCGAGCGCTGGATGCTGGACACCATCGAGTTCGACCGCGCGGTGAAGGTAGCGCAAGACTACGCCAAGGCCCACCGCGACACGCTGGTCATCGTCACGGCGGACCATGAGTGCTCTGGCGCCGCGTTGATCGGCGGGTCCATGCTGAAGGACGATGCACTGCAGGAGATGGCGCGACAAAAGGGGGTGGCCAATCTGCGCGACAAGGTGGTGGGTATCTACGAGAAGGCTGGTTTCCCGCAGTACCGCATTGCTGCGGACGGCTACCCGCAAACCACCGACATCGACTTCCGCCTGCTCGTGGGCTACGGCGCGAATGCGGACCGTTATGAAGACTGGCGTACCAATGCCACGCCGCAGCGCGACAGTCAACAGCCCATGGCGCAGCAGCATCCGCAAAAGGCCTACCCCGCCAACCCGCTGGAGCGCGACTCTGCGTTTGGTGACTATTTGGTGACGGGTCAGGTGCCTGGCAGCTCGGCTGCACACACCGCGACCGATGTGCCTTTGTCAGCCTTTGGCCCCGGTGCCTGGGCGTTTACCGGCGTCATGGACAACACCGATGTGTTCTTCAAACTCGTGCAGGCTACGCGTGGTGTGGTGGTGCCAGATCTGTTCGGTTCCAAGCCCAAGCCGGGCAAGCAATAGCCGGTGCTCGGGCGCTGAACTGCGCCCTGGCTACTTACTTTTCGGCAACAAGGTTGAGTGGCCCATACCAGCCATGCGTCTTGGTCTGGGTGTTGTCGGAATCGGTCATGATGCCGATGCCGACCAGGGCGCCGGGGGCTTCACCAAAGGCCTGCTGAAAGTCGGCACGCACATTGCGCTCATAGTCCAGCCAATGGCTGAGGTCCTTCGCACCCGACTGCACCACCAGCTTGCGGATGCGGTCGGTGCGTGCGTTGACGATGACGGAACCTGCGGGCCGCGTATTGCACCAGACATACATCAGCGTGGCATAGGGTAATGGCTCGCCAGTGATGGCGAGTGATAGCTCGGACAACATCGCGTTTTTCATCGAGAACTTGGACCGGTCGCCTTCAAACGCCAGCACCACCCGGACCGGCGAATCGTCTGACTGGCGCATGGCCATGTCGGCCTGCGCGATCAACTCGGGAACCATCCACGAGAACTTGATACGCCCAAGATTGGCCGCCTCTACACGCACCGGCAGGCGCAGCATGCTGGCCGACGAATTTGCCGATGCCTCTACCACTTCGCGCCCATTCAGCTGGCTGAACGAGAACTCGGTTGCCTTCTTTCCGGGCAAGCGGTAGTGCTGCCAGGTGTGAAAAGGCGCTGCAATGAATGCGACCTTGGCTGGCAATGCGGCATCCACCGGTGCAGGGGTGGGCGGGTTTTGGGCAGCTTCCGTTTTGGGGGTTGTCGATGTACACGCAACGGTCTGAACCACGGCGAGTGCAAACACACAGTGCGCCAAGCGGCGGCGCAACGGAAGGGCGGTTTTCGACATGGGGCTCATTTCAAAAGGTGCACCACATTATGCGAGGGCTATGTGACAGCACTCTGTAGCGCGGGCGCTGTACTCCAGATTCCTTTGCGGTAATGCACTTCCAGCTTATCGGCATTCAAAATGGGGTTTTGAATATTGAAGGGCCAGAAGTTCGCCATCCTTTGCCTCGGCGTCCAGCCTGGAAACAACAGCACCGTGCGCAGGGCCTGCATGAATTGCCCATGGCTGAAGGCGTAGACACGTGCGTCGGTTGGCCGATAGGCCAGACGCGCCAGCGTGTCATCCACACGTCCCAACAGGCGTTCAAAATTCTCTGCGCCCGGCCCATCGCAATAGCCTGGGTCGCCGCGTTCCCAATAGGCCTCGATAAAAGGCAGCCGCTGCTCGCGCGAGGTGCCGTTCCAGCGGCTGGGCTCCAGGTAGGCGAACTCTTCCATGGGCAGCACGTCAACGGGCACCGCCGGATAACGCGCCACCGTCGGCTGGGCTGTCTGTTGCGCGCGCAGGTAGGGTGACATGGCGATCCGCGAAGGCGCCTCCATCCAGGACGCGGCAACCGCCTGCGCCTGCGTTTGGCCCAACGCGGTCAGTGGCATCTGCGACAGGTCAAAAGACGGAATGCCGACGTTGCCGGTGCTCTCCCCATGGCGAACAAAAATCACGCGCATTGCTTCTCTTTCCTATCCAGATACATGCCCATATGTCGGTGGACCCAGCGGCCGATGATGCACGCATTAGAAGTGCGCGGTCAACGTCAGCCGCACGCTGCGCGGCTCCACCGGGTGGAAGTGGCGGTCGGCCACCCCCTCGGCGGGCTCGCCCGGCAGGCGTGAGGTGTAGTAGTAGTCGATGTCACTGGCCTTGCTGTCAAACAGGTTGAACACATCCAGCGCCAGTTTGGTCCTGGGGTTGAGCTGGTAGCCGACGCGCATGTAGGCCAATGTGGTGGCGGCCGAGCGCTGGCTGTTGTCCTCAATCAGGGGGCGCGGACCAAAGTAGCGCAACTGGAACTGACCCGACCAGGGGCCGCGGTCACTCACCACAGCGCCCACCGAGACAACTGTTTCGACCGAGCCTGGGATATAGCGCCCGGCATTGGAAACATCGCCCTGCGGTGTATTGAATTCGGCGCGTGAGAAAGCGATATCAGCATCCAGCAGCAGCCAGGGCGTGGCGCGATAGTGGTTATTGAACTCGATGCCAGAGCGTCGGCTGGCGCCGCTGGCTTGTGTGTCGCCTGCGTCGCCCGAGAACACCAGCTCCGAGCCGATATTGAGCTGCCACAAGGCCACTGAGCTTTGCAGCCCGGGTATAGCCTCAGTGCGCAGGCCCAGCTCGCTGCCCTGGGTGCGCACCAGGGCGGGGGCCGGGTCGATGGGCGTGCCTTCCTTGGGGGCCACGTGGGCGGTGACGCCGCGTGCATCGTTGCTATGGAAGCCGCTGCCGATGTTGACGAAATACTCGGTCTTGTTCCACGGTCCGAGGATCAAAGAAAGTTTGGGACTGGTCAGGTTGGCAGTCTGCTGGCCCGAGTTGCCGACGATGGAGCTGCGCACATCCACATCCATGCGGTCGTACCGTGCACCCAGCAGCGTGCGGAAGGTGGGCGTCCATGCAGTGGAGTTTTCGGCATACAGGCTGAAGAGGTTTTCACGCACCTGGCTCTCCTGCACGGTGGCGGTTCGCTGCCCCGCCAGGCCTTGGTACAGGCCCACGGGGTCCAGCCGGTCCATGCGCAGGCTGGTGCCTACCGTGGTCGTGCTGTCGAATCCGCCGAAGGGGGTCGCAAAGGACCGGCTGGCGCCTGCGCCCCAAACCTGGCGGTTCTCGGCCTGGACAAATTGGTCGGCATTGGCGGGTGGCTCGGGTTGGTCCAGGTTGTAGGTGAAGTTGGATACCAGGTTGAGCTTGGATGCAATCGCATAGGCGTTGAGCTTGAAGCTGCCGGCATCCAGCTTGCGCTCAGTTGCAAAGGACAGGCTGTAGCGCTCGGTGTTGCCGCCGTCGGTAGCATCCAGCGCGCCAAAGCGGCTGACCAGGCCCTGGTCTACGGCGCGCTGCGGAATCTGGTCGGTAGAATGCCACGCGGCGGTGTACGCCATGGCGGTGATGCTGGTGCGGCTGTTGTCGGTTGCTGTGCTGTAACGCAACACGCCGTTGGCGCGGTGGAAGCGCTCGGGTTCAATCCACGGGCCGTTGTTGTGTGCGGTCTCCACCGCATACAGCAGGTTGCCGTCTTGCCAGGGCACGGATTGGGTCAACAGGGCGCGGGCATAGCTGTTCTCGCCCACCGTAAGCGACGCAATGCCCTGCGGCAAGGTGTCGAACAGCCCCAGGTGCGCAGCACCGGCCGAACTGAAGTCGCCCTCGTCAGCGAAGTAAGGACCTTTTTTGTACCGGATGCGGTTGACCAATTCGGGGATCAGCCAGTTCAGGTCGCTGTAGCCATGGCCATGGGCGTGGGTGGGCATGTTGACGGGCATGCCGTCTACATAGGTGGCGAAGTCGGTACCGTGGTCGAGGTTGAAGCCGCGCAGAAAGTATTGGTTAGCCTTGCCGTCGCCGCTGTGCTGGGTGACGATGACGCCGGGCACAAACTCCAGCACTTCAGCCGGGCGTAGCGTGGGGCGGCTCTCAATCAGCTTGGCGGTGACGACGCCCTGGCTGGCGGCGTTGGACGTGCCAACGGCGTTGTCATAGGTGCCCTGGATCACCACTGGGGGCAGTTGGGGGGACGACGATGTTTGCCCAACTGCGGGGGACATGGCACCGGCTATGTAAAGAAGGCAGGCTGCCGAGATGGCACTGCGGGCAGATGTGGCGCGGGTGGCATGACCACATGCACGCGTGGGGCGTTTTTTTTGAAGGAAATAGTTTTTCACAGGGGACTCCTGACGAGCGATCGGGGTGGGGTAGCGGGCGCGGGCCGGCTACAGGGCAGCTGTGGCGCTGCGCAGGTGCGCAGCCAGGCGGGAACCGGTCGGTCTTAGGCGGCGGGCGGACGCAGCAGCGGCGCGACGCTTATGGAAACAAAGGCGACGGCGCTGTCAATCGGCCACGGGCCTCGGCGGTCGGCCAATGCATGCACTGTCAAGCCGCCACTAGGCGTGGCGGCGATGGGTAGCAAACTGGGTGCGCCTGCGCCCGAGCTGTCTGCCGTGTCAGCAGCATGCGCAGCACCATCCACGGCGACAACGCTGACATCGTCTACCGCGTGGTGGTGGCGCTCCAGGTCCTCGTGGTCATTGGCCTGGGTGTGGCCGTGGGCACCGAGTGCGCCCGCGCGGGAATCGCTTGGAGGCCAGGGTGTCGCCGCATCTGGCGCTGCAGCCAGTCGCAGTTGCGTATGCCCAAACACCTGTTGTTGGCGCCACCGGCTGCGCCAGTCGCTGGCCATGCTCGACACTGCGTAGCTGAAGGTCGAGTGGCCGCGCACCTCTTGGTCAGCGTGTGAATGCAAAGGTCCCAGAGCCTGTTGCCGGGTGACCGTCAGCCCCATGAGCGCCACCGCCACGAGCAACAGCCATACCAGGCGGCACGCCGCGCTGGTCTGTGGCTTTGATCGTCGTTGGGTCATGGTGGTGCTTTCGGGTCAGACATTAGACCCCATCATTGCATACGCAGGCCAGGCGGTTTTGGATTCAGTTTTTGCAAATAGCCCACGGGGGTCAAATTCAACCCAAAACAGGTTTGTTTTACAAGTAACAAAGGAAAATCTCGCTGTAGCCCTCGTCGGATGGACATTTGTAGCTATATTTACGATAGCAGACTGTATTGCGCCGGCGTACGCCCACTCGCCACAAAACTGCACGGTTGTCAATTCACATTCTGGAGAGTGACGGATGGCGGCAAACGCAGCAGGTTTGCAGTCCGTCACCCATCCAAGTAGATCGCACGAAAATCGAAGACATGGTTGCAGCAGTTCAACAGAAGCTCAGCATTGAAGTCGATGGCAAACCCGGGGCATCACCATCCGCGTCATCAGCGGCCTGCGCTCCTGTGCCGAACAAGACGCGCTGTATGCGCAAGGCAGAACGGCGCCGGGGAACAAGGTTACCAATGCCAAGAGTGGAGATTCAAATCACAACTTCGGCATTGCATTCGACATCGGAGTCCGCTTGACGGTTTAGACTGGCGGACATATGCCTGGATTACAAACTCGACGACCTTGACGTCAAAATTTCGGAGTTGCTGGTCGCCACCAGCGACTCCGCAGACCCCGATCTGCCGGCAGCAGTACCGGAAGTGC
>NZ_JANXUQ010000138.1 GCF_025356155.1 Rhodoferax sp. | reverse complement strand
TGCGCGTCAACCATCATCGCAAGCGCACTTTTGAGTTTCAACATGCGCCAGCCCAGGACACACGCTACGGCAACAGCCGCAAAAAGTAAAACCAATGTTGTGTTGCCCATGGCACCTCAATCAATTAACGCTTGGTGTTACCAAGCCTAACATAGGCAGCCAACAAGTGCCACAAAACAGCGATGCGGTCGTCGAAAGTGGTTTGCATGCGCTTCGAGACAGCCCGCACGCCTAGGGTATGTCGCTACCAACTTCATAGCGATCGGTCGCAAAACTGTAGCGACCGCGCTACGGTGCGATCGTACAGCACGATGGACTCCGCACGGGTTAGGTGCGTCCAGATATTGGCAGCATAATATGTTTGCGCTATCGCCAATACTTGTATCGAGAGTTGGGCTCGACAAGATGACAGTACCTGAAGGACTACAGAAATATATGTTCAATTCATACTTTCAATCCATGTCACTGGCCCGCCGACTCTCTCTAGGTTTTATCAGTGTTCTAGTCCTGCTGCTGGCGGTGGCCATCACCAGCTCCTATGCCCTAAAACTACAGGGCAACCAGGTGCAGCGCATTGTTAAGGTCAACAACGTCAAAACCTCACTGGCCAACGATTTGATGGAAAACATCAATGACTTGGCAATTCGCGCCAGGTCTGCCGCGCTGTTCACCGACATGGATCGCAAACAGCTTCAAGTGGAATTCGACGCGGCGAAAAATGCCGAAAAGTCTTTCCTCAAGACTGAAGAAGCGCTCAACGCCCTGCTGGTCGGCGACAACGCTACGGACAAAGAGCGTGCGCTAATGGGCGATATCTTCGCTGCCGGAAAGAAGGTACTTCCCGCGACCGCCGAATCGCTGGAGCAGGCGCTGGACGCCGACAACGTGGCGGCGGTTCTCACATTGAGCAACCGGGTGAGACCTGCTGAGGCGATCTTGCGCGCCAAGGTCACCGAGCTGATAGATCTGCAAAGCAAAATTAACCAGGAAGCCAACAATGCCGTGCTTGCGCTACAAACGCGGGTATTTGTAACCTTGGGAGTTCTGGTTGTCGTGGCCTTGGCCATGGGCGGCCTCATTGCTTGGCGCATCACGAAGAGCGTGACCACACCAATCACCCGCATGCAAGTCACGGTAACCGAAATAGCAAGCAGCCAGGACTTCTCCCGGCGCGTTCCGGTCGATCGGATGGATGAAATCGGGCTTTCTCTGGTGGCGTTCAATGCGATGATTGAAAAGATCCAGGAGAGCTCCGCGCAGCTCAAGCAGAAAACTGCCGACATCCAGGCAATGATGCAGTACATCCCCCAGGGCATTCTGACGATTGAACAAGGCGAAACGGTGCACCCGGAGTTCTCGGCCTTCCTCGAAACGATATTGGAAACTCAGAATATTGCTGGCCGCAAAGTGATGGATCTGGTCTTCACGGGCAGCCAGTTCAACGCCGAAATTTTGTCCCAAGTCGATGCGGCTATTACTGCTTGTATTGGCGAGGATTCGATGAACTTTGAGTTCAACGAACACCTACTGGTCACTGAGGTCGAGAGGAAAATGCCTGACGGGCGGGTCAAGATTCTTGACCTGAATTGGTCGCCCATAACGGACGACACCGATACGGTGGTTCGGTTGATGTTGTGTCTTAGGGACGTCACCGAAATGAAGGAACTAGCCGCCGAAGCCGGTCAACAAAAACGCGAGCTGGAAATCATCGGCCAGATTTTGGCAATCAACCAAGAGAAGTTCCATGAGTTCATCGACAGCTCAGCCAAATTCCTGGTTGAAAACAAGCAACTCATAGACGAGGTTGGCGCGGACGCAGGTGCGGTGACCGACCCTGAGGTAATTACCCAACTGTTCCGCAATATGCATACCATCAAGGGCAATGCACGTACCTATGGGCTGTTGCACTTGACTAATATGGTGCACGAAGCGGAACAAAGTTACGATGCATTGCGCAAGAACCCCGAGGCTGGTTGGGACCAGGAAAAAATGCTGGCCCAACTCTCTGGCACGTTTGCCGCAATCGAAGAATATGCCCACATCAACGAGGCCAAACTGGGCCGAAAAGGCCCCGGACGGCGCGGTGGAGTCGACAAGTTCCTGATGGTCCAGAAGGACCATATCCAACAGGCCTTGGGAATATTAGAGGCGGTGGACTGGGGCAATCCGGTCGCCGCCCGCGAGTCCATTGGGCGTGTGCACAACAGCCTGGCACTGATTGGCACGGAGAGCATCGATAGCATACTGCTGGGTATTTCCGACTCGCTTCCGTCCCTGGCCAAAGAGCTTGGCAAAGAGGTTCCGCACAGTTCAATCGAAGACCACGGGATTGTCATCAAAAGCCAGGTCGCCGACCTGGTGCGAAATGTCTTCATGCATTTGTATCGCAACTCGATGGACCATGGAATTGAGTCGGCTGCAGACCGGGTTGCCATGGGCAAAACACCAGCCGGTCATATCCAATTGGAACTGCTATTGAGGGATGATAAATTGCAATTCAAGCTGCAAGACGATGGGCGCGGACTGGCCGTTGACCTAATCCGGAAAAAAGCGACTGAGAAGGGACTGGTCACCGAGGATCAAAAACTGTCACCCGACGAGATTGCGCAACTCATTTTCGAACCCGGCTTCTCAACAGCAGAACAGGTGACCGAAGTGTCGGGACGCGGAGTCGGCATGGATGCTGTGAAGAGTTTTGTGGAGCGAGAGGGAGGAACAATCGAACTGCGCTTTCTTGGTCCCGAGATCGCCGGTTCAAGTGACGGGTATCGACCCTTCGAAACGGTCATCAGCCTACCCGCAAAACTCGCAGTGCAAGTGAAGACCTGAGCACGCCATCCAGCGGGGTGATCACGACGCAGAGGCAATTCTGGCATCTGCCTTATACGTTGTAGTAGTCGGCTGCTACGAACTGCCTTGTCTTCAACCAGTACTCCCACGTATACCCAGGCCACAGCGTGTCGATGTGCCCATCCGCATGCTGATACCAGCTCTTGCACCCAGACGACCAAACCGTGCCCTTCATCTTCTTCTGGATAGCGGCGTAGTCGTCGCGCTGAACATCAGCACGCAATTGCAGGACAGACTGCTTGCGGTCCCGCAGGGTCTGCAGAGCCCGCACCACGTAATCCACCTGACACTCGATCATGAAGATGATGGAGTTATGGCCCAGCCCCGTATTCGGCCCCACCAGCAAAAACAGATTCGGAAAACCCGCCACGGTAATACCCAAGTGGCTGGCGGCAGGATTGCTACGCCACACGGCACCCAATTCCGGCGCACTAAATTCATCTGCGCCAGCGGGGACAGCCCCATAAATCTGCATCGGCGCAACAAACTCCGTCGCCTTGAAACCCGTGCCCCAAATAATTACATCGCACGGGTAAACCGTGCCATCGGTACCCACCACCCCATTGGGCGCAATGTCAGCGACGGCATGCGTGACCAGTTGCACATTGGAACGCTGCAACGCGGGAAACCAGGTGTTGGAAATCAGCAGGCGCTTGCAGCCGGGATTGAAGTCTGGCGTCAAAGCCTTGCGCTGGTCCGCATCAGGGATCTGGCTGCGCAGATGGTGACCCGACAGGCGTTTGAGCATGCGCTGGATGGCAGTCGAGCCCATAAAGCCCATACCCACAAACTCGTTGAACCAATACACGCGCCAACGGCTCAAGCGCTGCAGCAGGGGCACATAGCGATACGCCCAGCGTTTGATCGCACCATACGGTTTGTCCCAGCGCGGAAGCACCCAGGCGGGGGTGCGCTGGAATACCGTGACATGGGCTGCATTGGGCGCAATTTCCGGTACAAACTGGATGGCGCTGGCGCCTGTGCCGACCACCGCCACGCGTTGGCCTTTGAGGTCCACGTCAGGGCGCCAATCGCTGGAGTGAAAAGACGGGCCGGTAAAAGTAGCCAGCCCCGGCAGATCGGGGATCACCGGTTTGTTCAACGGTCCGGTTGCCAGCACCACGTGGCGCGCCAGCAGCGGCGCCTGGCCTTCTACATCAATCTGCCAGCACTGCTGCTCGGCCAGCCAGCGCATGGCGGCAACATCGGTGTTGAAGCGGATCAGCGGGCGCAGTACATAGTCGTCCGTCACACGCAGGATGTAGTCCTGCACCTCCTGCTGCTGCGGATAGGGACGCGTCCACTGCTGGTTGGGCGCGAACGAGAAAGAGTACAAATGCGACGGCACATCACAAGCGCATCCCGGGTAAATATTGTCGCGCCAGGTGCCGCCGACCTCATGGCTGCGTTCCAGAATCACCAGCGACTGCGCAACACCACTCTCGCGCAAGCGTATGGCTGCACACAGGCCGCCAAAACCCGCTCCGACTATCGCCACATCGACTAGCTGCTGCAGTTGCATGGGTGCTAACTTAACACAGCCTGTGTGGTCGGCCAAACCCTTTACTGTGGCTTGGGTAAGTCCGGTGACGTGGCGGTGCCAGGAGTGGCCGATGTGGGCGAGCCAAGGCGCTCAGTGGTCCAGCGCAGCAGGTCCATCCACATCTGGCGCATCTCGGGGTCTTGCGGCGTGCGCGAAGCACTGGGCAGTTCAATGGTGACGACCGGCACGCCCTTGTGCACGCCGCCATAGTTTCCCAGGGAGCCTGGGAAGATGCCAACCTGATCCAGGTACAACCGGCCCAACCGGCTGGGCGGGACAGACGGGCCGTCAAAATCCAGCACGCCATAGGGCGCATGCACGCTGACGATCAAATTGGGTTTGAAGCTGTCGATCTGCTCCAGCAAAAAGCGCGACTCGGGCTCAGACAGCGCCTGTTTGCCTGGCCAGCGGCGCGGGTCGCGGCGGGTGCGTGTCTCCCAATACTGGCGGGCATCGCGCGACCAGTTGGGCGTCGGGAAATTGCGGTTCAAGTCCACGCCGTGGGCGTTGACGCGCCGCGCGGGCTTGGCAAACATGCCATCGGGATTGAGCGTAGGGATAAAGCGCCAGTGGATGGGCACGGGTGTATCGGCGGGCGGCGTTTGCGCCATGGCGATCCAGTGGAAGACCAAAGAGCTGGACGACATTTCGTCGCCGTGTATGCCGCCCAGCACCAGAACACGCAGCGGCTTGCCATCGGCTGGCACGTCGCGGCCCCAGATCGGGCGGCCCAGCACGGATCGCGCATGGGTGTCTTGTAATTGCGCGGCCTCACACAAGACCGGCTTGACGTTAGGTATCTTGGAGGCGTAATCGGTGCAAGACCTCATAGGTATTGCGTAGGCAGCTACGCTATTCATAGCAATCGAGATCAGAAAAAAGGTACTAAAGCGCATGCCGGGATTGTAGGTTGCCCCTGCCGGGCCCGGCTTGTTGCAAGGGGGACCGTCAATCGCCTTAAATATGGGTTAAATTGTCACGATGCCTTCGACAGTTCGCCCGCCACGGGCCCTCCCCCCCAATTTCTCTGCCACCGAATTCCGCGACGCCTTGGGCATGTTTGCCACCGGCGTGACCATCGTGACGGCACGCACTATGGACGGGACCTTTGTAGGCCTGACCGCCAACTCCTTCAATTCGGTGTCGCTGACGCCACCGCTGGTACTGTGGAGCTTGGCCCGCTCGGCCGGCTCCATGGCCGCGTTCAGCGCGGGGTCACACTACGCGATCAACATCCTCAGTGCGGACCAGCAAGACCTGGCCAAACAATTTGCGATGCGCGACAACGACCGGTTTGCGGGTGTGCAGTTTGAGCTCGGTGCCGGTGGCGCGCCGCTGATCGCGGGCGCTGCGGCGACGTTCGAATGCTTCAACCGCAGTCGCTACGAGGAAGGTGACCACGTGATCTTTGTTGGAGAGGTTGAACGCTGCACGCACCGCGTGGGCGCATCGCCGCTGCTGTTCCACGGTGGCAAGTTTTACGCGGAGCATCCGCTGTGAAGCTTTACCTCTGGTAGCTATCAAAAATATAGCTGGGTAGACATATGCGACGAGGGCTAGCGGCCTAAATGGCTTAAGCACTTCCCGCCAGGGGCGTGCACCCTCAGAACATCGAATTGACGCTATTGCGCATGGCCATCTGGGCCACGGCATTCAAGGCTCCATCCACCACGGGCGCACCCGAGATCACCCGCAGTTGCCCCCTGGCCAGCAGCTTGTCGCGGGAACGCCGCGTCATGGACTGCGCCTCACCCGCCGGGCTGGTGAACAGGAACAAGGACCCATGCGAGCTGGCCCAGGTCAGTTGTGTACGCACCCACTGCGTGCCCACCAACAGTTCGACCCAGCAACCCACGGTCAAAGCGGCATTGGCATCGGCGACATCCGACGCTGGCGTGTCCATGGCCGCAGGGACCGCATCGCCAGCGGATGCCTGCGCCTCGGGCATCTCCATGAAGTTGGACGCCTGCGCCTCTTCAGGTGCAACCCAGGGGTTGTCTTCTGCCACGGTATGGCTGCGCGGGGTGACCGGCTCTTCAAGCTGCGGCACCACCTCGGCAGCCTGGGGTTTGTGTTCGGCACGAAAGGCGCGTTGGTGCAGGCCCATCAGCGCTTCAAAAAACGCGCTGGTCTTGGTGGATGGGTAACGGATGGTCTCCAACCCCTCGCGCAAGGTGCTCAGCAGTGGCGGCACCAGACGGGTGAGCTTGGGCGTGTCCTTACGGTTGATGGTGGGGTGGGTGCTCCATAGCAGGGCGGCTATCAGCGCCTGGTACTTGTCGGCTGCGCCCGGTGCCGCGACGGGCCCGGTGATGCGCGCCTGCGCGACCACCTGCGACCACGGTCCACACAAGAAGTCAACCACCACTGCGGGCACTTTGGCGGCATCGCGGTGGGTGGCGATTTCTTTGGCAATCTTCTCGGCGAGCAGATTGCGCTGCTCGGCATGCTCCAGCGCCACTACAGCGGCTTCGCGGTTGCGGACGCCCGCCTGTGCGGCCTGGCGCCATTCTTCACGCAAGACGTCCAGCACCCGCTCGAAGGGTTCCGAATTCTCGATGGGCGCCTGGTTGAGCATGGCGAACGCCTGATCAATGGCCGATACAAACTCTGCAAAACCTTTTGCCTGGGGTGACGTATAGGCCAAGCTGTGGTCAGCCATCTCTTGCACCAGTACCCGGGCCGGGTGCTGCTTGTTGGTAAACAGCCGGGGGTCCACCAGCGCCAGACGCAACAGGGGCGGCTCCAGTCGACGGATCAGTTGCTGGACGGGTGCCAGCAGGCGGCCGTCACGCGCAATGTTGTCTACCATCAGCGTGATGACTTCCAGGCTCAGCGACTGGCCAACACCGCGCGAGTGGCTGCGCAAATGCGCCCGCACCGCTTCGACCGAGCTGTCGCCCGCCTCTGCCGGTGTGGGCACGCCGCCACGGCGTTGCTGCAGGCGCTGCACCACCTCATCGACTTGTTGCATCTCCTTGAGGGCCTCCAGCGCGGCCGGCACTGTGGCATCAAATTCGGTGGCCGCAGGTGCAGCGGCTGTGGGACTACCGGCCTCAAATTCGCGGGAAAAACGCTGTGCAAATTGCTCCATGGGAGACAACTGCTGTTGGGCGTCCAGCTCACCGGACAACAAACGGCGCAGCTTGTCCAGCGTGAGCAGCGTGGCGTCCTTCACCCGCACCGGGGCCGACGTCTGGCCCGGCATTGCTGTCGCGTAGCCCGCGCTGGTTGGCGCGCTCGCTGCGGTCTGCAGACCGGGCTCCAAGTAGGCGTCTTGCGCGACACCCCGGCCCACGCCCCGCACGCCTGCACCCACGCTCTGTGTTTGCACGACCATATAACCTGCCGCTACGACGCCTTGACCGTGCAATGTATTGCACAGCTGCACGTACATGGCGCGCAGCTCATGGCCCAGCGTTGTGCTCATGGCACTTAACCAATCCAGCTGCATGATGGGCGGCAGCCCAGTTTGCTCCACGACCGTCTTGAGCGCATTCACATAGATTTGTGGCCGCAACGGATTGCGTTCGGCATTCACCGCGCTAAGCCCCAGGGTGCTACAAATCAACGTATTGAGCTCGGCCAGACTGGCTTCTGCTGCCAACATGGCAACCTGCTGGGTACGGGCCAGTGTGACGCTGGTTAGCACTTGCACCTCGTCCATCAGCTCCAGTTCATCAAAGCCCACGTTCGCGCTGGCCAGCGTTCCAGCCCTCTTGGCCACTTCGGGTGTAGTGAAGGCGTCGAGCAAGACATGCGGGTAACGCGCGCACAGCTTGGCTTCCCAGTTGCGCAATTGCTTGGCGGATTGGGCCAACAGTTCGCGCTCGCGTAGATCCCGACAAGCCGCTTCGCGGGTTTGCAAAGTCAAACGGGCCGCTGCCACCAGCTTACCCATCAACATATTCCCCCCGGCAGCAGCCTCTGCCACCGTAGCGCGGTACAGCGCCTGGTGTTGCGGTGAGGCTGGGGTGGCAGTCGCTGGCATGGGCGGGTTTGAGAAGGGTTACTTGAGCGCCTTGTAACGCATGCGTTTGGGCTTGGCGCCCTCTTCACCCAGACGCTTCTTCTTGTCGGCTTCGTACTCCTGGTAGTTGCCGTCGAAGAAGGTCCATTGGCTGTCGCCCTCGCAAGCCAGTATGTGCGTGGCAATGCGGTCCAGGAACCAGCGGTCATGGCTGATGACCATCAAGGAGCCGGCAAACTCCAGCAAGGCGTCTTCCAGCGCACGCAGAGTTTCCACGTCCAGATCGTTGGACGGCTCATCGAGCATCAACACGTTGCCACCGGCAATCAGGGTCTTGGCCAGGTGCAGGCGGCCGCGCTCACCGCCGGACAATGTGCCGACCCGCTTTTGTTGGTCGCCGCCGTTGAAGTTGAAGCGACCACAGTAGGCGCGGCTGGCCATCTGGAACTTGCCGACGTTGATGATGTCCAGCCCGCCGGATACGTCTTCCCACACCGTTTTTTCGTTTGCCAGGTCGTCGCGGTTTTGGTCCACGAATGCCATCTTGACGGTGGAGCCGACTTTGACCTCGCCCGAATCGGGTTTCTCGCGCCCGGCGATCATCTTGAACAAAGTTGACTTACCCGCGCCGTTAGGGCCGATGATGCCGACGATGGCGCCTGCCGGTACTTTGAAGCTCAGGTTGTCAATCAGTACCCGGTCGCCAAAGGACTTGGTGACATTAATGAACTCTATGACTTCATTACCCAAGCGGTCGGCTACCGGGATGAAGATTTCATTGGTTTCGTTGCGTTTTTGGTATTCAAAATCACTCAGTTCTTCAAAACGGGCCAAACGGGCCTTGCTCTTGGCCTGGCGGGCCTTGGGGTTCTGGCGTGACCATTCCAGCTCCTTCTTCAGGGCTTTGGCACGCGACTCTTCGCCCTTTTGCTCGGCTTCCAGACGGGCGCCCTTTTGCGTCAGCCAGTCGGAGTAATTGCCCTTGTAGGGGATGCCCGAGCCGCGGTCCAACTCCAAAATCCACTCGGCGGCGTTGTCCAGGAAATAACGATCGTGGGTAATGGCCACCACGGTGCCGGAGTAACGCAGCAAGAACTGCTCCAGCCAGTCCACCGATTCGGCGTCCAAGTGATTGGTTGGTTCGTCGAGCAGCAGCATGTCGGGTTTGGACAGCAGCAAACGGCACAGCGCCACGCGGCGTTTTTCACCACCGGACAATACGCCAATGTTGGCATCCCACGGCGGCAGGCGCAGCGCGTCGGCGGCGATTTCCAGTTGGTGTTCGGAGTCGGTGCCGCCGGTGGCGATGATGGCCTCCAGCTCGGCCTGCTCGGCGGCCAGGGCGTCGAAGTCAGCGTCTTCCGCACCGTAGGCGGTGTAGACCTCTTCCAGGCGCGCCTTGGCGGCAAATACCTTGCCCATGCCCGCTTCCACGCTTTCACGCACGGTCTGGGTGGGGTCGAGTTGGGGTTCCTGGGGCAGGTAACCGATGTTCAGACCCGCCATGGGGATGGCTTCGCCCTCGATTTCCTTGTCGATGCCGGCCATGATTTTGAGCAGCGTGGACTTGCCCGAACCATTGGTACCCAGTACGCCGATCTTGGCGCCAGGGAAGAAAGACAGCGAAATATCTTTTAGGATATGCCGCTTGGGCGGCACGATCTTGCCGACGCGGTTCATGGAAAAAACGTATTGGGCCATGGGTTTACAACTAAGAGGTTAGGAAAAAGTGGGTTTGCAAGCGCGCTTTTGGCACTACTTGCGGCGCCGTTTTGCTACAACGCCTGCGCCATTGCGAATCGGGTTTAGCGTTCGGATCATCCTATTATCGACTGGGTCGCAGGATCCGCCGCGAGACTATGCAATTACTGTGCGGCGCCGCCGGCTTTCACGACGTCGTTTCGCAGGGCAGCCTGGGCTACGGCGTCCAATGCATGGTCTATCACCCGGCCGTCGGACACCAATCGAATCAGCCCCAATCCCCGCAAACGGTCCATGGTGCGCCGGGACATGGAGTGCGCCATGCCGCCCGAGGAAATGAACATGAACAGGGTCTTGTGCGGGCTGGCCCAGGTGAGCTGCGCGCGCACCCAGACGCCGCCCAGCGCCAGGTCCACCCAGGAGCCGGTGATAAGGCTCTGCGCGCTCCAGGCCATCTGGGCAACGGGATCGGGCACTTCACTTTCTTCAACCTCAGGAATGCGCTCGGGTACGCCTTGCAGGAAGCCGGAATCGGTGGCCTCGTCTTCTGCCATCCAAAACTCTTCCACTGGCAAGCCCACGCTGTCCACGGCTGCGATGTCGGCGGCGGTGGTGGTTGTCTTGTCGGGCGAATCTGCCGACGGTGTCGGACGGGCGCCTTCAAAGGCCTGCTCGTGGAAGGTGATCAATTCATCGAAAAATACGGGGATGCGCTCCTCGGGGTAGGAAATAAGGCCGAGACCTTGGCGCATTTTCACCAGCATGCCGGGCACCATGTCCACCAAGCGCGAGCGATTGCGCCGGGCCAGCTTTAGCTGCACGCTCCAGATCAGGTCATCCACCAAGCCCAGGTAACCATCGGTATCGGCCGCGCCATCTGCACACTTCAATTGCGATTCGGCCACCACCTGTGCCCAAGGCCCGCGCAGGAAAGCTACCACGATGTCGGGCACCTTCTTGCTCTTGATGCGCTCGGCAAAATCTTCGGCCAGGCGCACGGCCAGCAGATTGCGCTGTTCGGCGTGCAACAAGCCGCGTGCGGCCTCTTCAGCACGTTGGCGTTGTTCGTGCTCCTCTTTGGCCCAAACGGCTTCCAATTTGGTCAACAGGTGTGCAAATGTGCCGGCATCGCCCGGGCTGTTGAGCAAGATATTGACAGACTTTTCCAATGTTTTGCGGAAGTGTGAAAAGCCAGGCTGGTCTTCCGACGTAAAGGCCAGGCTGCGGCTGGTCATCTTGTCCATGAACTGGCGAGCAGGGTGCTGGCGCTCACTGAAAAACCGTGCATCGGACTGCGACAGCGTGATCAGCACCGGCTCCATCAGCTTCAGGTTTTTGCGCACGCCGCCCAGCATGCGGTGATCTTGCGCCAGGTTTTCCAGCATCATGCGGACCACCTCTTCGCCCAGCTCACGGCCCAGTTTCTTGCTCTTGGTTTTGTCTCTTTGCTCGGCGCGGTCGTCATCGAGCATGTCTTTTGGCGCGGCTTTGGGCGCGGCGGCGGCTTGGCTGGCCCGCTCCGTCAGGCGCTTCATCATGGGCTCCATCAGCTTCATGTCTTCCAGCGCCACAAACGAAGCCGGCACGGTATGGGTGAAGTCCTTGATATTGCCGTTCAACGGGCCCATGTCCAACTCACCGGATAGCAGGCGGCGCAGTTTGTCCAGTGTCAACAGGGTGCGGGTAACTGAGTTCTCGGAGGACTTTTGTGCGCCATGGCTTGCCCCTTGGTGCTGTATCGGCCCCACTGGCTCTATGCCCTGGGAGCGCAGCCATTCGGACACTTCCTTGTACAACTGGCGCATGGCAACGCCCAGCATGCCGGCGGCCGGGGTCATCAGACTGGTGCGCGCCTCGTCGCTGGGCACATGCTCCAGCAAGGCTTCCCGCAGGGCATAAACGAAGGATTCGGGCTTGAGCGGGTTCGAAAGCGGCTGCACCGTCATCCAGCCCAACAGGCTGCTCATCAGTGCATCCAGGGTTGGCAGTGCATCGTCGACCGCCATTGATATTTCTTGCTGGGTCAGCGCAAATTCAATGTTTGCGTCGATCTGCTCCTCTTCCAGAAACTGAAAATCATCAAACCGCAACGGTTGACCCTGAGCCCGGTGGGTATCGCCACCATAGAGCGCTAACCGTAGTTTTTCAGAAAAGGTTGCTTTGAATGCATCGCCCTGGGCATAGAGGCGCTCTATGGTTGCTTTGGTGGACGGGTTAGGCACGACCTGCACGGACTTGCTGCGCGTTTGCGACAAAGAGGCCTTAAGCCCCGACAACACGTCGTCCGCCAAGGCATCACTTTGCTCCAGCACCGCCTCAATGCAGTCCTGTAGGGACGGCTTGAAACTGCCGGGTTCGTGGGCCACACCCAGCCTTCGCAACAAGAACTTTTTCATTGTGTACAGATTCTCCCAGTTGCCAAGCGCGATGACCAGCCCTTTACCCGCATTGTCATGCCTTAGTCGCACCAACGAAACACTCTGTTGCAGCTTTTTGGACCTGGCTGCGGCCAACGTGCGACAATAGGTGCTGTTGCGGTGCTTCAGTTGCCCACAACGTCAGCACATTGCTGGGGATTCAGGATTTGCATCCAACGTCCCGCCTTTGAATCTATCTGCCTTTGACTGATCTGGTGCCCAGGTACCAGAACAGGCCGATATCCCAAGCGCCCTGGATGGGCGCCACAACTCATGAACTTCGAAGAATTGAATTTGGCCGTGGCCATCGTCAAAGCCGTGCGCGAGCAAGGTTACGAAACGCCAACCGCCATTCAGGCCCAGGCCATTCCCCTGATCCTGGAGGGCCGCGATCTGCTCGGTGGCGCCCAGACCGGCACCGGCAAGACCGCCGCCTTCACCCTCCCCCTGCTGCACCGCTTGACCATGAGCCGCAGTGCACAAAACAAATTTGGCGGCACCGGCATCCGCGCTTTGGTGTTGACCCCCACCCGTGAACTGGCGGCCCAGGTCGAAGAGTCCATTCGCACCTACGGCAAATACCTGCAACTGAGCTCCACCGTGATTTTTGGTGGTGTGGGCATGAACCCCCAGATCTCCAAGCTCAAAAAAGGCGTGGACATTCTGGTCGCCACGCCCGGCCGTTTGCTGGACCTGATGCAGCAAGGCATGCTGGATCTGGGCCAAGTGCAGATGCTGGTACTGGACGAAGCTGACCGCATGCTGGACATGGGTTTCATCCATGACGTCAAGAAGGTGCTGGCCGCTGTGCCTAAGGAAAAGCAAAGCCTGCTGTTCTCGGCCACCTTCAGCGACGAGATCCGTGAACTGGCCGCCGGCCTGCTCAAAGACCCGCAAAGCGTGCAAGTCACACCCCGCAACACCACCGTGCAACGCATCACGCAAGTGATCCACCCGGTTGGTCGCGGCAAGAAAAAGGCCCTGCTGGCCCACATCATCAACGAACACAAGTGGAGCCAGGTGCTGGTCTTCACGCGCACCAAATTCGGCGCCAACAATGTGGCGGAGTTCCTGGAAAAGAACGGCATCACCGCGATGGCGCTGCACGGCAACAAGAGCCAAGCCGCCCGTACACAGGCCCTGGCTGGTTTCAAGAGCGGCGATGTGCGCGCGCTGGTGGCCACCGACATTGCCGCCCGCGGCATCGACATCGACGAGCTGCCACACGTCGTCAACTACGAAATCCCCAACGTCAGCGAAGACTATGTGCACCGCATCGGCCGCACGGGCCGCGCGGGCAACGACGGCGCGGCCGTCAACCTGGTGTGCTTGGATGAAGAAGGCTTCATGCAAGACATCGAGCGCTTCACCAAGCAAAACATCCCGGTCCAAATCATCGAAGGTTTTGGCCCTGAACAAGGCGAAGTGGGTGAACCCATCGCCATGGGCCGCCAGACCATCTGGGGCGGAGCTGGCAAACCACCAAGCCGCGACGTAATGCAAGCCGCAGCGCGGGCAGCACGCACGGAAATGCTGCAACGTGTTCGTGAAAACAAGGCCGGTCAAGGTGGCGGTGGCGGCCAAGGCGCCGGACGTGGCAATGGTGGTGGTGGCGGCGGCGGTGGCCGTGGCGCGCAAGGCCCCCGTGGTAACGGCGGCGGCAATGGCGGTGGTAATGGTGGACAGGGCGGTGGCGGACGCGTTGGCGAGCACGCACCCCGCCCACAAGGCGCACGCGGTCCCCAGGGCCATGGCGGCGGTGGTGGAGGCGGTCAAGGCCGTGGTCCACGTCCGCCGATGGGTGACGCGCAACCGCGCAGCCACGAAGGCGGATTCGGCAGCGGCATGGGCGAGCGCCCTCCCCGCCCCGCGCCCGGCGGTCAACCCGATCCCATGCGCACCAGTGTCGATATGATGGCTGAACGCGGCGGACGCCGTGGTGGTGGCGGTTATGGCGGCGGTGGCAACCGCGGCGGTTCAGGCAACGGAGGCGGCAATGGCGGCGGATCACGGTCGGGTGGTTTTGGTGGTGGGAGCAACGGGCCTCGTGGGTCGGGAAATCCTCGCGGACCTTTTAGCCGATAAAACGGTTGCGGCGGTTCACTGTGTGGGCCGCCGAGCTTTGGTTTTACCGCCGGACCGCTCCAAGGTAAAACGCGCCCCCTCGGGGGGCAGCAAGCCACTCGCAGAGGGCGAGCGTGGGGGCATAGAGTTTAAACACGCCAAGCTGACCACCCACGTGGTCGACTTCGCAGCCCTGCCTGCCCTGCCCAAGGTCGATGAATGCTTCATCGCACTGGGCACCACCATCAAGGTGGCCGGCAGCCAGGAAGCCTTCCGGGCCTTGGACCTCAAGGCTGTTGAGGCCGTAGCCCTCGCCGTTAAAAGGTCTGGCGCTACAAAATTAGGAGTGGTCAGCGCAATGGGCGCAGACTCCAACTCCCGCGTTTTCTACAACCGCATCAAAGGTGAAATGGAACTATCGCTCGCGCGCATGGGATTCCAAAGCCTGGTGATTGCGCGCCCTTCGCTGATCGACGGTGACCGTGCGGCGTTGGGCCAGGCCGGTCGTGCGGGCGAAGGCCTGGGTCTGAAGCTGGCACGTGGATTGGGCCCGCTTTTGCCATCCAATTACCGTGCCATCAAAGCCAGTGACATTGCGCACGCGCTGATACGGCATGTGAAGGCTGGGGTGCCTGGGGTTGTTACGCTGATGTCTGGGGAGATGCAGGGCGGTTGAACTGCCGGGGTGCACTGAGCACTGCGGGGAGCTTTGCCTTGCAGGGAAGATCCCCAAGTAAAACTACACCCTGACAAACAAAGTAACCAGTGGCTCATCCCCCACCTGCCGACTCCAATGCCCATGCACGGCCGGGTCAAACGTAGCCCCCTGTGGCAACACATCCGCCGAGTAGAAATGCTCCCCCGGCTTGAAGATGCGTGACACGCCACCCTGCAGTCCAATCTCCATCTGCCCGCTCAAAATGAAGCACCACTGCAGCGCCGTCGTGCAATGGAACTGGCTGCGAAACCCAACCGGGCTGGTGCGCAACTGGTAGCCGCCAGAAGCAAACACTTCCGACAACATGGACTGCGGTGTGCCCTGCTCCTGCGGCACGGCTTCTTCGCGAAACTTCGCGCGGCCGTCAACATCGGTGAAAAGAATGGTTTTGGTAAAGGTGGTCGTCATGCACCCGATACTACCGGCTTGGCACTGGCCCACGCCCCAGGCAACCGCGGCCAACCCGGCCGTCCAAACCAGGCCCCACCGGCAATCGCATACGCATTGACCACGCCATACACCACCATGGCCGCAGCCTGCGCCGCAAACACGATACCCAGATCACCACCCCAGTGCAGTGCCAACGCGCCGCCCAAAGCGGCCACCACCAGACGCCCCGCATTGCCAATCACCGGCCACAACAACTTGCCCGCACCCTGCGACGCAAAGTACAACACCAGCCCCAGGCCGAAGAAACCATAAAACGGCCCGACGATCTGCAAATAGCGCGAGCCCGCCGCAATCATCGCCGGATCGCTGTCAAACAGCGACAACCAGGCTGCGGGAAAGAGCGCAGCCGCAAGCCCAATGGCCTCCGCCATCACAAAAGCCATGCCAGCCCCAATCCACGTGGCACGCATCGCCCGCTCCCGCTGGCCTGCGCCCATGCAGGTGCCCACCATCGCCACCAGCGGCGCACCCACACCAAACACCAGCGGTACCAGCAGGTATTCCAGCCGCGAGGCAGTGCCATAACCAGCAATCGCTGCGGGCCCAAAAGCGCCCGACAGTGCCGTAGCAATGGCGATACAGACATTGGTGGCAACGGTAGACACCGCACCGATGATCCCGACCCGCAAGATGTCACTGAACAAGGGCCAGCGCAGCGTGCAGTGCGCCCACTCGATGCGCAGCAGGCTGCGGCCCGAGCGCATATAAGCGACCAGCACCAAGGTACCCACCGCGTAGTACACCAACAACGCCAGCGCACCGCCCGCAATGCCCATCGCAGGCACCGGTCCCCAGCCGAAGATCAGCAAGGGCGACAGCGGGATCAGAAACACCAGACCACCCACCGTCACCACGGCAGGTACCGCCATATTGCCAGTGCCGCGGATGATGGCGGACAGCGAATTGAACATCCACACCAGCACCGCCCCGGCGAATACCCAGTTGGAGTACTGCATGGCCGCCTCCAGCGCGGCGCCGGTACCGCCCATGCGGGTGTAGAGCCAGCGCCCGCCCAACAGCAGGGCCATAGTGAAGGCAGCGGCAAACAGCAGACCGATCACCAGGGCATGGAACACCAACGCATTCGCGTCACCACTGCGGCGCGCACCCAAGGCTCGGGCGATGGCCGACGCAATGCCGCCGCCCATGGCGCCTGCCGACATCATCTGCATCAGCATCACGGCGGGGAACACCAGCGCCATGCCGGCCAGCGCGTCGGTACCCAGCTTGCCGACAAACCAAGTCTCGATCAGTCCCACTGCGGCCTGCGCGACCATGACCAGCACCATGGGTGCGCCCAGGCGCAGCAGGGTGGGCGCGATGGGGCCTTCCAGCAGCATGCGGGTGCGCGGGTCCAGCGCGCTTGGGCTGCTAGTACTCATGCGGTCACCGTACGGGCCGGCAGATGGGCCTCTTTGATCGGCATGTGGATCAGTGCCGCGCCCACGGCCAGCACAATGTCGGCGTACCAAATCCAGTTGTAGCTGCCGGTGGCGTCAAACACTTTGCCACCCAGGTAGGCGCCCAAGAAGCCGCCCACCTGGTGCGTCAGCATCACCAGTCCAAACAGCGTGGCCATGTGGGCCGTGCCGAAGAACTTGGCGACCAGGCCTGCGGTAGGTGGCACTGTAGACAAGAAGCTCACACCCATCACTGCGGCAAACACCAGTACCACGGGGCCCGTCTTGGGTGCCAGTAAAAACACCAGCACGGCAACGGCGCGCACCGCGTAGACCAGCGACAGCAACGACTTCATGCGCCAGCGGCCCACGGCCCAGCCCATGGCGATGCTGCCGACAATATTGAACAAGCCCAGAACGCCCAGCGCCCACGCGCCCCACTGGGTCGGCAGGCCGCACGCCGCCACCACACCTGGCAAGTGCGTGGCCAAAAACGCTACGTGGAAACCGCAGACAAAAAACCCCGCCGCCAACAGCAGGAAGCTGGGTGTGCGCAGGGCCAGGCGCACGGCCGCGCCGGTGCCCATGGACTTGACGCCCGGCACCGCCACCTGCACGTTATTGCCCTTGAGGAAAAAAGCCGCCGGCAACGCCAGCAGCACAATGCCCGCCATCACCTGCATCGCATTGCCCCAGCCCACGCTGACCATCAACGCACCGGCAATCGGCGCCATCACAAACTGCCCGAACGATCCACCGGCATTGACGATGCCCGTCGCCATGCCGCGTTTGTCGGCCGGCAACAGGCGCGTGGTGGCGGCCATCAGCACCGCAGGCCCAGCCATGCCTGCGCCACCGGCGGCCAGCACACCAATCGCAAAAATCAGCCCTGCGGTTGTGGTCATGAAGGGCGTGATGAAGGTGCCCAGTGCCACCAAGGCCACGCCGAGAAACAGCACGCGCCCTGCCCCTACGCGATCGGCAAAAGCACCAGCAAATGGCTGGGTCAGGCCCCACCACAGCTGACCAAACGCAAAGGCCAGGCTGATACTGCCCACACCCAACCCAGTGGCGGTATTCAGCGAGCTGAGGAACAAGCCCATGGTCTGGCGCACGCCCATCGTCAACGCAAAGGTGCCCGCCGCAGCCAGCAACACTAACCAGACCGCGAGCTGTCGGTGGGTAGGATTTTTTACATCAGGCATCGTCTTCTTCTCCGTCCATAGGGGTTAACAGCGAAAGGGATTCGTCAATCAGCGCATGCAGCGCCACCACGCGTTGCGCCCCCAGAATTTGGTTGATGCCTTCCTGCGCCACACGCCATTTGCGCTGCGCCTCCGTGCGTTTTTTCTGCCCCTCTTCGGTTGCAGTGATCAGGCGGCTGCGGGCATCGGCGCCGGGCAAGATTGCCAGCAGACCCATGGCCACCAGCGGCTGCAGGTTGCGCGACAGCGTAGATGTGCTGACCCGCATGGCGCCCGCCAGGTCCACCGCGCGGATAGGGCCCAGCTTCACTACATAGGACAGCAGCGAATACTGCGTGCCCTTGAGGCCGGTCTTGCCCACCTCGGCGTCGTAGTGCTGGGCTACGCGGCGCATCAGCTGGCGCAGCTTCAGGTTGGTACAGCCCTGCGGCTTGGCCTGGGACGCACTGGCGTCTGTAACGGTTGTGACATCGATCATGAATTGATTGTACTTACAATTGATGTATATGCAAGTATAATTTACAGCATCCGTTCAACGACGCGAAGGAAAACCATGAGCACCACCACCGCCAATCCACTCGACGCCTGGCTGGCACAAGAGCAAGCCGTACTCGCTCTTCTCAATGCAGGCCCTGGCCCGGGCGTGGCACAGCCCGAGCAGATTGCCGGCATGACCGGCCTGGAGGCCATGCAGGCCATGCTGCGTGGCGAGCTGCCCTATGCCGCCATTGCCAAGACACTGGACTTCACGATCCTGGAGGTCGAACCCGGGCGCGCGCTGTTCCAGGGCACACCGGGCCCTGCCCACCTCAACCCCATGGGCGGCATCCACGGCGGCTGGTATGCCACGCTGCTGGATTCGGCACTGGGCTGCGCGGTCCACACGATGATGCCGCCCGGGCGCGGCTACACCACGGCCGAGCTGGGCGTGAACCTGGTCAAGGCCATTGGGCCCAAGGTGCAACGCATCCGCGCCGAAGGCAAGGTCATCCACTGTGGCCGCCAGCTCGCCACCGCCGAGGCGCGTCTGTTTGGTCCCGATGGCACGCTGTATGCCCACGCCACCACGACCTGCCTGGTGTTTGACATGAAGCCGCCACTTCACAACCCGGCACAGGCAAAGTCCAACACCCACGCTGCTGTGCAATGACCCAGTACACGCAGCGCCGCAGGGTCGTCGTGACAGGCCTGGGCATCGTCAGCCCCGTCGGCAACAGCGTGCCCGAAGCCTGGGCCAGCCTGATGGCCGGTCGCTCGGGCATCGCCCCCATCACGCGCTTTGACGCCTCGGCACTGAGCACGCGGTTCGCCGGCGAGGTCAAGGATTTCAACGTCGAGTCCTACATCGCGGCCAAAGAACGCCCGCCATATGGACCGCTTCATCCATTACGGCATGGCGGCCGCTATCCAGGCCGTGCAGGATGCCGGGCTCGCCGCCGGCGGCGCACTGAACGAGGAACAGGCCGAACGCATAGGCACGTTGATCGGCTCCGGCATCGGTGGCCTGCCGGCCATCGAAGACACCCACCGCGAATACCTTGAGCGCGGTGCGCGCCGCATATCCCCCTTCTTCGTGCCCACATCCATCATCAACATGGTGTCCGGCCATGTGTCGATACGCTTCGGATTCACCGGCCCCAACCTCGCCATCGCCACCGCCTGCACCACAGGCTTGCACTGCATAGGCCAGGCAGGCCGGTTGATTGAGTATGGCGACGCCGATGTCATGGTCGCCGGTGGTACCGAGAGCCAGATCACGCCGCTGGGTGTGGGCGGCTTTGCCTCGGCACGGGCCTTGTCGACCCGCAACGACGACCCCACCGCCGCATCCCGCCCCTGGGACCGGGACCGCGACGGCTTTGTGCTGGGCGAAGGTGCCGGTGTGCTCGTACTGGAGGAGTATGAACACGCCAAAAAGCGCGGCGCGAAGATCTATGCGGAACTGGCCGGTTTCGGCATGACGGGCGATGCGCACCACATCACGATGCCCAATGTTTCCGGCCCCAGCCGCTCCATGCGAGCCGCGCTGCGCAATGCACAACTCAACCCATCGGACGTGCAGTACCTGAATGCCCACGGCACCTCGACACCACCGGGCGACATCAACGAGACCCGGGCGATCAAACAGGTTTTCGGCGACCATGCAAACAAAATAGTCGTCAGCTCGACCAAGTCGATGACGGGCCACCTGCTCGGCGGCGCAGGTGGCGTGGAGTCAGTATTCACGGTGCTGGCCCTGCACCACCAGACCGTGCCACCCACCATCAACCTGAGCAACCCCGACCCGGAGTGCGACCTGGACTACTGTGCCAACACGGCGCGCAGCATGCCCATGGAATATGCGGTCAAGAACAGCTTTGGTTTCGGTGGCACCAATGGCACGCTGGTCTTTCGCCGGCACTGATACAAGGTGGCCGGTGGCGCGTTATGCTCGATCGGTTATTCCTCCATTCGGCACTCCGTTTTCACGAGACTTTGACCATGCGATTACTCCACACCATGCTGCGCGTCGGCAACCTGCAACGCTCCATCAATTTCTACACCCAGGTCCTGGGCATGAAGCTCAACCGCACATCCGAGAATCCCGAGTACAAATACTCGCTGGCCTTTGTCGGCTATGGACCCAACCCCGAGCATGCGGAGATCGAACTCACCTACAACTGGGGTGTGGAATCGTATGACATCGGTACGGCCTACGGCCACATCGCGCTGGGCGTGCCTGACGTGTATGCGGCCTGCGCGGCCATCAAGGCTGCGGGTGGCCATGTGACGCGCGAGGCAGGTCCGGTCAAAGGCGGAGCCACCGTCATCGCCTTTGTGACAGACCCCGATGGATACAAGATTGAACTGATCCAGCGCGCAGAATACGCCGCACACTAGCGCTCGAACGCCCGAACGTACCCAATAGGGGTTTATTGGGTATTACCCAGAAGACGCGGATTCAAGTACGAAGTGCAACGTTCCTAAACCGGTTGGGCCAAGAGTGAGTAGGATGCGCTCTTTGCGACCAGCCAGTCTCAACGATGCACCATGACCTACACACACTTGACCCAAGCAGAACGATACCAAATTTACGCCCTCAAACTCAACGGCATCAGCATTGCACGCATCGCTGCGACCGTTGGGCGC
>NZ_JANXUQ010000135.1 GCF_025356155.1 Rhodoferax sp. | reverse complement strand
GGCTAAACGGGGTCGCTAACGCGGCCCCAACTCTTGGTGCCACCGAAACGGTGGCAATCTATCTCCACAGCCCAAGCTGTTCCAGACGTTCATCTTCTCGCTCCTGATTGCGGATGTAGTTCCGAATCACTTCCTCATCTCGACCTACGGTCGAGACAAAGTACCCTCGCGCCCAGAAGCTTTGCCCAGTGAAGTTTCTCTTTCGCTCCCCATACACCCGGGCCAGGTGTATCGCGCTTTTCCCCTTGATGTAGCCCACCACGTTCGACACCGCATATTTCGGCGGTATCGAGATCATCATGTGCACATGATCGGCCATCAAATGCCCCTCCTCGATCTGGCTCTCCTTGTGCTGGGCCAGCCCTCGAAACACCTCTCCAAGATGCATCCTCAATTGTCCGTACAACACCTTCCTGCGATTCTTCGGTATGAACACTACGTGGTACTTGCAGTCCCACTTCGTGTGGTTTAGGCTTTCTATCTTGTCCATCCAGTTCTTCCTTTCGTTTGCTTGGCGGCTCACGATTGGAAGTTTCTGCGATGGACATCCATACCAACGCAAATGTCAAACTTCTACTGTCACCCCGGCAAAGCCGGGGGATTACCTATTGGATTTAGTTGAAAACTTAGGCGCTGCCAATGAGACAGAATCGGATTTTTTCATCCGCAAGACTCGCCCTTGCTCTAATATAGAGGTGCCTTATCTAGTCCTAGTCGCGAAGCCATGTATCCCAAACGTTTCCAATCTGCTCACTCTGAAAGTCTGGGGAACATTACCGTCAAGCAAATACGGGCTTTTCTTGCAGCGGTCGAACATAAAAATTTTTCGGTAGCCGCGCAGAAGGTATTTTCAAGCCAATCTGCGTATTCCCGTTGCATTCAAGAGTTAGAGTTGGCACTGGGCGAAAAGCTTTTTAGTCGAACCAATCGCGGCGTGGCATTGTCAGAGTTCGGGAAGTCTTTTCTGGCACACGCCCGCGCGCTGGATACGTGCTATGCAAACGCGCAATCGGGCTTGGGGCAGTGGCGCAGTGAGCGACAAGGTAGACTGACATTGGCAGGCAGCAGCGCAGTGATGCAAACCACGCTACCGATGCTGATGGCCCGATTGCACGGCGCATTCGAGCAGCCGGCGCTGTTGTTTGAGGATTGCACTAGTGAGCAGGTAGTAGCCAAAGTCCTTGCCGGCGAGGTTGATTTTGGGGTCTGTACTCTGACCAGCGAACAATCTCAACTCAATTGTGCACCCGTGCTAGAGGCGCCACTAGGGTTACTAGTCGCTCCCAGCACCGCCTTACCCGACACCATTAGCTCACTGGATGAGCTGAAACACATTTCAATGGTCAGATTTGCTGATAGTTCGGTGGTCAGCCAAATTTTGAGATCGCACGGCATTGCATTTGAGGCCTACTTTGCCTCACGACTGGAGACCTGTGGAGTGCCAGGTGTTTTTTCCCTTGTTCGGGAATCGGGTGTCGCCATGGTTGCCACAGGTTTTGGCGCCACGCACTCACAGGCCAGCGACCTTCGCTTCATACCATTGTCCTCGCTGCTGCCGAGTGTGTCGATATGCATTATCAGCCAGCGCTCACGACCGTTTGAGGAACGGCTACAAGTGATGAAAGACGTAATCCGGGATAGCATCCTGGCGACGCCGTGGCATCATACCGTTCGCAAAACCAATGCCATCTTGGTTGTTCCGCCTGGGCCGACAAACACATCCACTTAGTAGATCGCCGCGCCGCGGTACCAGGCGCCAGATACCGCACCCCAGGGAATTTAATAAACTGCTGGGCAAGGCTCAAATTGGCTACTGTTTGCTACAGACTCGGACTGCCCAATGATTGGCTTGATATAAACCGTGCGAAGGCGCTATGCCGAAGCCCGTAGAATGAAATTTTGGTTTTTCCGAGGTGCATGCATGAAAAAGATACTGTTGGCCGTCGTTTTGGGGGCCTTGGGCGCCACATCCTTTGCCCAGGGCAAGGACCTGAAGGTCGCCATTGACCCCACGTATGAGCCTTTCACCTACAAGGTGGACGGCAAGCCAGCCGGTTTTGACGTGGACATTGCCAACGCATTGTGTGAACAGATCAAGCGCAAATGCGTGTTCGTCGAACAGGGCTGGGACAGCATGATCCCCGGCCTGATGGCGCGCAAATACGACGTCATCATCAGCTCCATGTCCATCACCGATGACCGCATGAAGCAGATCGACTTCACCGAGAAGTACTACAACACCCCCACCCGCGTGGTGACCAAGAAGGCGTTCAACTACGCCGGCCCCGCTTCGCTGAAGGGCAAAAAAATTGGCGTGCTCAAAGCCAGCGTGCAGGAGAAATACGCACTGGGCGAGCTGAAGACGGTCGGTGTGGACGTGGTCTCGTATGACGCGCAGGACCAGGTCTACCTGGACATCCGCGCCGGCCGCCTGGACGGCACGGTGGCCGACCATGTGGAGGTGACCGGTGGTTTCCTCAGCAAGCCTGAGGGCAAAGATTTTGAGCTCAAAGGCGAAGAGCTAACCATCCCTAAATACTTCGGTTATGGCGCCGGCATTGGCCTGCGCAAGGGGCAGGATGCGCTGAAGACCGAGCTGAACGCTGCCATCAAAGCCCTGCGCGCCAACGGCGTCTACAAAAAGATCAACGACAAATACTTCAAGTTTGACGTCTACGGCAAATAAGCCCGCGCCGCGCGAGGACTGCAATCCGTGAACGCTTACGTATCGGCCATTCTGCAGGGTGCGGTACTGACCGTGGGCGTGTCCGTGGCCTCCCTGTTGGTGGCCATTGTGCTGGGCCTGCTGGGTGCCGGCGCCAAGTTGTCTGGCCGCCCGGTCTGGGTCGGTCTGGCCACGGCCTACACCACCATCGTCCGCGGCATCCCCGACCTGGTGTTGATGCTGCTTATTTTTTACGGTGGCACCATCGGCATCAACAATGCGCTGGAGTGGATGGGCAGCGAGGCCACGGTGGACATCAACCCGTTGGTGGCCGGCATTTTGACGCTGGGTTTCATCTACGGCGCCTACATGACCGAAACCTTCCGCGGCGCCATGTTGTCCATCCCCAAGGGCCAGGCAGAGGCCGCCTGGGCCTTTGGCATGGGCCGCACGCAAACCTTCATCCGCATCACCGCGCCACAAATGGTGCGCTATGCGCTGCCCGGCTTCACCAACAACTGGCTGGTGCTGATCAAGGCCACGGCCCTGGTCAGCCTGATTGGCCTGCAAGAAATGACTTACGCTGCCAAGCAGGCCAGTGCGGCCACGCGCTCGCCGTTTGTGTTCTTCCTGTTCACGGCAGGCTTGTTTCTCGTCTACACCACGGTGTCGCTGTTTGCGTTGCGCAGGCTCAATGCCCGCTTCAGCCTGGGCACCAAGCGGGGAACGCTGTAAATGAACTTTGCCGTCCTGTTTGAAGCGCAAAATATCGCGCTGTTTGGCACGGGCATTGCCACCACGCTGACGCTGCTGTTCGCTTCGCTAGCGGTAGGTGCCATCATGGCGCTGGCGTTTGCACTGCTGCTGACCGGTCCCTGGGCGCCACTGCGCTGGCTGGTGGCCTCCTACACCTATGTGATCCGCGGAACGCCCTTGCTGATTCAGGTCTACCTGATTTACTACGGGCTGGGCCAGTTGGAATGGATTCAGGCCCGCTGGGACAGCGTGTGGCCATGGACCCATTTCAAGGAACCCTTCTTTTGCGCGCTGCTGGCCTTTAGCCTCAACACGGCCGGCTATACCGCCGAGATGCTGGCCGGTGCTATCCGCGAAACCAGTGCTGGAGAGATCGAAGCCGCACAAGCCTATGGCATGAGCCGCTTCCAGGTCATGCTGCACATCGTGTTGCCCAGCGCCATGCGGCGCACATTGCCCGCCTACAGCAACGAGGTTGTCATGATGCTGCACGCCACCAGCCTGGCCAGTGCCGTGCCCTCGCTGGTGGACGTCACCGGCGCAGCGAGCAGCATTTATGCCACCTACTATCTGCCGTTTGAAGCCTATCTGGGCGCCGCCGCCATCTACCTGGTGGCATCGTTCTGTTTGATCGGCTTCTTCAAGTTCAGCGAAAAACATCTGTTGGCCTACCTGGCGCCGCGCACCCACTGATCGCTCGCTATTGCAGCCACTTCCCATGCACCGCATTGACCACTCCCTGTTATCCCCCAGCCTGGGCAGCCACAAAACGCTGACCAGCTTTCAGTTCGGAAAAAAGGGGCAAGGCCCCAAGGTCTACATCCAGGCCAGCCTGCATGCCGAAGAGTTGCCCGGCATGTTGGTGGCGCACCACCTGCGCGGCCTGCTGGAAGCCGCTGATGCCGCAGGCCAGATAGTGGGCGAGGTGATTCTGGTGCCGGTGGCCAATCCCCTGGGCCTGGCGCAACGCGTAGACCACAAGCCCATGGGCCGCTTTGACCTGGACACATCGGAGAACTTCAACCGCCATTACCCGGACCTGGCCAAGGCCGTGTGGCCCGTGGTGCGAGAGACGTTAGGCGCCGACCCACACGCCAACGTGGCGACTGTGCGCCGCGCTATAGGCCAATACCTGCAAGACTGGAAACCCGACACCGAATTGCAAAGCCTGCGCCACCGGTTGTTGACCCTGTCGTTTGATGCGGACTACGTGCTGGACCTGCATTGCGACTGCGAATCGGTGATGCATGTCTACACCGAAGAAGCCTGCTGGCCACCGTTTGAAGCGCTGACGCGCTTCCTGCAATGCAAGACCATCTTGTTGGCCAAGAATTCCGGCGGCGGCCCGTTT
>NZ_JANXUQ010000100.1 GCF_025356155.1 Rhodoferax sp. | reverse complement strand
GACGTGCAGGTCATGATCGAAGGCCCCGGCCACGTGCCCATGCACATGGTGCAGGCCAATATGACGGAGCAGTTGAAGCACTGCGACGAAGCGCCGTTCTACACGCTGGGCCCGCTGACCACCGACATCGCGCCGGGCTATGACCACATCACCAGCGGCATTGGCGCGGCGATGATTGGCTGGTTTGGCACGGCCATGCTGTGCTACGTCACGCCCAAGGAGCACCTGGGCTTGCCGGACCGCGAAGACGTCAAGGTCGGCATCATCACCTACAAGATCGCCGCCCACGTGGCCGATGTGGCCAAGGGCCATCCGGGGGTGCGGGCACGTGATGACGCGTTGTCGAAAGCGCGTTTTGAATTCCGCTGGATGGACCAATTCAACCTATCGCTGGACCCGGACACTGCGCGCAATTTCCACGACGAGACGTTGCCCAAAGACTCGTCCAAGGTGGCGCATTTCTGCTCCATGTGCGGCCCCAAATTCTGTTCGATGAAAATCACGCAAGAGGTGCGGGAATACGCCAAGGCCAAAGGCGTCAGCGACGAACAGGCTTTGAACGATGGCATGCAATCCATGTCAGATACTTTCAAAAAATCCGGTGGCGAGATCTATATTCCGATCAACAAGGGCTGATCCCGGTAAAGCGAAGCGAACGGAGAACCAAAATGCATATTGGTATTGCGGGTGCAGGTTTGTTGGGGCGCCTACTGGCGCTGGAGCTGAGCCGCGCGGGCCACCGTGTGGACGTATTCGATCCGGCCGGGGGGCCAGGCCCCAAGGCTGAATCGGACAGCGCCGCAGCGGCGTGGACGGCGGCCGGCATGCTGAGCCCGGTGGCCGAGCTGGAGTGTGCCGACGCGCGGGTGTTTGCGTGGGGCCTGCGCTCCTGTTACCTGTGGCCGTCCATCGTGCACGGCCTGGGCGAGCCGGTGGGTTTGAGTCTGCACGGCAGCCTGCTGCTGGCCCACCGCGGCGATGCGGGCGCGGCCCAGCGCGTGGTCAGCCTGCTGCAGTCCAAGGCAGGCGCGCCCTACCAACCCAAGCTGCTGGACGCCAAGCGCCTGGCGGAGCTGGAGCCCAGCATCCAAGGCCCTGCACTGAGTTGGCTGCTGCCCTGTGAAGGCCAGATCCACACCGTGCAGGCCATGCAGGCACTGGCCGTGCAGGCCACGCGCCAGGGCACGCACTGGCACTGGCGCTCCACCGTACACGCAGTGGAGCCAGGGCTGTTGCGCGTGCAAACCCAACGCTCCGTTCGGCCTGAGTCCGCCGAGGTGATTCGACTGGCGCAGCCCGAACTGGGTGACAGTCTGCGCTTTGACCACGTGTTCGATGTACGCGGCATCGGTGCCCGCCCCCAATTGCCGGTGCGTGGCGTGCGCGGCGAAGTTTTCTGGCTGCATGCGCCCGGCGTGCAACTGAGCCGCGCGGTGCGGCTGATGCACCCGCGCCACACCGTCTACATCGTGCCGCGTCCGGACGATATGCTGGTGGTGGGTGCCAGTGAGATCGAGAGCGAAGACCGCTCGCCGGTGTCGCTGCGCAGCACGCTGGAGCTGCTGAGCGCGGCACACAGCGTGATCCCAGAATTGGCCGAGGCGCGCGTCGTACATTCCGAGACCAACTTGCGCCCCGCCTTGCCGGACAACCTGCCGCTGTTGACGCGCGAACCTGGCATCACCCGCATCAACGGCCTGTACCGCCATGGCTGGCTGGTGGCGCCGGCGATGGTGGAAGAGGCACTGGCCGGGGGGCTGTCGTGAACGCACCCGTGATTCTGGCGGGGTCCACTACGACCATTACTTTGGTGGTGAATGGCGTTGCACAAACCACCACCGCGCAGACGCTGGCGCAGTGGGTGGAGCAGCAAGGCCAATTTCCCCAGGCGGTGGCGACCGCATTGAACAGTCAGTTTGTGCCACGCGCCTTGCGTACCACGCAGGCACTCGCGGATGGCGACACCATCGTGACCTTTCAACCGATTGAAGGAGGCTGAGCCAATGCCCACATCGCTAGAAGACCGGGCGTCTGCGCGTTCTGCGCAGGTCAAGGAGGAGACCGCGCAGCGGGCGGGGGACACGGAGCAGAGCGCGCAGGCGCCCGGTCTTCTAGCCCCCCAGCAGTGGCAGATCGGCGGGCGCACCCTGCAAAGCCGCTTTTTTCTGGGCACGGCGGGCTACCCGTCGCCTGCCATCCTGCAACAGGCCATCGCCGCATCCGGCGCGCAGGTGGTCACCGTAGGCCTGCGCCGCCAACTCGCTGCCGGTGCCCAAGCTGCGGCCGACGGCGATTTCTTCGGCATCATCAAAGCCACCGGTGCCCATCTGCTGCCCAACACGGCCGGCTGCCGCACGGCCCGCGAAGCCATCACGCTGGCGCAGATGGCGCGCGAGTTGTTCGATACGAACTGGATCAAGCTCGAAGTGGTCGGCGACGAACACACGCTGCAACCCGACCCCTTCGAGCTGGTCGATGCCGCCCGCCAACTGGTCAAGGAGGGCTTTGAAGTCTTCCCCTATTGCACGGACGACCTGGTCAGCTGCCAGCGCCTGCTGGACGTAGGCTGCAACATCCTGATGCCCTGGGGCGCACCCATAGGCTCCGGCCAGGGCCTGGTCAACCCCGGCGCCTTGCGCACACTACGTGCGCGCCTGCCCGGCGTGCCGCTGATCGTGGATGCCGGCATAGGCTCTCCGGCAGACGCCGTGCAGGCCATGGAGCTGGGGCTGGACGGTGTGCTGCTCAACACCGCCGTGGCCAAGGCGCTGAACCCGGTGCGCATGGCGCGCGCCTTCGGCCTGGGCATACAGGCCGGGCGGCTGGCGTTTGTGTCTGGCGTCATGGCCAAGCAGGACATGGCGGTGGCATCCACTCCGGTGGCGGGTCACCCGATCCTGTTATGAATTTGCTATGAAAATAGAAGCTACAGAGGCATATTCTACGAGGGCTAGCGCCCAATTTGTCACTGAGGCATCCGGCGAAAAGGTCGTTTTGCGGCCCATCGTCTGGAGCATCGCCGGGTCCGACAGCGGAGGCGGTGCCGGGTTGCAGGCTGATCTCAAAGCTTTCGCGGCGTTTGGTGGCGTGCACGGCTGCACCGCGGTGGCGGCCGTCACGGCGCAAAACTCGGTCGCGGTCACGTGCGTCGAACCTGTCAGCGCGGAGCTGCTGAACGCTCAATTGGCCGCGCTGGCGCAAGACATGCCGCCCCAGGCCATCAAGACCGGGCTGCTGGGCAGCGTGGAGAACCTGCGCGTAGTCTGCCGCTGGGTGGACTGTCTGCGTGGCCAGGGCCTGAAGCTAGCGCTGGTGGTGGACCCGGTGCTGGGGGCTTCGACCGGGACGGGCTTTGCCGACGATGACATGGTGCGGGCTTACGTCAACGAATTGCTGCCACGCGCTACGCTAGTGACCCCCAACCGGGCCGAGGCGCTGCGCCTGATGTCGGCCGCACAAATGGGGCACGAAGATACCGGCGTGGAGGCAATGGCCCGCACGCTGAGTGCTCTCGCCAGCCCGCCACTGGCCGTGGTCATCACCGGTGGCGACGCGTCAGCGCAAGACGGCATGGCGAACGACTGGCTCGGCAGCTCCCAGGCCAGCGGCTGGCTCAGCCTGCCGCGTGTGGACACCCTGCACCAGCACGGTACCGGTTGCACCTTCGCGTCCACGGCCGCCGCGGCGCTGGCCAGCGGCTATTGCGTGGCCGATGCCGTGGTGTTGGCCAAGATGGCGACCACGCACGCGCTGCGCCATGGCTACACAGCAGGCAAAGGTGCAGGGCCGGTCAGCGCGCAAGAAGACTTCGCGCAGCACATCGTCAACTTACCTGCACTGTCAACTCTGGTTGGTGGCGGGTCGACCATCTCGTCCAATGGTTCGGCAAATTCTCCGGTTGCAGATACTGCTTTTCGCCCGCTGAGGGACCCCGCGCTCGGCGTCTACGCCGTCGTCGACAGCGCCGACTGGGTGCGCCGCCTGCTGGCAGCTGGAATACGCACCCTGCAGCTGCGCATCAAGGACCCGCAAGAGCCGACACTGGAAGCGCAGATACGAGAGTCCATTGCGCTGGCCAATGCCACACCCGGCGCCCAACTTTTCATCAACGACCACTGGAAGCTGGCCTTGCGCCTGGGCGCGTACGGAGTGCACCTCGGCCAGGAGGACCTGGAGTCGGTAGACCTGGACGCGCTGCGCCAGGCCGGTGTGCGCCTGGGGCTCAGCACGCACAGCTACTGGGAGGTTGCGCGGGCCTGGGCCCTGCGCCCGTCCTATATCGCCTGCGGGCCCGTCTTTGCCACGCAGTCCAAAGACATGCCATGGATTCCGCAAGGGCTGGATAACCTGCGTTACTGGGTGGGGCTGCTGCCGGTGCCGGTAGTGGGTATTGCGGGCATAGATGTACGTAATATTGCTGAGGTTGCGGCGCAGGGCGTAGCGAGTGCAGCGGTCATTACTGCCATCACGCGCGCAACCGACCCGGAGGCTGCGTGCCGGCAACTGCTGGCGGAGTTTGGGCGAGCGCAAGACATGAAGCCCGGTGCTGAGCCGGTACGCGCCAGGCCAACGGTTTAAAGCGTTGGTGTCGTTCGATATGGGCGGTCCATACTGGCCGACCGCGTTGTAACAGCCAAAAGCCAAATTGCTTGGCAACGGTCCTTTGGGAAGCATGCTCCTTTGTTCCCCTTTGAGCCCTCTGTCGCTTGGTGTAAACCCCCGTTGCAACAGCGCTACATCAATCCGCACCGAAGTTTCTTTACGGTATCGTCTGCAAACTTTTGTTGCACTCTGGTAAAGAAATCGTTTTCTCCGGACGCAACTACAACCCACAAGGATGTATTTATGAAACCTTTCAATGAGTCAATTCTCAGCCGCGCCATGCGGTGTTCATTTTCCAAGACCGTAACGGTTGGTCTGTGTCTTTTTGGCTCCCAGGTGATGGCGCAGCAAACTCTGGACCGTGTTGAAGTTACTGGGTCAAACATCAAACGTGCCCAGTCTGAAACTGCATCTCCCATCCTTGTCATCAGCAACGCAGACATTGCCAAGTCGGGCAAGGCTACCGTGGCCGAGTACCTGCAAACGCTAGGCGTCGACGGCGCAGGCTCGTTGCCGACCGGTTTTGGAAATGGCTTTGCTGCAGGCTCCACTGCCGTTTCCTTACGGGGATTGGGCGCGACCTCAACCCTGGTGCTGCTCAACGGGCGACGCATGGCACCGTTCGGTCGCGCAGACGATGGTCAAAAATCATTCACCGATCTGAGCACTATTCCCATGGAATTGGTCCAGCGGATTGAAATTCTTAAAGATGGTGCGTCGTCCGTGTACGGCGCAGACGCCATTGCCGGCGTCGTAAACATCATCCTCAAAAAGAGCTTCTCGGGAGTTACAGCCCAAGCCACTACTGGCACGTCGCGCTACAGGGATGCGAATCAAAACAAGGCCAGCCTCACGGGCGGATTTGGTGATCTGGCGCAAGATGGCTACAGCTACATTTTCAACGCTGAACTAACTAAAACAGACAGGTTGCAAAACAGTGCCCGCGCGGATCGCGACTGGATCGGCCATGGCGACATTCGTCCCTGGGGATATCCGCTGAACACCCAGTTTGCGTCTGGCTACATCACGAGCAATAACACCGCAGCCGCCAGCCCCACTGGGCTATTGCGCAACCCAACGACGCTGGACTATGTGTCGCTGCCAGGCTGCGCCGCGCTTTCGGTCAGCACGCCTCCCGATCCAAAAGGTGGATGCATTTGGCACGCAGACCAGTTCCGTACCATGCAGCCCGAAATTAAGGGCGTCAATCTGTTTGCGGGTGGAACCTGGAGCATAGGAGAAGACATGCAGGTGTATGCGGAGCTCGGTTACTCCAATCGCACCACCGGCTTTGCACTGACACCGCCGTCTATCACGCCGACTGTCGCATTCCCTCCCTCGGCCGGGATTCCGAGCGGCGTGATCAATTTTGGTTCTGGCACCGGTACTACGATTGTGCTTGCACCATCGCATCCTCAGAATCCCTATGGCGTTCCGGTTCGGGTTCGGTATGCGGCGTTTGATGTCGGTGCCCAAGAGCGCCAGGCAGACAATTCATTCATGCGCGCACTTGGCGGCATCAAAGGTCGCGCGTTGGGGTGGGACTTCGACGCGGGGCTGATGCATTCGGAAACTAAGCTGCGACTGGACTACAGCGCAGCGCTCAACATGGCCGTCGTGAAGGCAGCATTGGGTGATCCGACAAGCTCGTTTTTCCCCTACTACATCGGCGACCAGGCGTTTAGAAATCCTGCTTCCCTCTATGCCGCGATGGTCCGGCACATCACGGCGGACATCACCACGTCAATGGATATAGCGGACGTAAAAGGCTCCAGGGAGCTGATGCAACTCGACGGTGGCCCTCTCTCTCTGGCAGTTGGGGCTGAATATCGCCGTGAAGCATTGAATGCTCCTTCTCTGAGTGGTACAGAAGACGGATCGGTGAACTCAAGCTATGTGGCCGCAAAGGGCACCAGTACTGTCAGCGCGGCGTATGCCGAACTGTTGGCGCCAGTGACCAAGTCTCTGGAGTTGTCAGCTGCGCTGCGCTACGACAAGTACGATGCGTTTACCTCTACCACGCCCAAGGTCGGCATCAAGTGGTCCCCAGCCTCCAACTTTGCATTGCGCAGCACGTATTCAGAGGGTTTCCGTGCGCCGGGTGCGGCAGAGTCAGGAGCGGATAGCCAGAGCACAGGATCTTCTGCTGTGCGCGACCCGGTGCGTTGCCCTAACGGAACGCCCTTGCCTGGCGCCTCACAAGGCGACTGCTCCATCACCATCGCGGCAGTGAAAGTGGGCGACCCCTCGCTGCAACCCGAAAAATCCAAGGGCATGACCATGGGTTTGATTTGGGATGCCAGCAAGGACACGAGCATGTCGACAGACCTATGGGGCATCAAGCGCTCCAACGAAATCAATCCGCTGCCGTATGCTGAAGCTGCCGCGCTGCCAACCGCCATCCGGGCAGACAACAACTTGACCATCAATGGCGTCGTCACACCCAACACAGGGACTTTGCTGATCTCCAAAGCGCCTTACCGCAACTCAAGCTTTACTGAAGTGACGGGCGTCGACTTCGATATCAAACACCGTTTGAATCTGGGCGACTATGGTCGCGCAACGCTAGGTTTGAATTGGACGCACGTGTTCTCGTGGTTGCGCGTCGAGCCGGATACCGTGAACGCGGCTGGGCAGGCCGTCGCCGGCGCCCGCTACCAGTATGTCGGAACACATGGCAATTGCGACACATCCAATTGCGCAGGAACACCACGCGACAAAATCAACTTTTCCGCTACGCTAGACAAGGGTGACTGGAGCGTGACGGGCATCTTGAACTACCGCTCCGCGATGAAGAATGTCTTCTTCGAAGGCGACAAGTGCGCATCCCAGTTTGCGGACGGTCGCGACGCACCAAATGATTGCGTGCTGGCCGACTTCTACACGGTGGACATCTCTGGCCGCTGGAATGTTGCCAAGAATCTGCAGATCTTTGGCTCGATCCAAAATTTGTTTGATCGCGTCGCCCCGTTGGATCCGCTAACCTATGGTGGCATGAGCTACAACCCGATGGATGCAAGCGGTGCCATTGGTCGCTATTTCAAAGTTGGTTTGAGATACGACTTCAAATAGGCCCATCAGATTTCCGTAGCGGACGAGGCCCCTTTGTAACGACAGAGGGGCCTCTTTTTTTAGACTTTGTTGTTGCGCTATTTCGCGATTGGTCATTCTGTCAACGTCAGTTTGAAGTCAATAACAGGATGCTTTTCTTTGCACCAGCATCTGGGCCAGGAAGATCTGGATGCGTTGCGCCAGGCCAGCGCGCGTGTGAATAAATTGCAGGTCCGGATACGACCAGACTGGGCCGTGGTTTCGATTGAAACTGCGCAGCTTCTTTTGCTACTGATCCGGAATGCAACACATGAACTCTTTGAACAACAAGGTCGCTATCGTCACCGGCGCCAGCTCGGGCATAGGGCGCGCAACGGCGCTGCTATTTGCGAAGATGGGCGCGGCTGTTGTGGTCGGCGCTCGTCGCGGCGATGAACTGAACACACTCGTCAACGCTATCGAAAAGGCAGGTGGGCGTGCCACTGCCGTGGTTGGTGACGT
>NZ_JANXUQ010000060.1 GCF_025356155.1 Rhodoferax sp. | reverse complement strand
ACCGCCGTAACCACCACCACCGCCAGCGCCACCACCGAAGCCACCACCACCAGTGCGGGGAGGACGAGCTTCCATCGGACGGGCCTCGTTTACCACGAGGCCACGGCCACCATATTGTTGCCCGTTCATCCCGCTGATTGCGGCTTGTGCCTCAGCGTCGCTGCCCATTTCGACAAAGCCGAAGCCTTTGGAGCGGCCAGTGTCACGCTCCATCATGACTTTGGCGCTGGTAACGGTACCGTGTGCGGCAAATGCTTGCTGCAGGTCTTCGTCACGGAAAGTGTAGGGCAGGTTGCCCACGTAAAGTTTGTTGCCCATGTAAGGACTCCTCAAAAACTAACTCTCAAAACGCGATGGTGTCCAAACCCGCAATCAACAAACCAATGAAGACTTAAAGCAGACGCGAAACTGGTAAATCACCGCAAACCCGTACACCGAATTTTCGGCAATACTGCACCATTATGCGGGTAAATTTGAAACTTGCCTAATTTTATTTCGGCCCCTGGTTAGTGTTTTGCCGAATCGTCCGGTCCGCTGTAGTTGCGCCATTCGCGCAAACCGTGGCGCATGGTCAACATTTGGCGTTCGAACCGCGGGCAGGCATCACAAATCGCCATATGCACACGCAGCGCCAGGCGGTCGGCCAGACCCAGATAGCGGTCTTCCTGTGCAACGACCATAGCGGTGACTTCCTTGCAGGTTCTTTTGAGGGGATACGTTGACATCACGCGCTGGCTTTCTTGAACCAATTGAGCTCCAGGCATTCCCGCAAACGCAGGCGGGCCCGGTGCAATTGCACATAGAGGTTGGTCGGAGTCAGTTGTAATTCCTTACAAATTTCCTCGCTTGTCAGCTCCAGCCACTCCCGCATCAAGAACAGCCGGCCTTGGCTGGCCGGTAGTTTTTCTGCACAGGTTTCCAGAATCACAAAGAATTGCTGGCTGCTGGTCTGTTGCTCCGGGTTACCCCAGTCGGCCGGTTGTTCGACAAAGTGCCCGTTGGTCTGGAAAGCCATGGCTTCCAGCGGGTCGGCTTGATCGTCGTCGCTGCTGTCCAGGCTGCAGACTTCGCGGTGGTGGTGGCGCAGCGCGTCGACCACCTTGTGTTTCAAAATGCCGACCAGCCATGTCTTGAGTTGGGAGCGGTTGCCAAAGGATTGGGGTTTGGCCAAGGCGGCCAGGACCGTTTCTGACACCGCGTCCTCTGCCCAGGTCTCGTTGCGTAGTTGCAGGCGTGCGAACTTCAGCAAGTAATCCTGCAACGCCACAATTTGTTCTTCATAACTGGTCATATGGTGATTTTTTTCTACAAGCCTGTAAGAATGGGTGTGTGCACTAGACTAATCCGTAACCAGCGACTTGGTGCACAAGCGGCAAGCGCCCACTGGTTGAACTTTAACCTGTCCTTAATCTCTGGAGTTTTCAAATGACCCAACGTGCAATGATCGCTGCGACTGCAGCTGCTGTGATGTCCCTCTCCCTGGCTGCCATGCCTGCTGCTGCGCAAGACAAGGAAAAGTGCTTCGGCATTTCCAAGGCTGGCCAAAACGATTGTTCCAGTGTCACTGGCACCCACTCTTGCGCCGGCCAGTCCAAGGTGGACATGGACAAAATGGAATGGAAATATGTGGCCAAGGGCACTTGCAAAGACATGAAGGGACTGTCGCTGGAAGAAGCCAAAGCGGCCAAGAAGTAAGTCTGACCTGAGCCCCACCATGCCCCGCCCCGTGACCCAAGGCCCGCGCCAGCATGCGGACACCTTGGCACCCGGGGGCACCGTGGGTACCATAGGTATAGGCTGGCGGCACCCGCATTACGCCGAGCTTCTGGAACGCCAGCCCCCGCTGGCGTTTCTGGAAGTTCACTCCGAAAATTTCTTTGCCCCCGGCGGCGCGGCATTGGCTGTGCTGGAGCAGGGCCGGGCCCATTACCCCATCAGCCTGCATGGCGTTGGCCTGTCGCTGGGTTCGGCCGTGGGGCTGGATGCCTGGCACCTGGACCGGCTCGCGCGCGTGGTGCAGCGCATAGACCCGGTGCGGGTTAGCGACCACGCCTGTTTTGCGCGTGGCACATTCCAGGGCAACGTCGTGCATGCTGCCGACCTGTTGCCGATTCCTTTCACCACCGAAGCGCTGGATGTGCTGTGCACCCACGTGCAGCAGGTGCAAGACCGGCTGCAGCGCGTGTTCATGGTCGAGAACCTGTCGGCCTACCTGCGCTGGAATGTGATCGAGGCCGAACGCGTCTGGGCTGAAACCGAATTTCTGACCACACTGGCCCGGCGCACCGGCTGCCAGCTGCTGGTCGACATCAACAACATTTACGTCAATGCGCTGAACGCGCAACTGCGCTTTGGCGAGCAGATGGACCCCGTGCAAAGCTGCCGCGACTGGCTGGACGCGATACCCGCCGATGTGGTTGGCGAGTTGCACTTGGCCGGCCACTGCCGCGTCAGCGATGAACATGGCGATATCGTCGTCGACGACCACGGCAGCCGTGTTTGTGATGCCGTGTGGGATTTGTATCGCCACGCCACAAGCCGCTTTGGCGCCGTGCCCACGCTGATCGAATGGGACACCGACGTACCGTCGCTGGATGTGCTCCTGGAAGAGGCCGAACGCGCGCGTTCCCACGGAGTGGCAGTGCTGGATGGCGGACTAAAAGTCGTTGCAGCGGCGCGAACTGTGGCGGGCTTAGCGTGACCACGCTGGCCGCCCAGCAACAGCTTCTGCTCGATGCCCTGCTGGCATGGCCCGCTGGAAATGCTATCAAAAATATAGCTACTAACACACAAGATCCGAGGGCTAGAGGCCTAAAGGTCTACCAAGCCAACGGCCACGCACTGGCCCTTAGCGCGCTGCAAGCCGCCTACCCGGTGGTGGCGCAACTGATAGGCGATGAAGGTTTTGCCGACCTGGCTCGCGCGCTGTGGCACGCACAGCCCGTTAAGCGCGGCGACGTCGCCCAATGGGGCGAAGGCCTGGCAGAATTTTTGCAGATTAGCGCGCAGTTGCAGGACGACCCCTACCTGCCTGACGTGGCCCGCGCCGAGTGGGCCTTGCACCAGTGTGCGGGCGCCTCCGATGCCGAGCTGGATCTGACGACGCTGGCCTTGCTGACCACGCACGAACCCGAACACCTGCAGTTACGCGCGGCCCCCGGTTGCGCCGTGGTGCGCAGCCGTTGGCCGGTGGCCAGCATTCTGGGCGCGCATCTGGAGGGCAGCCCCAGCATGCAGGAAGCCGGTGCCCAGTTGCGCCGGGGCGAGGCACAAGATGCCGTGGTCTGGCGCGCCGGTTTGCGCCCGCGTATGCGCCTGGCGCTGGCAGGCGAGGCGGATGCATTGCGCGTCTTGCTGGACGGAGGCTCTCTGGCCCAGAGTCTGGATGCCGCACCTGAGCTGGACTTTGGCCAATGGCTGCCCGTGGCGGTGCAGACGGGACTGGTGTTGGCGGTTCATGCGGTTGATGCCGAACCTGCACAGATGCCAGCCTGAGCGGATTGCATTAACCGCATCTGTGGCAACCATGGACCCCATACCTTCTTCCCCTAGCGCCAGCGTTGCAGACGACACACCACCGCGCGGCTGGTCTGACTGGTGGCCGCAGCGCATAGGCTGGCGCCTGGCCCTGGGTTTTGGTGTGCTGGTGGCGTTGATGCTGGTGGCTTTGGCGCAGGCGATCTTCCAGATCCACCACATCACCGGCGTCACGCAACGTTTTGCCACCGGCGACATGCAGCGCCTGCTGCGCGTGCAGGCCTTGTCGCTGCAGACCGAAGGCGTGGGCAATGCGCTGATCCGACTGATCAACGCGCCGCGCGAAAACCGCGTCGCTGAATACACCGATGTGGACGACCGCAACAAACGCATCGACGGCATGGTGGAGTCGCTGGCCAATGACCTGCACGACGACGACCAGGAACAAAACCTCAAGCGATTGGTGGAATGCCGCGCCGCTTATGCCGAGGCTTTCAGCGACACCGCAGATGAGATCGAAGCCGGCAACACGGCAGGTGCCTGGAAGCTGCTGAACGAGCGGGTCAACCCCGCCCTCAAGACCATGCTGCTGGAGTCCAACACCCTGCTGCAACACGAGCGCCAGCGCATAGAGACGCGGCTGGACGAGGCGCAGAAGTTGTTTGACCAGGTGGCGGTTTGGGTGGCGGGCATGTCGGTGCTTGCGGTTGCGCTGGCGGTCTGGCTGGGTGTGCGCACGACCCGCAGCGTGGTCGGCCCGCTGGCCAAGCTGGAGCGTGCAGCCCAGCGGATTGCTGGCGGCGACTACACCCGCCGCGTGCCCATGACCCGCACCCAGGAGGTGGACCGCGTGGGCCAGGCGCTGAACACCATGACCGAGGCCGTGGCCCAGCGCGAGCGCGACATCGTGCACCAGGCCTTCCACGATCCGCTGACGGGCTTGCCCAACCGCGCCGCACTGTTCCAACCCGGGGCCTATGCGGGCGATCCCCCGAATTGCCTGGCGCTGATGGACCTGGCCCGCCTCAAGGCCATCAACGAAACCCTGGGCTACACCACGGGCGACACGCTGATCCAGCAAACCGCGGAGCGCGCCAGTCTGGCCTTGCAAGCGGCGGCGGCCGACGGCCTGATCGGCCCGCAGGCGGTGGTGGCGCGCTTGTCGGGCGGTACCTTTGCGGCCATCTTCCGTGCGCCCAATCGGGCTGCGGTGGAGGCCCTGCACGAGCGTATCGAACGGGGAATGGATGCACCGGTGCATTGCAGCGGCCACAGCGTGGACTTGAGCCTGAGCTATGGCCTGGCCGACTCCGGCGATCCGTCGGTTGAGACAGCCAAGGCCTTGCCAGTGGGCACTTTGCTGCGCAACGCCGAGATAGCCCTACACAGCGCCAAGCGTGCCGCCATAGGTTTTGCGTGGCACAGCGAGGCGCAAGAGGCCGCGCGTTTGGGCCACCTGAGTTTGTTGTCGGATTTGCGCCAGGCGGTGGCCACGTCGCAATTGCAAATGTGGCTGCAACCCAAGTTCTCGTTGGCGACCGGCCGAGCCGTCGGCACCGAGGCCCTGGTGCGTTGGCAGCACCCCACGCGCTGCTTTGTGTCGCCGGCCGAGTTTGTGCCGTTTGCCGAGCAGGCGGGCTACATCACGATGGTGACGAATTGGATGCTGGAGCAGGCGCTGCGCACGCTGGCCGCGTGGGCGCCGACCCACCCCGAGCTCAGCATCGCCGTCAATGTCAGCACCCGCGACCTGCAGCACAAAGGCTTTGCCGACCGCGTGGCGCGGATGATCGAAGCCAGCGGCGTGCCCGCCAAACGCCTGCGTCTGGAGATCACCGAAAGCGGCCTGATGGACGACCCTGCGCACAGCGTTGCCCTGCTGCACGCGCTGCGCGAGATCGGCACACCGCTGTCGATCGATGACTTTGGCACTGGCTATTCGTCGCTTGCGTATCTACAGAAACTACCTGTCAGTGAACTGAAAATTGACCGCAGTTTTATCGACAAACTGGACCAATCCCCCGGCACCCAAAAACTGGTGCGCGCCATGACCGAGATGGGCCACGGCCTGGACCTAATGGTGACGGCTGAAGGCGTGGAGACCGAGGCCGAGCGCGAGATGATTACCGGCCTGGGCGTGGATGTGATGCAGGGCTACCTGGCCAGCAGGCCGCTGCACGGCGAGAAGCTGCAGGTCTGGTTTGATGCGCTGCCGGCCAGCTAAAGCCGCGACATAAGTATTGCCAAGAGAATGTTTCTCAATGAACTGCTATTGAATTGGTAGCTATACAACCATATTTCACGAGGGCTAGCGCCGTATTTTTCTTAAGCCACTCCGCAAAAATGGCCTTTGGGCGACCTCTGGGCGACCTCTGGGCGGCCTTAGGGCTGTGCCCGGTGCGTGCGCCATTGCGCCGGTGAAATCTTGTGCAGGATATGGCGCTTCAGCGGTGAGCCGTCCGGCACGCGGGGGTGGTCAAAGTCGGCTGCTGCATCGCGCACCATGCCTATGCGGTCCATGACGCGGTGCGAGGGCCCGTTGGTGGGTACGGACATGGCCACCACTTGCGGCAGCTCGAGGTGGGTGAATGCAAAGTCCAGCGCGGCGGTTGCGCCTTCGGTGGCGTAGCCCTGGTGCCAGGCCGCAGGGGCCAGGCGCCAGCCGATCTCTACGGCCGGCATCCATGGGGCTTCATAACGCGGAAGGTTGAGGCCGACAAAACCGGCGAACAGGTGGACGCCGGGCACCTCCAGCGCCCACATGCCCCAGCCGCGCTGGGCGATGGCGCTGCGGATGCGCTCGCCCTCGGCTTGTGCGTCTGAGCGGTTGAGCACGCTTGGGAAAAAGCGGCGGACCTCCGGGTCCGCGTTCATCACGGCCCAGGCGTTGAAGTCGCTGTCCTTCCACTGGCGCAGCAGCACACGCGGGGTGCGCAGTTCTACCGGCGCAGCAAAGGTTCGCAATACGAGGCTGGGCACGTGGTGGGATTGCATTACTTCAGCAAACCTTCGGCCTTCATGGCGGCGACCACGGCGGGGCGGGCACCGACGCGGGCGCGGTAAGCGACCAGGTTGGGGTAGGGCGACAGGTCCAGGCCCACGTATTGCGGCCAGTTGGTGACGGTGAACAGGTAGCCGTCGGCCACGGTGAAGGTGTCGCCCATCAGGTACTGCTTGTCGGCCAGTTCGCCGTCCACCCATTGCAGGCGGCTTTGCAGTTTGGTGGTGGAGGTGGCTTTGGTGTCGGGGTGGGTGGTGGGCACAAACAGTGGCGAGAAGGTCTTGTGCAGCTCGGTGCCGATGAAGGTGAGCCACTCTTGCAACTTGTAGCGCTCAAAGGTGCCGTTGGCGGGGGCCAGGTTTTTGGCGGGCACCTGGTCGGCGATGTATTGCACGATGGCCGGGCCTTCGTGCAGCGTGCGGCCGTCGTCCAGCGCGAGGTAGGGCACGTAGCCCAGGGGGTTGATGGTGTAGTAGTCGGTGCCGTCCACCAGCTTGTGGGTCTTGGTGGGGGCCATGACGGCCTCAAAGCTCAGGCCGGCTTCGTGCATGGCGATATGCGGGGACAGGGAACAGGCACCGGGGGAGTAGTACAGCTTCATGAGGACCTTCCTTCTTTTGGACAAATGAATGGGAGCCAGATACTAACTCTCGCACTGCTTTTGCGCTGCGTTCGGGTTATCCGCCCGCAGCAGGCATGGGGTGGCCGTTCTGCTCCGTGTCCCCCGCCCGCTGTGCGGGCTCCTCCTTGACCTGCGCAGAACAGCCACCCCATGCCTGCTGCTAGACCCGTGTTCTCCAAACCGGTGCGAACCAAACCAAGCCGCGCTGTATCAGTCGGGTAGTGGGTTTTGCGCAGGTAAAGGAGGAGCCCGCAACGCGGGCGGGGGACACGGAGCAAAATCCGCTACCCGACTGATACCAACGCCACGTTGGCCCTCTCCCCTGGTCTGCGGCTCAACAAAGCGGGCCGGCACTTTAGGCCAGGATTACGTCCTTGCCCGTCAGCCGCTTAGCCAGGCCTTGCGCCAAGCGGTTCACATTCCCGTAGATCGACAACTGCGGGTTGGCGCCAATGCTGGTGGGGAAGATGGATCCGTCGTGGATGGACAGGTTCTCTAGCTGCCAGTGCACGCCGTCGGGGCGGGTGACGCCGCGTTGCGCATCTGCTGCCAGGCCGCAACCGCCCATGACATGGGCGCTGCCGATCTTGGTGATCAGGGGCTTCATCGGCAGGGCATTGATCGCGGCTTTGGTGTCGGCCCAGGTGGTAGTGCCCACGCCCATTTCGTGGCCTGGGTACACCGTCTTGGCACCGGCTTCAAACTGAATCTCGGCCATGGCCAGCATGCCGCGGCGGGCACCCTCCAGCACATAGTCGGTCAACGGGTAGTCCAGCAGCGGCAGGCCACTGCTGCGCAGTTCGACCTTGCCGCCAACCGCCTGGTCGTGGAAGCCGTCGCGCATCAGCGCCAGCATGACGTTGGCGTTGGGGTATTGGCGGAACAGGTCGGCCTGCTTCTCACCAAAGCCGGGCAGGTTGGCGCCGAAGAACACCGGGTGCAAGGGCGCAACCTCCAGCTTGAAGCCCATGGGTCCGTCAATCGCCTGGGTGTTGAGGTAGTGGTCGGAGTAGATGGATTGCGGCGCACCGTCCCAACCCGACACGGTGTTGGCCATGATGGCGGTGGTGATCGCCACCGGGTGCAGGAAGGTGCGCGTGCCCAGCTGTTTGTGTGGGTCTGGCGCCTTGGAGCGCAGCAGCAGCGCGGGGGAGTTGATGGCGCCGCCGGCCAGCACAAAATGCTTTGCTACGATTTGTGTAGCGAGTGCACCAGCATTGGCGAGGGCTGCATTGGATTTTACCGCAACACAACTCAGACTCTGGACACGTCCGTTGGCGATCTCGAACTTCTCGGCGCGGGTCTCCACCAAGAGCGTGGCGCCGCCATCCAGCGCGAATGGGATGGTGGTCACCAGCATGGACTGCTTGGCATTGGTGGGGCAGCCCATGCCGCAAGAGCCCAAGTTGTAGCAGCCCTTGACGTTGCGCGGAATCACTTCGGCCTTGATGCCCAGCTTGGCGGCGCCGCGGCGCAGCAGCTCGTTGTTTTCATTCGGCGAGGTTTGCCAGGGCCCGATGTTCAGGCGTTCTTCGGCTTGTTGGAAATACGGCGCCAGGGCCTCGACGTTGAAGTCTGCCAAGCCAAACTTTTCTTGCCAATACTTCAGCGTGGTGGGCGGTGTGCGGAAGGAGCTGGTCCAGTTGACAGTCGTGGTGCCGCCCACGCTGCGGCCTTGCAGGATGGTGATGCCCTTGTCCTTGGTCTGGCGGCCGGCGGCCTCCTGGTACAGGGATGCATAGGCTTCGGGTTCGCGCTGTTTGAAGTCGGAACTGCTCTTGAGCTGGCCTTCTTCGATGATGACGATTTTCAGACCCGCCTTGGTCAGCAGTTCGGCTGTTATGCCGGCGCCAGCACCCGAGCCGATGATGGCCACGTCGCAGGTAATGCTGGCGGGCAGTGCACCGTGTGCGCCACCCAATACTTTCCAACCGCGGGCCAGGCCTTCTTTGATGGGATCTGGCAGGCTGCTCATCGCGTGCCTCCCAACGAGCTGCCTGTGGCGGAGGCTTGTGCCTCTCTGGAAGGCAATGGGTGAATGTGAACAAGGGCGGTCATGGGGGCGTTTCTCTTTGTTTTTTGTTCAGATGGCGCGGGGGCCGGGGTAGCCCAGCACGGCCCAGGATTCCTGGCCGGAAAAATACGATGCGCTGACGATGTCATGCAGGGCCTGGTAAGCCTGCACACGCAGCGACACGCTGGATTCGCGCATGGCTTGGAAGGCGGTGGTCATCTCGGGCACGGTGGCGTCGTGCCAGCCCGTTGCCAAGCCCACCACGCCCCGGCGCCCGGCTGCGGTCCCCAGCAGGCCCAGCAGTTGCGACAGCTCTGCCTGCACATGCTCCGGCGTGCCGGCGATGAAGGCGTCGACGCGGTCCAGCAGGGCGTTGATCGCGATCTGGTTGGGTCCAACCTCAGCGGGCAGCGTGCCGGCCAGGATGGTCTGGCCCGCGCGGGCAAAGATCAGCCGCGCGTCGTCGGTCAACTTGCCGTTTTGCAGGCCGGGCTGCATCAGCGCGACTGCGCCACCGGCGACTGCAAGCACGACAGCGGACGCAATGCCGAGTTTGAGCAACGTTCTTCGTTGCAGGTGTGGAGGTCCGTAGTTGCTCATGGATGAAAGTCCCTGTTTTTTTGTGTGTTAGTCGGTTGAGGACAGAGCTAATGGCCCGTCCCGCAAGGTTGTTACTTTGTCAAAAAATCGAGGTACTTGGTAGCGAACTTGCCATACGGCGGCCACAGGAATTTGATCGCGCTGAAGGGTGCCTGGTAGAACACCGGCCGCATCTTCGAGAAGGTCACAAAACCCTCATACCCGTGGTAGTGGCCCATGCCGCTCTCGCCCACCCCGCCAAACGGCATGTCGTGTTGTGCGGTGTGCAGGATGCCATCGTTCACGGTGACGCCACCCGACATCACATGCGTGATCAAGTGCTGGATCTTTTTCTTGTGGTTGCTGAAGGGGTAGAGCGCCAGCGGGCGCGGGCCGCTGTTGATGGCGGTGATGACGTCCTCGATAGCGGTGTAGCCGATGACCGGCAGCACCGGGCCAAAGATTTCGCGTGTGCGCAGTGCGCTATCGGCCGGTGCGTTCAGCACCACATGGGGCGCGATCTTGCGGGTCTTTTTGTCCCAGGCTTTGCCGGGTATCAGCTGCACCAGCGTGGCGCCGCGGTCCTTGGCCTCTTGCAAGGCGTCGGTAATGCGGTTGAAGGAACGGTCGTCGATGATGGACGTGTAGTCGGGCGTGTCCAGCGTGGGGTAGCGCCCACTGATGATGGTCTTGGCCATGTCGACAAATGCGGTCACCTTGCCCTCGGGCACATACAGGTGGTCGACCGTGGTGCAGACCTGGCCGGCGTTGAAACACTTGCCAAACAACAGGCGCTCGGCCGCCGTGCGCAGCGGAAAATCATCGAGCAAAATGCCGGGCGATTTGCCGCCCAGCTCCAGCGTCACCGGGCACAGGTTGGTAGCGGCAGCGGCCATCACCGAGCGGCCGGTCTGGCCCGAGCCGGTGAAGATCAGGTGGTCGAACTTGAGCTTGGAAAACTCCAGACCCACGCCACCGGTCTCGTCAAAAAAGGCCAGCTTGTCGCGCGGGAAATAGGCCGGAATTTTCTCCATTAGCAGGGCGGTGATGTGGCGAGAGTTTTCTGACATCTTGACCATGGAACGGTTGCCCGCGGCAAAGGTGCAGATCAGGCCGTTGAAGCTGGTCCAGATCGGGAAGTTCCACGGGATGATGGCACCCACTACGCCCAGCGGCTGCGGGATGACGCGGTTGGACGCGCCCAGAAAATTCTTGATGTCGATGTGGCGGCTTTGCGGCTTCATCCACTGCTTCAAATGTTTGAGCGTGTGGCCAACGCCGTCGATGATGCTGAAGATTTCTGCAAACAAGGATTCGTGGCGCGAGCGGTTGCCGTAGTCCTTGCTGATGGCGTCGAGGATGGCGTCGCGGTTGTCTACCACAAAAGCCTTGAGTTTCAGCAGGTCGGCCTTGCGTTCGGCAAAGCTGGGGTTGGGGTGGGCCAGGTAGGCAGCACGCTGAAGCTTAAGCGTGTCGTCGAGTTCAATGCGCACGGCGTCGATGGGCGTGGCAGTGTGGAGTGGGGATGCGGGCATGTTGTGTTGGCTCTTGTAGAGAGAGAGAAAATGTCAGGGGTAGATCAGGTCTTGTAGCTGGGGTCCAGGCGATCGGCCTTGCGGATCAGCGCGGGCCAGGCAAACGCACCGCCCAGGCCACCGGTCTGCACACGCATGGCCTCGGCCACGCCCTTGACGATCAGGGGGTTGACCTGCGTGAGTTCACCTCCTGATTGGGCGCTGATCTGGATTTGGCACGTGGATTCAAAGGTGTACATCGCCAAAAAAGCATCGGCAATCGTCCGGCCCACGGTCAACAGGCCGTGGTTGCGCAGCATCAAAAAGCTGGCGTTACCCAGGTCGGCTTGCAGGCGGGGCTTTTCCTCGTCGCGAAAGGCCACGCCCTCATACCCGTGGTAGGCCAGCGAACCCAGCACAAAGGTCGACTGCTGGCTGATCGGCAACACGCCATCCTTCTGCGCGCTGACCGCCACGCCCGCACGCGTGTGGGTGTGGATGACGCACCCGGCATCTTCACGCACCTCGTGCACGGCGCTGTGGATCACAAAGCCGGCCGGGTTGACGGGAAAAGGCGAGTCGATCAGCTTGTTGCACTGCTGGTCCACCTTGACCAGGCTGCTGGCGGTGATCTCATCGAACATCAGGCCATAGGGGTTGATCAAAAAGTGGTGCTCCGGGCCCGGAATACGCACGCTGATATGGGTGAACACCAGGTCACTCATTCCATAAGCGGCCACCAATCGGTAACCGGCGGCCAGGTCGACACGCAATTGCCATTCTTCGGCACTGACAACTTCCTTGAGCGAGGGGATATGCATGGTGAAAATCCTTGTGGAGTCAACTCTTGCGCAATACAGAACCGTTAAACGCCGTGCAGCCGTCCGGCGGCCCACAGGACCTGATCGATCACTGCCTGCACGTTTTGTGTCGATGCTTCGCTGGTTAAAGCGCCTCGTGCGTCGAACGCTTCAGCGGCGTGGCCCAAAGCGTAGTTTTGTGGCGCGACCCAGCAGTGCAGATTGAGCAGCAACGGGACCAGATGGCTTTGGGAACGCAGCCCGCCCAGAGCGCCGGGCGAAGCACTCAACACGCCCACCACCTTGCCTCGAAAGGCTTTGAAGCCATCGGCCCACTCCGGGTTGGCCTTTACGGGGCTGGAACACCAGTCGATGGTGTTTTTGAC
>NZ_JANXUQ010000312.1 GCF_025356155.1 Rhodoferax sp. | reverse complement strand
GCGTCAAGGAAATCACGCTCTTGGGCCAGAACGTCAACGCCTGGCGCGCACGGATGAGCAGCAACACCAGCATTGCGAGCACAACTGCGGAGCAAGCCGACTTCGCCACGCTGCTGGAGTACGTGGCCGACATCCCCGGCATCGAACGCATCCGCTACACGACCAGCCACCCCAACGAGTTCACGCCCTCGCTGATTGCCGCCTACGACAAGATCCCCAAGCTGGTCAGCCACTTGCACCTGCCGGTACAGCACGGCAGCGACAAGATTTTGATGGCCATGAAGCGCGGCTACACGGCGATGGAATACAAGAGCACGGTGCGCAAGATACGGGCCATCCGACCCGACATGGCGATGAGTTCGGACTTCATCGTCGGCTTCCCCGGTGAGACCGAGGACGATTTCAGCAAGATGATGAAGCTGATCGACGATGTCGGCTTTGACAACAGCTTCAGTTTCATCTTCAGCCCCCGCCCTGGCACTCCGGCCGCCAACCTGCATGACGACACGCCGCACGATGTGAAGCTGCGCCGCCTGCAGCAGTTGCAAGCCGCCATCAACGCAAACATCACCCGCATCAGTGAGAGCCGCCTGAATACCGTGCAACGCATCCTGGTGGAGGGCAATAGCAGGCGCGACGGTGGCGAGTTGATGGGCCGCACCGAATGCAACCGGGTTGTGAACTTCGCCGGCCAGGCGCGTCTGGTCGGGCATTTGGTCGATGTGCGGATTACAGAAACACGCAGTTACACCCTGCGCGGGGAAGTAGTGCAAACTGAGCGCATGGCCGTGTTGGATTAAAGGACCCATAGCAAGCTTATGTGCGGATTCGCAGGATTCATTGCGTATGGAGATACAGGCCTGGACACCCAACAGCGCCGACACATTCTTGAGTCCATGGGTCGGTCGCTGGCGCACCGCGGCCCCGATGACCAGCAGTTTTACGATGACGGCGTGCTGTCGCTGGTCTTTCGGCGTCTGACTATCGTGGGTAGCACCGAAGACCGACAACCCATCTTCAGCGAGAACCAGCAGCATCTGCTGGTCTGCAACGGCGAGATCTACAACCACGCCGCGCTGCGGCGCACGCTGGGCAAACGTCACCATTTTGCAACCCAGTCAGACTGCGAAGTGCTGCTCCATGCCTACACAGAATCTGGGCCCAAAGCATTGGATTCCGTGCGGGGCATGTTTGCCGTTGCCATCTGGGACCGGCAAAACCATCGCCTGTTCCTGGCACGGGACCGCTTGGGTATCAAGCCTCTGTACACCTGCGAATTGCCGTCGGGCTTGTTATTTGGCTCAGAGCTGAAAGCCTTGCTGGCACACCCCCTGTGCCCGCGCCAAACCGATTGGTCTGCGCTGACCGCGGATCCCATGTCTTTGGCTTCTACACCCAGTTATGTCAAAGGCGTCGAATATCTGGCGGGGGGCAGCTATCTGCTGGCAGAGCGGGGCCGCAGACCGGTTGTCAAAAAGTACTGGCGGCTGGAAGACCATATCGGCACCGAAGCATTCGGCGCCGATGCAGCGGCCTACTGCGCGGCCTACGACCATCTAATTGAAGACGCGACCCTGGAGCATCTGCAGGGCCAGGGGCCTGTTGGCATACACCTCAGCGGCGGGCTGGATTCTGCGCTGCTGACCGCGATTGTGGGCAAGCAAAAGCACGACGCCATGTGTTTCACGGTGGTCGAGCGAACAACCTATCGGGTCGGTGATGTCCAGGCAGCGCAAAAAATTGCAGGTGACGCCGGGCTGCCTTGGCACCCCATCCTCTTCAACTACAAGAGCCTTCTGGGGACCATGGACTTCAGCCTGAAAACGCTGGAGCAATCGGTGTGGGCCATGGACTCACCGTTGTTCGATATCGAGTGGATGATCAAGGCTGAGTTGAACCGGAAAATTCGCACCCAGCAGCCCCATCTGAAAATCCTGTTGCTGGGACAGGGTGCCGATGAGTTCGCTGGTGGTTACTCCAAGCGCATCGATCGACCCTACGAGAATTGGGCGCAGTACCTGTCCGACGAAGTCGTGCCCAGCATAGGCACGCATTTTCGGTCGCCAGATCCGCATCGAGGGCACCACTCGGTCTTCAGTGGCCTGCACCCACAGCCAGCACACCCGGCGCCATTCCACCAGTGGATGCGATTGATGGTCAGGCAACTCCAGCACCACAACCTGTGGCATGAAGACAGGACCAGTGCCATGTTCGGCATGGAGGCTCGCGTCCCATTCTTGGACCACCGTATTGTCGAATTGCTGGCCTCCGTGCCCGCCCATCTGCATGCAGAATTGTTCTGGAACAAGCAGATTGTTCGGGACTGCATGAAAACACGCGCACCGCAGTACGACCTGACGCGCCAAAAAGTCGGCTTCTGCTGGACCAACGACGCCCGTAGTGTGGAGATGATCATCCACAATATGGCATGCATGGTCAGCAAGGATTTTCAGGAAAAGTATGTTGAGGCGCCCAACTTTCCGTTCGACCGGGATGAAACGATGGCGATGGTCCGCAAGGTCCTGGGCAGGGAACCGGGGTTCTTTACGGAAAGTCTGGTTCTGTTGTCCAGAATCACCAGCACCCTATTTCACACCCTGCATACGGATGCACTGGCCTATCAACCAGAACTGGGGGTGCAGCATGTGCCCTCGCATCTTGTCGTGGTGCGGGAGAGCCAGTGGAGTGCACTCCACTTGCAGCTGGAATCGGAACCCGTCATGCCTTTCGCTTGGCAGAATGACCATTGCATTCGGCTGCCACTGGGTGCCCGCATCCGCAAGAGTGACGCAACTGCCGCAGAAACGATCTGCGCACTGGTGCTGGGCAGCGACACGCCGTCCGAAATCAGTTACCCGACGTCTGCCAAGTGGATCAACCAGTTTTTCGACACCATCCAACAACCTGCATTCCAGGCGCGCACACTTGGCGAATGGGTAGAAGAGCTGGGGGTCAGCACGCCGCAGCTCACGGAATTGCTAGGCACCCTGCTCCAATGCGGTTTTATTACGACTCCCATGCTTGCAGCGCGCGCCGGACATGCGCCCTGAGGCCGAGCCAACGCGTCCACCGAAGAAGACTGCTGAGGGCGACTTCAAACCGCTCCCGCTCGCCAAACCCTGGCTGCGCAAACAATCGCTCACGCGATCGGCATCGCAGCTGGCAATTGGTGGCATCCTCGTTTTGGTTTGAATGGTCAATGGAATAGATTGAATGGCATCCAATTTGCTATAAATTAAATAGCAAAATAGCCATATACGACGAGGGCTAGAGGCAATTTTTCCTCAAAGCCTCTACCCAAAACTTGATTTGGGTATGATTAGAACGGCATCTTGGGCATGCCCTTCATGCCCCCCAGTCGCTTCATCATCTTCATCATGCCGCCGCCCGAGAATTTCTTCATCATGGTTTGCATCTGCTCAAACTCCTTGAGCATGCGGTTGACTTCCTGAACGTGCACACCGGCGCCGGCGGCGATGCGGCGTTTGCGGGTGGCCTTGATAAGGTCGGGCTTGCGGCGCTCCAGCGGCGTCATACTGTGGATGATGCCTTCCTTGCGCTTGATGTCCTTCTCGGCGCGGTCCATATCCACATTGCCGGCCTGCGCCGACATGGCCGCCGGCAGCTTGTCCATCAGGCTGGACAGGCCACCCATTTGTTTCATCTGCTGGATCTGGGCCAGGAAATCGTTCAAATCAAAACCGGCGCCACTTTTGACCTTGGCCGCCAGCTTTTGCGCCGCTGCGATATCTACGCCCGCCGTGACCTGCTCCACCAGCGCCAGGATGTCGCCCATACCCAGGATGCGACCGGCGTGGCGTTCGGCATCAAACACCTCCAGGCCGTCCAGCTTTTCGCTGGTACCTGCAAACTTGATGGGTGCGCCGGTGATCTGGCGCACCGATAACGCCGCGCCACCGCGCGAGTCACCGTCCAGCTTGGTCAAGATGATGCCGGTTAGCGGCAGTGCCTCTTTGAAGGCCTTGGCGGTGTTGACCGCATCCTGGCCCTGCATGGCGTCCACCACAAAGAGGGTCTCGACCGGGTTCAACACGGCGTGCAGTTCCTTGATCTCAGCCATTAGCACTTCGTCAATGGCCAAGCGCCCTGCGGTATCGACCAGCAGCACGTCAAAGAAGTGCTTCTTCGCATAGTCCAGCGCTGCGCGGCCGATATCCACCGGCTTTTGGTCGGGCGTGCTGGGGAACCACTCGGCACCGGCCTGGGCTGTCACGGTCTTCAACTGTTCGATGGCGGCCGGGCGGTAGACGTCGCCCGACACGGTCAGCACTTTCTTCTTGCGCTTCTCGATCAGGTGCTTGGCCAGCTTGGCCGTGGTGGTGGTTTTACCAGCCCCTTGCAGACCGGCCATCAGGATCACGGCTGGCGGTTGCGCGGCGAGGTTGATGTCGCTGACGCCCTCGCCCATGGTTGCGGCCAATTCTTTGCTGACAATACTGACCAGCACCTGGCCGGGCTGCAGCGAACCCATGACCTCCTGGCCCAATGCCTTGTCTTTCACACGGGTGATGAAATCGCGCACCACGGGCAAGGCCACGTCCGCCTCCAGCAGGGCCATGCGGACCTCGCGCAGCATGTCGGAGACATTGGCTTCCGTGATGCGGGCCTGGCCTCGCATTTCTTTAACGAGGCGGGATAGTTTGTCGGAGAGGGCTGAGGCCATGGATGGGTTACCAGTGCAGAAAGCAAAACGCTAAACTGTACCTATGATTTTAACCAGTGCGCCACCCCTCAGCCTGATCTTGTCGGTTTTGGCCGCGGCGGCCTATGGCTGGCCCGCAGTGCGCACCACACAAGTTAACGAACATGCAGCACGGTTATGGGTCGGTGCCGCCTGGCTGATGCACGGTGCGGTACTGGCCATCACCCTGTTGGGAGAGCGCCCGCACTTTGGCTTTGCGCCAGCCATGTCGGTGACGGCCTGGCTGGTCGCAGCAATTTACGCCGTCGAGAGCCAGATATTTCCGCAGCTCCCGACCCGCTGGACTCTGGGTGTGGTGGGCGCGGTGGCGGTGCTGGCCGCTTTCTTCTTTCCCGGCGGCCCCATGCCAGTGACGGCATCGGCATGGTTGGCGGTGCACTTGGCGTTTGGCATAGCCTGCTACGGCCTGTTTGGCATCGCGGTCGTGCATGCCTGGTTCATGACACGGGCCGAGGCGCGCATTCGCCACGCCCAAGACCCTAACAGCGGCCTGCCATTGCTGACATTGGAGCGGCTCACCTACCGTTTTGTGGGTGCCGGCTTTGTCCTGCTCAGCGCCACCTTGTTGGCCGGGGTGTTGTTTGGGGAGACGTTGTATGGCTACGGCCATGCTTGGCGCTGGGACCACAAGACTGTTTTTTCCACGCTGGCCTGGTGCACATTTGCCATGTTGCTGATCGGTCGGTCGGCCTTTGGCTGGCGGGGCAAACGGGCCGTCAATGTGCTGTATTTAGGCTCGGCCTTTTTGCTGCTGGCCTACGTGGGTTCGCGTTTTGTGATGGAAGTTATTTTGGGCCGCACACCGTGAGGTTTCTGCTTGTCTTTTTAGTGGTGGTGGTATTGGCGTGGCGCTGGCGCACCTGGCGAGAATCGGTGCACCGCGAAACGCCCCGCAACGGCGAGTTGGCCCCGGGCACGACCGACACGGTGGCATGCCACCAATGTGGCGTGCACGTGCCAGCCCAAGACGCAGTGGTCGGGACATTGGGCGCCTATTGCAGCAACGCCCACCGTCTCGCCATGGAGCTCTGAATGGGGCCAACCCAGCCCGCCCAGTCGTGGCTTGACCCGCATGCGGCGGCCGATGCGCAGCCCGACGATTCCTACGACATGGCCCGGCAATGGCAGGGGTTCATGACAGCCCGCCTCGTGCTGGGGATGGTATTGGTTGTGTTGCAAATCGCGTTGTATGTGACCGGCACCGCACACAGCGATGCGCAAATTGCGATCAGCACCGCCTATGTCGCTGGCACTCTGGCCAGCAAACTGCTAATTAAGCCGCGTCCCCTGGGACGGTCGTTTAACCGGGTGTGGGGTGCCTTGGTAGGGTTGGATTTATTGACCTTTTCTGCCCTGCAAATGCTGCAAAGTACCAGCGGCACCACGATCAACTACACACCCTTGTTTGCTCTGCCTATATTGGTTGCGTCCGTATTGGGCTCGCTGCGCCTGGCCGTGGGGACTGCGGCGGGTATCACGGTGCTGATGTTGGTCGAAGCCCTGTTGTCCTACCTCAAAGGGCCAACGGATGCTACGCCCTACTTCGCCCAATCAGCCCTCAGTGGTGTCGGTTACTTCGCTATTGCATGGTTGTCCAACCAACTGTCGACGCGATTGGCCAACGAGGGGCAGCGGGCACGCCAGAGCTATCTGGCGGCGACCATTCAGCGCCAGGTCAATGCGTTGGTTATTGAGTCCTTGCCCGATGGAGTCCTGGTAGTCGATGAGCGCGGTTGCGTGCGCGCCGCCAACCCGTCGGCGCGGCAACTGCTGGGCTCGCAACAGGCCTTGCGTGCCCAGGCGTTTGATCTGAATGACGAAGTGGGATGGCGCCCCCTGCTCAATCTGACACGCCTGTGTGTAGGCACAGGCCACGCCCAGGAAGAGGATGTAACGATACGACACGGCAACGAAGGCCCCCGCCGGGTGCACGCCCGCGCCCGGTTGGCGGCGCACCCGGGCCAAACGGGTGACAGCCTCTGCGTGCTTTTTTTACAGGATCAACGCGAGCTGGAAGCCCGCGTACGCACCGAAAGACTGGCCAGCATGGGCCGTTTATCCACCGCCGTGGCCCATGAAATCCGCAACCCGCTGTCCGCCATCACCCAGGCCAACGCGCTGCTGGACGAAGACATTTCCGATCCCAGACTCAGGAAGCTCACGACCATGGTGGCCCAAAACGCCAAGCGGTTAGAGAAAATCGTCAACGACATTCTGAATATTTCCCGCGTGCAGCCCTACGATCCGAGCTACCTCGTACCCACGGTGCCGCTGGACACATCCACCCACCGCATTTGCAGCGACTGGTCCGTGCAAACCGGCAGCCAACAGCGGTTGACCTTGCACCCCGGTGACCAGCGCATCGGCGTGCGTTTTGACACCGAGCATCTGCGCCGGGTGCTGGTCAATCTATTGGACAACGCACTGCGGCATACCGATGACCAGCCGGACGCCATTCAGGTCTTCCCGGGCGTGACGGATGGACACCATGCGACCATGTCCATCTGGAGCGACTCTGCCCCCATGGACCAGTCGGTAGAGCGCCACCTGTTTGAACCGTTTTTCTCGTCGGACAGCCGCTCAAGCGGTCTGGGCTTGTATATATGCCGGGAGCTGTGTGAACGCCATGACGCATCCCTGATCTACCAGCGCACGGTGCGCGACGCGCGAGGCCAATCCACCGAGGGCAACGAGTTTGTCGTTACATTCAGGCGAGCCGAATCCCCGGATAATCCACCATCGGCAGAAACGACCACCACCCCATGGCAACCCACGCTGTACTGAACAACGCCCAGATCCTGGTGATCGACGACGAGCCCGATCTGCGCACGCTGTATGAACTCACGCTGCTGCGTGAAGGCTACAGGGTCGACACGGCCGGCAGCGTGCAAGAGGCCCTACAACTACTGAACGCACAACGCTTTGACGTGGTGATCACCGACATGCGGCTGCCCGATGGCCTGGGTACCGAAATTCTGAGCCACATGAAAACGCAGCACCGCACCGAGCGCAGCATTGTCATCACGGCCCATGGCTCGGCGGAAAACGCGGTGGAGTCACTCAAGGCGGGCGCTTTTGATTACCTGACCAAGCCGGTTGATTTGAAGCAATTTCGTACAGCCATCGCGTCCGCTGTGCAAGGTACTTCTCCAAAAACCGGCCCCGCCCGACGGGCCACTGACGCCAGGCTATCGGAACCGTCCGATGCCAATGGCCACGGCCAGCGTGCACTGTCCAAGTTGGCCGGAGAATCGGCTGTCATGCGCAGTGTCAAGGACCGTATCGTCAAAGTCGCACGCAGCATGGCCCCTGTATTGATCCGCGGAGAGTCGGGCACCGGCAAGGAGCTGGTAGCCAGCGCCTTACACGCCACCAGCCACCGTGCCGCAGGTCCATGGATCGCCGTGAATTGCAGCGCCATTCCCGAGAACCTGCTGGAGTCCGAATTCTTCGGCGCCAAGAAGGGGGCCTACACCGGCTCTGTGCAAGACCGCGAGGGCTTCTTCCAGGCTGCAAAAGGGGGGACCCTGTTCTTGGACGAGATAGGCGATCTGCCTCTGGCCATGCAGTCCAAACTGCTGCGCGCCATACAAGAGCGCTGTGTGCGCTCGGTGGGGTCCAATCAGGAAGAAACCGTAGACGTTCGCATCGTCAGCGCGACCCACAAGGATTTGCCGGCGGAGGTTTCTGCTGGCCGCTTCCGCCAGGATCTCTTCTACCGGCTCAATGTCATCGATATCGTGATACCACCCTTGCGCGAGCGCGGCGAGGATCTGCCTGCGTTGTGCAGTGCGTTACTGGCACGCATTGCCGAAGAATCCCAAATGGCGGTACCGGAGCTGGCGCCTGGGACCATTGAGCAGTTGGCGCAGCTACCGCTGCAAGGCAATGTGCGGGAATTGGAAAACCTGTTGCACCGCGCTGTCGCTTTGTGTGATGGAGACTGCCTGCGGCTGGACGATTTGCAAACGCCATCCCAAGGTAGCGCCCTTACCTCCCTTACCTCCACTATCCCGACCGTTCAAGCAGCCCCCGAAGACGAACCGGTCACTCTGTCAGCGCCCATCGCAGTAGTCAACAACACCCTCTTGCCCACTGACTTGCAGGGTCACCTGGACCAGCAGGAGCGAGAAATTTTAGTCAGGAGCCTGAAGGAGACAAACTTCAACCGGACATTGGCGGCATCGCGCCTGGGTTTGAGCCTACGACAAATCCGCTACCGCATTGCGCGCCTCAAAATTGATGTGCCGCGCGACGATGGCCCCGATGAATGACCCTGAAAAGCTGAACGCTGACGTTTGGCAGAACGGCCGCTACCGGTCTGCGCGTTGGCTGGCGTCGCCCAACTTCGGCCCCAGGCCCGCGCACGCACAGATAGACCTGATCGTGCTGCACTCCATCAGCCTACCACCCGGCATCTACGGCGGCCGGCAGGTGCAAGACTTGTTCACCAATCAGTTGGATTGGAAACAACACCCCTACTTCAAGCAGATAGAGGGACTAGAGGTGTCGGCCCACTTTTATATTCAACGCACTGGCGAGGTCTGGCAATTTGTCAGCTGCGATGCGCGAGCCTGGCACGCGGGCACATCCCAATACCGAGGACGCGGCAACTGCAATGACGACTCCATCGGCATAGAACTAGAGGGCCTGGAGGGAGACACATTTGAGCCCGCGCAATACGAGGCGCTCGCCGCACTATGCCCAGCCATACGCCGGCACTACCCAATTGCCTACATTGCCGGGCACGAGCACATTGCTCCCGGCCGTAAGGCGGATCCTGGCCCCGGCCTGGATTGGAATTTGTTACAAAAATATTTGGGCATGGATGATCGGTGTTTTCCCGAAGGCGTTCTGCAAAAGACTGCCGACTGATACGCAACAGCTTGCCCATCTCACGCCGCCGATTTTCCGTGCGTGAAAGGCCGCTAAGAACGCGTCGCGTGGCTCCATGCGGCTCTACAAGCCAAACGCTGCCGCAAGCCGCATGCGCATTGGCTTTTCCATCACACATCAACAGCTGATAAGGCCCGCACGCTGCAGTCACTCTGCTCGCGCAATCTTCCATACTTTGTGTTGCACAGCGGCACTTTTTGTAGCTCCCATCAGAATCACGGTTTTCGCCCGGGTACACTACCGGTAGTGGCTTGCAAGTACTGCACACCCCATATATAGTGTGCCCTGTCTCCACCGCGCTTTCGATCATCGCAGCTCAAAAGCAGGTCACAGTGCCTTGCCCGCCCCAAGAAGAATAGCCATTTAGACGAGGATATCCATGCAATCTGTTTCAAGCACCACCGCGCACGCATCCACCGCCATGCTGTCATCCCACAGCGACACGGCAACTGAAGGCGGCAGCGTCAACCACCTGGCCCACTACCAGATCATCCGCCGCAATGGCGCGGTTGTCCCCTTCGAGCCCAACAAGATCGCCGTGGCGATGATGAAGGCTTTTCTGGCCGTGCACGGCACCCAGGGCGCCGCGTCCGCCAGCGTGCGCGAAGTGGTCGAAGCACTGACCCAGCAGGTCATCCGTGCGCTGATGCGCTCACGTCCGGGCGGCGGCACTTTCCATATTGAAGATGTGCAAGACCATGCAGAGTTGGGACTGATGCGTGGTGGCCACCACGAAATCGCACGGGCCTATGTGCTGTACCGCGAACGCCGCACCCAGGAGCGTGCCAAACAAGTGGCCGAGGTGGCGCCACCCGCACCGGTGCTGCACGCCATCGACAATGGCCAGCGCATCGTGCTGGACCTGGACCAGCTCAAGGCGCTGATCGAAACCGCCTGCACCGGCCTGGGCGCCGACGTCAATGCCGGCCCCATCCTGGCCGAGACCATGCGCAACCTGTACGACGGTGTGCCTATGGACGAGGTCTACAAGGCATCCATCCTGGCCGCCCGTACGCTGATCGAAAAAGACCCGGATTACACCTACGCCACGGCGCGCCTGCTGTTCCACACCATCTCGCGCGAAGTGCTGGGACGCGATGTGGCGCCTGCTGACATGGCTGAGGCCTATACCGACTACTTCCCCGGCTTCATCAAACGCGGCGTCAATGCCGAGTTGCTGGATGAGCGCCTGATGCAGTTCGACTTGGCACGCCTCGGCGCCGCGCTGAAGGCCGAGCGCGACTTGCAATTTGACTACCTGGGTCTGCAGACCCTGTATGACCGCTATTTCCTGCATGAAGGCAAGACGCGCATCGAATTGCCGCAAGCCTTCTTCATGCGCGTGGCCATGGGCCTGTCGCTGAACGAGATCGACCGCGAAGCCCGCGCCATCGAGTTTTACGAAGTGCTGTCGCGCTTCGACTTCATGTCCAGCACGCCCACATTGTTTAATAGCGGCACCCTGCGTTCACAACTGTCCAGTTGTTACCTGACCACCGTGCCAGATGACCTGGACGGTATCTACGAATCCATCAAGGAAAACGCCTTGTTGTCCAAATTTGCCGGCGGCCTCGGCAACGACTGGACCCGTGTACGTGCGCTGGGCGCCCATATCAAGGGCACGAATGGCGAGTCGCAAGGTGTGGTGCCATTCCTGAAGGTTGTCAATGACACGGCTGTGGCTGTCAACCAGGGCGGTAAACGCAAGGGCGCGGTATGCACTTACCTGGAAACATGGCACCTGGACATCGAAGAATTCCTGGAGCTGCGCAAGAACACCGGAGATGACCGCCGCCGCACCCACGACATGAACACGGCCAACTGGATCCCCGATCTGTTCATGCGCCGCGTGATGGAAAAAGGCACCTGGACGCTGTTCTCGCCCAACAACGTGCCCGACCTGCACGATCTGTTTGGCGCCGAATTCGAGAAGGCCTATGTGGCCTATGAAGAAAAAGCTGCACGCGGCGAAATCAGACCCGCGCGCACCCTCCAAGCCAGTGACCTGTGGCGCAAAATGCTGACCATGCTGTTCGAGACCGGCCACCCCTGGATCACGTTCAAGGACGCCTGCAATGTGCGCTCGCCACAGCAGCATGCGGGTGTCGTGCACTCCAGCAACCTGTGTACCGAAATCACGCTGAACACCTCGGACACCGAAACGGCAGTTTGCAATCTGGGCTCGGTCAACCTGCGCCAGCATTTGAAGGCGGCGCCCGACGGCTCGGCCGTCAGTTTTGTGCTTGACCACGACAAGCTCAAGCGCACCATCGCTACCGCGATGCGCATGCTGGACAACGTCATCGACATCAACTACTACGCCGTCAAGAAAGCGCGTGACTCCAACCTGCGCCACCGCCCGGTCGGCCTGGGTGTCATGGCCTTCCAGGACAGCCTGTACGAATTGCGCATTCCGTACGCCAGCGAAACTGCGGTGCAGTTCGCCGACGAGTCCATGGAAGCCATCAGCTACTACGCTTACTGGGCGTCTACTGAGCTGGCCAAGGAACGCGGCAAGTATTCCAGCTATCGCGGCTCTCTGTGGGACAAGGGTGTCCTGCCGCTCGATACGCTGGACATGCTGGCTTCGGCCCGTGGCGGCTATGTGGAAGTGGACCGTTCCGCAACCCTGGACTGGGATGCCCTGCGCAACAAGATTGCCAAGGACGGCATGCGTAACTCCAACTGCGTGGCCATTGCGCCCACCGCAACCATTTCCAACATCATTGGCGTGGACGCGTCCATCGAACCCAGCTTTGGCAACCTGTCGGTCAAGTCGAATTTGTCGGGCGAGTTCACCGTCATCAACGGCTACCTGGTGAAGGATCTGAAACGCCTGGGCCTGTGGGACGATGTCATGGTGATGGACCTGAAACACTTTGACGGATCACTCGGCCCCATCGACCGCGTACCCTCCGACATCAAACAGCTTTACGCTACCGCGTTTGAGGTTGAGACACAGTGGTTGGTCGAAGCCGCAGCACGCCGCCAGAAGTGGATTGACCAGGCGCAATCGCTGAACATCTACATGGCCGGTGCCTCTGGCAAGAAGCTCGACGAGACCTACAAGCTCGCCTGGTTGCGCGGTTTAAAAACCACCTACTACCTGCGCACCATGTCGGCCACACACGCTGAGAAATCAACCGTGACGGCAGGCAAGATGAATGCGGTGTCCTCAGGCAACGATGCCAAGGGTTCGATGCGTTCGTCGAGTGCGTTGGAAGCTGCTGCCGCTGCCGCGCAAATGCAAATGGAGATGGCCACTAACGCCGCAACCGACATTAAATTTTGCGGTGTCGATGATCCAACATGCGAGTCTTGCCAGTAAACACGAGCCGCACACCGCACATGATGCGATGCTATTGAGCAACACATATTTGCAGTGAAGTGCATGATTACTTTTCATTTCATTTCACTGCTCTCATAATCCGCAGATTGGAATTATTTATGTTGACCTGGGACGAAGAAGTCAAGCCCACACCGCTAACAAATTTTGCGTTCACGCCGTCGGAAATCCCGCCGGTCGAGCGGGCGCAAAGCGCTCCCCCAAAGCCCACCGTTCCCGTGCGCATGAAGGCGTCGGACAAGCGCATCATCAACGGCCAGACCGACGTCAACCAGTTGGTTCCGTTCAAATACAAATGGGCCTGGGAAAAATATTTGGCCAGCTGCGCCAACCATTGGATGCCGCAAGAGGTCAACATGACCCGCGACATCGCACTGTGGAAAGACCCCAATGGCTTGACCGAAGACGAGCGCCGCATCATCAAGCGCAACCTCGGCTTTTTTGTGACCGCTGATTCGCTGGCCGCCAACAACATCGTGTTGGGAACCTACCGCCACATTACCGCACCGGAGTGCCGCCAGTTCCTGTTGCGCCAGGCTTTCGAAGAAGCCATTCACACCCACGCCTACCAGTACATCGTGGAGTCGCTGGGTCTGGACGAGAGCGAAATATTCAACGCCTACAACGAAGTGCAGTCCATCCGTGACAAGGATCAATTTTTGATCCCTTTCATCGAAGCCATCATGGACCCCAACTTCAAGACCGGCACCCATGAGACCGACCAGACGCTGTTGAAGTCGCTCATCGTTTTTGCCTGCCTGATGGAAGGCTTGTTCTTTTATGTGGGCTTCACGCAGATCCTGGCGCTGGGTCGGCAGAACAAGATGACCGGTGCGGCTGAGCAATACCAGTACATCCTGCGTGACGAGTCCATGCACTGCAACTTCGGCATCGACCTGATCAATCAGCTCAAGCTGGAAAATCCACAGCTGTGGACAGCAGAGTTCAAGGCCGAGATCAAGGTGCTGTTCGAAACAGCTGTTGATCTGGAATACAAGTACGCTGAAGACACGATGCCACGTGGCGTGTTGGGCATGAATGCATCCATGTTCAAAGGTTATCTGCGCTATATCGCCAATCGGCGCGCGACGCAGATCGGTCTGGAAGCGCTGTTCCCCAACGAGGAAAATCCTTTTCCGTGGATGAGCGAAATGATTGATTTGAAGAAGGAACGCAACTTCTTCGAGACCCGCGTCATTGAATACCAATCCGGCGGCGCGCTGTCCTGGGACTGATCTAAACGTATGTGTTTTCGAATTTCACCGATCCAACAACAGGCCACAGAGTCCGTGCTGGGTGGGTGTCACCAAGTTCATGTCGCTGGGCATTTGCCCAACCGCATGAATCGCTTCTTGCAAACAACTGGCAAGAAGTGCTCTTTGTAAATTGATCAAGGAGAAAATCATGGCAACTGCAAAAAAACCGGCCGCAAAAAAGGCCGCTCCCGCAAAGAAAGCTGCACCAGCGAAAAAGGCTGCACCAGCGAAAAAAGTAGCTGCTAAAAAAGCAGCCCCCGCGAAGAAGGCAGCTCCCGCTAAAAAGGTAGCCGCCAAGAAAGTAGCTGCAAAGAAGGCAGCTCCTGCTAAGAAAGCGGCTCCCGCCAAAAAAGCAGCTGCTAAAAAGGCTCCGGCCAAAAAAGTAGCCGCTAAAAAGGCAGCCCCAGCGAAGAAGGCGGCTCCTGCTAAAAAGGCAGCAGCCAAGAAGGCTCCTGCTAAAAAAGCAGCAGCTAAAAAGGCTCCTGCCAAAAAGGCAGCCGTAGCCAAGAAGCCAGTCGCTAAAAAGGCAGCCAAAAAGCCGGCTGCGAAGAAAGCCGCGAAAGCACCCGCTGCCAAAGCAGCGACGGCACCCGCTGCGCCTGCTGCTCAGACCACTCTGAACCCGCAGGCAGCTTGGCCGTTTCCCACTGCCAACAAACCCTAATCAGGTTTTTTACGGCACTCGAAGCCCGGTCCCGCAAGGTCCCGGGCTTTTTTACGGGTAGAAAGACAACATGCGATAGC
>NZ_JANXUQ010000286.1 GCF_025356155.1 Rhodoferax sp. | reverse complement strand
GCTGGGAATAGTTGCGTTATCAGGCAGCCAACTTGGCGCTGAGCTTGGGGAAATCGATATCGGTCTGGGCCACGTTGTTGACGTAGTTGGTCAGCACGTTCAACGCCACGTTCACCACGATTTCCAGCACGCTGGCTTCATCAAAGCCGGCCAGGCGTACGGCGGCCAGGGCGGCGTCGGACACATTGCCGCGGGTCTGGGCCACTTGCAGTGCGAAGTGCAGTGCGGCCTCGGTGCGGGCGTCTTCGGATTTGCCATCCCGGGCGGCACTCAACTCTGCGTCGCTCAGCTTGGCCACATTGCGGCCCAGGTAGTCGTGGGCGGACAAGCAATAGTCGCAGCCGTTGAACTCGGCGATGGCCAGTGCGATGCGCTCGCGCAGTTGTACGGACAGCTTGCCTTTTCCGACTGCTCCGTTCAACGACAAATAACCTTCCAGTGCGGCGGGGCTGTGGCCTACCAGCTTCATCAGGTTGGGCGTGACGCCCAGTTGTTTCTGCACGGCGGCCAGCAGGGGTTTGGATGCTTCGAGTGTTTGGTCTGCTGTTGGGATGCTGATACGGGACATGGTTTTATTCCTAGTGTTGGTTCGGGTTTGTTGCAGGTATTCGTTGTGTTGCAGCGAATGAATGAACTGTATTTGTGTTGTAGAAAATATAGAATGACCAATAAATTAAATTCACTCTTCCACTAAAAGGAATAATGTGGACCGCTTCCACCTCATCAACACCTTTGTGGCCGTGGTCGACACCACCGGCTTTGCTGGCGCCGCGCGCAAGCTGAGCATGTCACCACCCGCGGTGACACGGGCCATCAACGAGCTGGAGGCGTATCTGGGGCTACGCTTGCTGACCCGCACCACGCGTACCGTGCGGGTGACGGACGCCGGTGCGCGCTACGCGCATGACTGCCGCCGTATTTTGGCGGAGCTGGCCGAGGCCGATGAGTCGGTTAGCGGCCAACACGGTGCACCCCGTGGGCGCATCACGGTGACGGCGCCCATGCTGTTTGGCGGGCTGGTGGTCACGCCCATCGTCACCGCGTATTTGCAGCGCTACCCCGAAGTCAGCGCCTCGTGTCTGTTTCTGGACCGCGTGGTCAATCTGGTGGATGAGGGCGTGGACGTGGCCATCCGCATTGGCGAGTTGCCGGATTCGACGATGCAAGCCATCCGCGTGGGCCAGGTGCGCCAGCTCATTTGCGCATCACCCTCCTACTTGGCAGCTAACTGCACCCCGCTGACGCCCGATGATCTGCACCAGCACGCCATCGTGTCCGCCAGCAGCGTCACGCCCAACCCCGAGTGGCGCCTGGTGCACAACGGCGAGGCGCGCACCGTGCGCTTGCAGGCCCGACTGACGACCACGACCAACGATTCGGCCGTGGCCGCCGTGGTGGGCGGCTTTGGCATCACACGGCTGCTGTCCTACCAGGTGGCTGAGCACCTGCGCGCGGGGCGTTTGACGACGCTGTTGACCGAGTACGAGGCGGCACCATTGCCTGTGCACGTGGTGCACCGCGAAGGGCGCCACGCGCCGCAGCGGGTGCGGGCCTTCATAGACCTGGCGGTTGAGCGGCTGCGGGCGGAGGCCGCGGTGCAGTGAGCCCGGACGGTAACTCGCAGTGCCGCTTTCAATTCCAAATGCTATGAAGTTGATAGCTGCTTGCGCTTATTTCACGAGGGCTAGAGACCTGTTCGATGTGAGAACGCGCGACGACGGCTACCGGTAGCGCGCCTTCGCGGTCGCCTATTTCGCCGCCTTTGCCACCAGCCATTCGCGGCGGAACAACCACTGCTGCGGATACCACAGGTTGTCCAGTGTCACCTCGCCCGCCTTGTGTCGGCTCTTCACATGCCAGCGCGAACCCAGCAAGGTGCAGCCCGGCAGGCAACCGGGTTGGGGCTGGTCCAGGCGGTCTTGCAACCAGACGACGGCGTCAAACTGCTCCAATAGAAAACTCAGGCGCTCGGCAGGGGGCAGGTCGGGCTGGAAGGCGCCGGTGTTGCGGCCCTCTGCATCGTAGGGCGTTATACGTGCACCGGGCAGTATGAAGCGGAAGCGCTCAAACTGGCCGGTAAAGCCATTGGGCACGGCCACGCGTTTGGCCCGCATGTGCGCCAGCACGGCGGGGCTGTAACCCGCGTCCGTAGTGCTGAGCGGTTGCACCATCAGGCCAAAGGTGGCGTAGAGGGCCAGCACGGCCGCCAGGGCAGCCGGTTTGGTCCACCGGTTTATGAAAAATCCGGCGCTAGCCCCCGCCAAACCTGCGCATGCCACTATCAAAGTAATAGCAAGCTGTGGTCCACTGGCGATGTGCAAATCTCCCATGACCCAGGCGACGCGCGCCAGCATGACCAGCGCGGGCACGGCGATGGTCAGCGTGATCCAGAACCACGCTTTGGCTATTCTGTCCCAGGCCAAAGCCATGGCGATGGCGATCGCGGGCATGGCGGGGATCAGGTAACGCTCGGAGCGCTGACTGGGTATAGTGAACACGACCAGCCACACGATGACCCAGGCCAGCAGCACGCGCGACGCGGGCGTCAGTTGCACATAGGTCTGGCGTTTGAAGGCAACCTTCAGCGCAACCCAGCCCAGGCCCAGCACGCCAAAGAACAACAAACCCGCGTTGACCGGGTAGGCCAGCAACTGGGTCCACATCGGGTAGGCGCCAAACAGCGCGGCGTACCAGTAGCCCTGGGTGTTGGACATCTTGCCGGCGTTTTCGGCCAGCACAAATTCTTGCCAGACCGAGGCTGGGTCCGGGTCCAGCACAAACCACAGCGCGAAGATGCCGATAGCCAAAGCCGCGCTCCAGGTCAAGCCCACGGTGGCGCGGATGGCGAGCGGCCAGTTGAGGCGCGGCGCGCTCGCCAACCAGGCGCACCAGATGGCGGCGGCGGCGGGTGCCACCAGTGCGAACGACTTGTAGGCTGAGCCTAGGCCCATGGCAATGCCCATTAGCGTGAAGATTCCCCAGTCCATGCCAGTGAAGTTGTTTACCACCGTCCTGGCGTTGGAGGACGCTTGGGTGGTGGCAGTCGTGCCGCGCACGCGCAACCACAACACCCACCACATGGGCAAGGCCAGCCAGAAGGTCTCGGGTGCCGACGTCAGGTAGGCGCGCCCGTAGCGGAAGGTGGAGAAAAACAGCAGGTACAGCGCCGCGGCAATACAGGCGGTGCGCACGCGGCCACTGATGCGGTGGGCAAAGAAACCCAGCAGGGCGGTCGTGGCAAAGGTATAGAGGACACTGGGCAGGCGCAGCCCGTACAGGTTCCAGTTTCGCCCCCAATCGCCTGCCGCTATGGCCTGCCAGAACAGCAGCGGTGGCTTGGTGTTGCGCGTGTCGAGGATCTCGGACTGCAGCGGCAGCCAGTGGCCGCTTTCCGCCGTCATGCGGGCAATATGGATGTAGACCATCTCGTCGCCATTGGTCGGCGCATAGGCGCTGTTCAGGCCATAGAAGTACAGCAATGCGGCAAACCCCACAAGCGCCAGCCAGAGCCAGGGGATGGTGGAGCGTGGGGGCACCATCTGTTTAGTCTTTATCGCGTTTAAAGGTCCAGCGGTCGTTGGCCAGAAAGTTGCTTACGCTGGCGGCCAGAATGGCGATGACGTTTGCGATGCGATAGTCCATCGTGCTGGACAGCAGCAACGTCAGCACATACTGCAGGCCGCTGCCAAAGGCCGACGCGGTTGCATATTGGCCGAACTCGGTAGCCAGCAAGCGCAGGCTGACGGGGCCGGGGCTTATCTCCTGTTCCAGCGTCTTGACCCGGTCCGACCAGGTCCACAACCGGTTCCAGGTGAAGTTGTTGAGCGTGGCCAGGGCGATGGCAACCGCCAGCGAGATGTAGGGCTTGTTGTACGTGGCTTCGATATTGTTGAAGATGAACTCGTGGCCAAAGTGCAGCATCGTCAAATTGACGACCGTGCCACTGGCACCGACGATTCCGAACTTGATATAGCGGTAGCGCTCCAGCATGCCTAGCGCCCACAAGACCGCGCGTTGCAACGCCGTGTTTGCACTACCGCTCATGCCGTTGTCGCCATTGGTTGGCTACGCAAAAAGGTCAGCGCATCGGCCAGTACTGGATCAGGTGCGATGCGTTTGAGGCACTGGTTGTCGCCATCGCAAAAGGTCAGGCGGTGGTTGTAGGCAGAGAGGCAGGGCGAACAGGCTATGCCGCTTTCCAGCACGATGTTGCGCGAGCCCAAGGGGCCATACAACTTGCCGGTTTCGGGGCCGAAAAAGACCATGGTCTGGATGGGCGTCAGTGTTGCAAAGTGCCCGGGGCCACCGTCGTTGGTGATCAACAGGTCAGATGCATGGAACAGCATCAGCAGTTCACGGATGCTGCGGGTGTAGCCGGTGAGGTCAATGCACGTTTCATTGCGGATTCTTTTGATCAGATCTTTTGCCAGTTGCGCATCGTCTTTCAAACCGATCAAGCCGACAGCGAAGCCTGCGGCGCACAGGCCCTGGGCCACACGCGCGTAGTGCTCGGCAGGCCAGGCGCGTTCGGGCAGGATGCCGCCGCCGGCGTACATCAACACCAGCTTTTTGCCAGCGCGCACCGGGTGGTCGGCGACCAGTTTGGCGGAGTAGGCAGTGCGTTCATCCTGCGTGAATGCCACAGACAGTTCGGTGTCCACCGGCATGCTGCGAATGGGTGCCGCCTTGTTGCGCGGCATGCTTCCCGCAGAATCCAGCGCATCGACGAGCGACAAAAATTGTTTGCTGATGTGCTGGTAGGGGTTGTACGGAATGGCGTGGTTGATGAAGCTGCCGCGGTACAAGCCTTCTTGGGTGTGCGGTGTAAAGCCCACGCGCACCGGCGCGCCGGTCGTGAAGGACAGCAGGGCGCTGACGCGGGAAAACAGTTCGCAGTCGATGACGGCGTCCAGACCCATACGGCGCATGGCCAGGCTGACCTTGAGGATGTCGCGTACCAGTGCGCTGCCGGAGCTGTCGTCCAGGCTGTGCATGGTCTGGGGCTGGGTCAGCTGCAGCAGTTTGGTGACCTCCTGGTTTTTCTTCAGCTGCAGGATGTGAATGGCCGCGCCCGGGTACAGCTTGCGCAGTTGCGCAAACATGGGCCCGGCCAGTACGATGCTGCCCATTTCGGACAGCAGGATTACCAGAATATTCTTGGGTGCAATCGCCAGTTGGGGCGGTGCGCGGAACAGCCCGGTCAAGTGCACCCAAGCCGACACCGCGCCGCACAGAAGCTGGCCGACCCAGCGATCAATGAAGCGTTGTGTCTGCAGTTTCATGGGTACGTCAGAACGCCCGAAGGCGATTTACTTCAGACCAGCCGCTGCGCGCAGCGTTTGAGCTTTGTCAGTACGTTCCCACGTGAACTCGGGCTCTTCACGGCCGAAGTGGCCGTAGGCAGCGGTCTTTTCGTAGATGGGGCGCAGCAGGTCCAGCATCTGGATGATGCCCTTGGGACGCAGGTCGAAGTGTGCGTTGACCAGCTTGGCGATCTCGTCGTCGGAAATGACGCCGGTACCTTCGGTGTAAACAGTCACGTTCATTGGCTTGGCGACGCCAATCGCATACGCCACCTGGATCTGGCACTGGCGCGCCAGGCCTGCGGCCACGATGTTCTTGGCCACATAACGTGCGGCATAAGCGGCTGAGCGGTCTACCTTGGAGGGGTCCTTGCCAGAGAAAGCACCACCACCGTGGGGGCAGGCGCCGCCGTAGGTGTCGACAATAATCTTGCGGCCGGTCAAGCCGCAATCGCCTTGCGGGCCGCCGATGACAAAACGGCCCGTTGGGTTGATCAGGTACTTGGTGTCCTGCAGCCACTCTTTGGGCAGCACAGGCTTGATGATTTCTTCGATGATGGCTTCGGTGAACGAGGCCTTCATCTTGTGCATGGTCTCAGACTGGTCGGGGCTGTGCTGGGTGGACAGCACGACGGTGTCGATGCTGTGGGGCTTGCCGTCCACATAACGCATCGTGACCTGGCTCTTGGCGTCCGGGCGCAGGAAAGGCAGGCGGCCATCCTTGCGCAACTGGGCCTGGCGTTCCATCAGGCGGTGGGCGTAGTAGATGGGGGCTGGCATCAGCTCGGGTGTCTCGTTGCAGGCGTAGCCGAACATCAGGCCCTGGTCACCGGCGCCGGTGTTCAGGTGGTCGTCGCTCGCGTGGTCCACGCCCTGGGCAATGTCGTTGGATTGCTTGTCGTAGGCCACCAGAACGGCGCAGCCTTTGTAGTCGATGCCGTAGTCGGTGTTGTCGTAGCCGATGCGTTTGATCGTGTCGCGGGCCACCTGGATGTAGTCCACATGCGCGTTGGTGGTGATTTCACCGGCCAGCACGACCAGACCGGTGTTGGTCAGCGTCTCTGCGGCGACGCGGGATTTTGGATCCTGTTTGAAAATCGCGTCGAGGATCGCGTCAGAAATTTGATCGGCGACCTTGTCAGGGTGGCCTTCAGAAACAGACTCGGAGGTAAAGAGGAAATCGTTCGCCATGGTTGCTTGCTCCAAAAAAACATCAAGTCGCGTTGCTTGGGCTTCTGAGCTTCGGCGAACGCTTTAGCAGATTTGTCGAGTTCGACAAGGCACAATGGCAACCCAATCAAGAATCACCACTGTGTGCGTCGCCCTGCAAGTAGTTCCGTAACTCAGCGACACACGCGATTTTAGCGCAGTCAGGAACCCACCTTTGGATGAAATGACATCCCTTTTGCCTTCAGGGGTATGGATCACTTGCGCAGGTGCCCGCACGTGCTGACACGGATCCTGCTGTGGATCATCCGCGGGATTGCCTGGCTGCCGCTGCCCCTGGTGCGCGGCTTGGGTGCCGGCTTGGGATGGCTTTTGTATGTGCTGGTGGCGTCCCGCAGAAAGGTCGTCATGACCAATCTGGCGCTGTGTTTTCCGCAGTGGACGGACGTTGAACGCCGTGCCACCACCCGCCGCGTATTCGTCCGTTTTGGACAGAGCTGGTTGGACCGGGGTTGGTTGTGGCATGCACCGGAGGCGGTGTTGCGCCGCCGCCTGGTGATGGACGGCGATGTACATGCGCTACAGGGTGATACACCCACGGTGCTGTTTGCGCCGCACTTCATGGGGCTGGATGCCGCCTGGACGGCGTTGACGCTCAATATTCCGCGGCGCTTTGCCACCATTTATTCCCCGCAGATGAATGGGGATGCCGACGCATGGATTTACGCTGGTCGCCAGCGATTTGGCGCGCCGGAACTGGTGGCGCGGCTTGATGGCGTCAAGCCCATTGTGGCGGCCCTGCGCGCGAGTGAACCGCTGTACCTGTTGCCGGATATGAACTACGACCCGTCGGAATCGCTGTTTGTGCCGTTCTTTGGTGTCAACGCGTGCACGATCCCCTCGTTGTCGCGCTTCGCCAAGTTGGGGCGCGCCCAGGTGGTACCTATCGTGACGCGCATGACGCCTGGCGGCTATGTGGTGCAGGTGTTGCCGCCATGGGCCGACTTTCCCAGTTCCGATTTGGTGGCCGACACCACGCGTATGAACCGCGAGCTGGAGTCTTACATCACGCCCGACCCGTCCCAGTATTACTGGGTGCACAAACGCTTCAAGGACCGGCCAGACGGGGAAAGGCCGCCGTATTGATGGCGCTTTTGTGGTGATGATTGCTATCAAATAAATAGCTGAATATGACCATTTGGCGAGGGCTAGCGCAAAAAATTGCTTAAGTGATTCTGGATCAGGGCGGGTTGCTCGTGGACTATCCAATGTGTCGCGTCCGCAACCTTGTGCAGCGTCAGGTCGGGCACATACTCTTCCAGTCCGTCTATCAGCACAGGCGGCAAGGCTGCATCATCCATGCCCCAGACCACCAGGGTGGGTATCGCAATGGTCAGCATGCTCTTGGGTAGATCGACGGCGGCGGCGGCCGGGTCTTCTGGCCGTGGCGGACGCAGAGGGGATGAGCGGTAGTAATTGCAGCCACCGCGCAGGCCATGCGACCATACGGCGCGGTATTGGTCTTTGACCGCTTCCGTCAACCAGGGCGTTGCCCGGTTGCCAGCGAACTCGTGTGTCAAAAACTTCCACAGGCGCGCGAAGTCATCGTCGGTCAGCAGCTTTTCCGCATCCTCGCGGATCAGAAAATTCATGTAGGCACTGGCCTCTTGCTGCGCGCGATTGTTTTTAAGCTCGCGCAGAAAGGTGCCGGGGTGCGGCGAGTTGATGATGGCCAGTTTGCGGGTCAACTGCGGATGCTGATTAGCGAAATTCCACGCCACGGCACCGCCCCAATCGTGCGCGACCAGGCAGGCCAGCGGTTGTGTACCACCAGTTTCAACGGCTACCAGGGCTGCAATGTCTTGCACCAAAAATTTTGGGCGGTAGGCACTGACTTCGGCGGGGGCGGAGGATTTTTCAAAGCCGCGCAGGTTAGGCGCTACGCAACGGTAGCCGCCGTTCTCGGTATTGGAAAAATGCTCCAGCAATTCGTCCCAAACGAAGGCGCCCTCGGGAAAGCCGTGCAAGAAAACCAGGACCGGGCGTCCGGGTGTTCCGGCCGCCCGGCAACTGAGTGTGATGCCGTGGGGCAGTGCCTGTTGGTAGGTCTCGATCATTCGTCTTCGGCGGCGGGCTCTTCTGGCGTTTCAACCTTGGGCGTTTTCTCCTTCTTGGCCGGAGGATGCGCCCATTTCCACAGCAACTGGGCCACTTCGTCAATGCCCTTGCGTTTGGTCGCCGAAAATAACATGACATCACCGCCACCCGCCTGCAGCTTGGTGATGGACAAAATCTTGGTCGCTTCACTGCGCGTGAGCTTGTCGGATTTGGTCAGGATGATCAAAAACTTCAGGCCTTCCTGCACGCGGGGCCGAATGACGTCGAGCAGGATTTCGTCCAGCTCGGTCAGGCCATGGCGCGGGTCGCACATCAGCACGATGCCGGTCAGGTTCTCGCGTGTAACCAGGTAATTGGCCATGACCTGCTGCCAACGGATCTTGTCCGCCTTGGGCACGGCCGCGTAGCCGTAGCCTGGCAAGTCAGTCAAGATGGCGTCGGTGACGCCCTGTTTGCCCAGACTGAACAAGTTGATGTGCTGGGTGCGGCCCGGCTTTTTGGAGGCATAAGCCAGCTGCTTTTGCTGCGTCAGCGTGTTGATGCAGGTGGACTTGCCGGCATTGGAGCGCCCGACGAAGGCGATTTCGGGCAGGTCCAGCGGCGGCAAAAAATGCAGTTCCGGCGCGGTGGTCAGAAATTTGGCAGTGTGCAGCCAGCCCAAGGCGATGGCCGCAGGGGTCTTTTCACCTTCTCCGGCCTTGAGAGCAGGGGGGGTAAAGCTATTGGAGTTTGTATTGGTAGTCATGGAATAAGGCGAGAGACCCGAGCCGCATTGTAGAATGCCCCCTGTTTTGCCCACTAGACACACAGCAGCACCATGAAGTTGATCGCCCAATTGCTCATCGCCGCCACTGCGGCTGCCTCGCCTTTTTTCGCTTTTGCTTCGGAAGCTGCTGCACCTGCGGCCGGGCATGCCTCGGCGCCCGCGGCACACGCTGCTGCCAAGGTGGCCAAGCCCGATTTGGCCAAGGGTGAAGCAAGTTTTGGTGCTGTTTGCGCGGCCTGCCATGGAGCCGATGGCAATTCTGGCACACCCGCCAACCCTAAGCTGGCGCAGCAGCACCCCGAATATTTGGTCAAGCAGCTGCAAGAATTCAAATCGGACAAGCGCAGCAACCCCATCATGAAGGGTTTTGCTTCCGCCTTGTCAGACGAAGACATGCGCAATATCGCCTATTGGGTTGGCAACAAGAAGGCCAAGCCTGGCTCTGCCACCGACAAGACCTTGGTGCAATTGGGCGAGCGTATTTACCGCGGTGGCATTGCCGATCGCCAAGTGCCAGCCTGTGCCGGTTGCCATAGCCCGAATGGCGCTGGCATCCCTGCCCAATTTCCTCGCGTGAGCGGCCAGCACGCAGAATACGCTGCAACGCAGTTGACCGGTTTCCGTGACGGCATTCGTAAAAACAGCCCACAAATGACCCAGGTTGCCGCGAAATTGAACGACCGCGAAATCAAGGCAGTTTCGGACTACATTGCTGGTTTGCGTTAATTTTTTTTGTCGCCGGCGTGGGGTTCTCAGTGGAACCAAATGCTAGCAACAGTCCCTAAAGGGGCAGATCCATCGGTTGATGGGTCTGCCCCTTTTGCTTTGTATGTAAGAAATTGGGCTTTCGGCCGACCAAGTTCTAAACGAGGAAAAACTCCATGCTGATCAAGACCCAAGGCAACGGCTTCAACCACCCCCTTTCCAGCGAGATCACCGACCAGTCGCACTATGAAAAGCGCCGCAACATTTTGAAAATGATGGCGACTGGTGTGGCCGGGGGTGCGATGGCCACTTGGGCGTCCCGCCAAGCTTTGGCGGAAACCGCATCTGTACCGCGGCCTGGCAAATTGGCGGCCTTGAGCGCAAAACCATCAACGGTTGCCGGCGCAACGACGATGGAAAAGCCGACTCCCTACAAAGACGCCAGCGCGTACAACAATTTCTACGAGTTCGGAACGGACAAGGCCGACCCTGCTGCCAATGCGCACACGCTGAAGACCAGCCCCTGGACGGTGGAGATCGAAGGCATGGTCAAGAAGCCGGGCAAGCTTGCATTGGAAGATTTGCTCAAGCTCAGTCCTATGGAAGAGCGCCTGTACCGCCTGCGCTGCGTCGAGGGTTGGTCCATGGTGATCCCCTGGGTTGGTTATTCGCTGGCAGATCTCATCAAGCATGTAGAGCCCCTGGGCAGCGCCAAGTACGTTGAGTTTGTGACGCTGGCCGATCCCAAAACCATGCCCTTTGTAGGCTCTCGCGTGCTCGATTGGCCCTATGTGGAGGGACTGCGGCTGGATGAGGCGATGCACCCACTGACCCTGCTGACCTTTGGCATGTATGGCGAGGTGTTACCCAACCAAAGCGGCGCACCGGTGCGGCTGGTGGTGCCTTGGAAATACGGTTTCAAGAGCGGGAAGAGCGTCGTGAAGATTCGCTTCACGGACAAGCTGCCAGGCACCGCGTGGAACAAGGCGGCCGCCAACGAATACGGCTTCTACTCCAACGTCAATCCCAACGTCGACCACCCACGCTGGAGCCAGGCCAACGAGCGGCGCATTGGCGAAGACGGTCTGTTTGCCAAGAAGCGCAAGACGCTGATGTTCAACGGCTATGAAGCCCAAGTTGGCCAGCTGTATGCGGGTATGGATTTGAAGAAGTTTTTCTAAGCCGATCCCATGCGCCAACGCGTCAACCAATACCTGGCCAGCCGATTCGCCAAGCCCATCGCGTTTGCTTTGGGACTGTTGCCGTTTGCATGGCTGTTCGCAGCGGCGATGTTGGATAGGCTGGGGGCCAACCCGGCAGAGGCGCTGGAGCGGTCCTCGGGAGACTGGGCGCTGCGCATGTTGTGTGTGGTACTGGCGATCACACCGCTTCGGACGGTGGCGAAGCTGCCTTCGTTGGCCCGGTTCAGGCGCATGGCTGGACTGTTCATGTACTTTTATGCTGTGCTGCACCTGCTGGCCTACAGCTGGTTCGACATGGGATTCGACTTGGCAGACATTGCCAAAGACATCGTCAAACGGCCTTTCATTCTGGTGGGTTTCACCGCGATCGTGTTATTGACGCCGCTGGCCCTGACCTCTTTCAACCGCGCGATCAAGGCCTTGGGGGGTAAGCGCTGGCAGATGCTGCACCGGCTGGTGTATGCGGTCGCCGTTTTGGCCGTTGTGCATTTCTTCTGGATGCGTGCAGGTAAAAATAACTTTGCTGAAGTGGCAATATACGCCGCAATTCTGGGTAGCCTGTTGGGCTGGCGGGTAGCGCAGGCTTTAAAGAAAAGAGCCGCGAAGCCCTCGCCGTTGCTGCGTAGTCAGCTATAAAAAACATAGCATAAACTAGTTGCCGCCTGCGGAGCACTGGCCGCAGGTTTGCTGGGTGTGGGAGTCGTGGGCAAATACAACGAGCCGGTCTGGCCGCACCCCGCTAGCGTTGACATACATGCACCAAGGACAAGCGCACTGACTAAAATTTGCTTTGCGATCAACATGGTGAAAATTGTACCGAATGACTGACTCTGAATTTATGGACCGCGCCGAAGCATTGCTGCAGGCGGTGGAAACTGGTTGTGACCGCATCAACGACGAGACCGATGCAGATCTGGACAACCAGCGCGTAGGCGGCATGGTTACCATTACCTTCGCCAACAATAGCCAGATCGTTATTAACCAGCAAAAACCCTTACATGAAGTCTGGATGGCCAGCAAGGCTGGCGGCTTCCATTACCGCTGGCTGGACGGCCAATGGCAAGATACGAAGGGGCAGGGTGAGTTCTTTGCGGCGCTCACGCAAAACGCAAGCGCCCAGTCTGGCCAGATCTTGCACTTCATGGCTTAACGGTCAGTTTCGGAACAGATCGAGAATCTTTTTCTTCTCTTCGGCTGGTGGCAATGGCACGGTAAGAGACTCAGGTTTTTCTTCCATGCCCACGCCAGACACGCCAGAGCTCTTGGCATATTCATCGTAGAACCATTCGCCACCCACGTGCACTACCCCCTCGGGTGCCGGCGGTTCATTGACGGGAACGCCCTTGAGCGCGCTCTCCATGAAGGTGATCCACACTGGCAGACTCAAGCCACCACCCGTTTCACGGTCACCGAGTTTGCGTGGGGTGTCGTATCCAATCCAGGTTACAGCAGTGAGTGTGGGGTTGTAGCCAGCAAACCAGGCGTCCATGGAGTCGTTGGTGGTACCGGTCTTGCCATACACGTCTGGGCGCTTCAGCGTGGCCTGCGCGCGAGCGGCGGTGCCCGAGCGGGTGACCTCCTGTAGCAGGCTGGTCATCATGAAGGCGTTGCGCGCGTCTATCACGCGTTCGGTATCGGCCAATATAGGCGGTTTGGTCTCCACGAGCATTTTGCCGCGTTGTTCGCTGACCTTGGAGACTAACCAAGGGTTCACGCGATAACCGCTATTGGCAAACGTCGAGTAGCCCACCACCATTTGCATGGGCGTCACGGAACCGGCGCCCAGCGCCATGGTCAGATAAGCGGGGTGTTTTTCCGCATCGAAACCAAACCGGGTGATCCACTGCTGCGCGTACTGCGTTCCGATGGAGCGCAGGATCTGGATAGAGATCATGTTCTTGGACTTGGCCAAACCGCGGCGCAAAGTCATGGGTCCTTCGAAGGTGCCGTCGTAGTTCTTCGGCTCCCATGGCTGGCCGCCGGTAACACCCGCGTCGAAAAAGAGTGGAGCGTCGTTGATGACGGTAGCTGGTGTAAATCCCTTTTCCAGCGCAGCAGAGTAGATGAACGGTTTGAAGCTGGAGCCAGGCTGACGCCAGGCTTGCGTCACGTGGTTGAACTTGTTTTTGGCAAAGTCAAAGCCTCCCACCAAAGCTTTGATCGAACCGTCGCGCGGGTCGATGGCGACAAAAGCGCCTTCCACTTCAGGTAGTTGGGTGATTTCCCACGTGTCTTTGACCGTTTTGGAAACCCGAATGACCGCGCCGCGCCGCAGTTTGATATTGGGCGGAGCCTTGTCAGAAAGCCCGGACTGCGCAGGTTTGAGCCCGTCGCCAGTGATCTCTACCAGCACACCCCCTGTGCGCATGGCTTTAATCTTCTTCGGCTCGGCCTCCAGCACCACGGCCGACATAACATCTCCGTTGTCTGGGTGGTCATCCAAAATGTCGTCAACCGCTTCTTCTACTTCGCTGGCGTTCGTGGGCAGCACGATGAATTTTTCCGGCCCCCGGTAGATCTGGCGGCGCTCGAAGTCCATGATGCCGCGCCTCAGCGCTTTGTAGGCTACGTTTTGGTCAGCGGTGCGCACCGTGGTGCGAACGTCGAGGCCGCGGGTATAGGTTTCATCGCCATACTGGCTGTACATCAGCTGGCGCACCATTTCAGCGACATAGTCTGCATGAACCTGTGTGTTGCTAGCGCCTGATTTGACTTTGAGCTCTTGGGCTTTGGCGGTCTCGGCTTCCTTGTCGTTAATGAAGCCATTTTCCAGCATGCGGTCGATGATGTGGCGCTGGCGAATACGCGCCCGCTGGGGGTTGCTTATGGGGTTGTAGGCTGAGGGCGCTTTGGGCAAGCCGGCCAACATTGCCGCCTCAGCGATGGTTATGTCTTTTAGATGTTTACCGAAATAGGCTTCGGAGGCAGCAGCAAAACCATACGCACGATTGCCCAGAAAAATCTGGTTCATGTAGATCTCAAGAATCTGGTCTTTGCTGAGCAAATGCTCCAGCTTGAACGTCAGCAAAATCTCGTAAATTTTGCGCGTGAAGGTTTTTTCCGATGAAAGATAGACGTTGCGCGCTACTTGCATGGTGATGGTAGAAGCCCCTTGGCTTTTGGCTTTACCTAAATTCGCCAGCCCGGCACGCATCACACCCAGATAGTCCACGCCGCCGTGTTGGTAAAAGCGCGCATCTTCAATGGCCAACACGGCATTGGTCATGACTTTTGGGATTTCTGCAATCGGTGTCAGGTTGCGCCGCTCTTCCCCGAATTCGGCCATCAAATCGCCCTCTGCGGAAAAGACGCGCAGTGGTAATTTGGGGCGGTAGTCCGATAGATCTGAAATGTCCGGCAAATTGGGAAAGGCCACCGCCAGCGCAATAGCGATGACCATCAGTAGCGAAAGAGCACCTGCCAATAAGGCACCACCTGCCCACAAGACCGAACGCAATAACCAATGCATGGCCGCCTTTTCTTTTGGCTTGCTCGGGGCGGGAGTGTCTTTTTCTGGCGATGTGGAGTTGGAGGGCATAGAGGGTGGGTTTGGGTGACCACTGCATTGTAAAAACCTGCCCGTGAGCCGCTTCATGTGCGCGGGCGCATGTATTGTTGCCCGTTCTGGTCTTGACGGCAAAATCTGTTGTCAGTTTTCGCAAATGATGAAAAACCGTCTGCTTTTGGCAACGCTTGAAACAGCTTAAAACAGAAAAAACCTTTGCGGGACAACGTGCTTACTGATAGCATTGAAGTGATTTCTTAAGTCTGACCGGTGCTTGACCGGTATGTTTCAGGGGACCGTTTTGATCTCATTGGGGTCGTTTTTCAGTCGCCAACCGGCATCCATGTTCGGGTTGGATATCAGTTCCTCCAGTGTAAAGCTGGTGGAGTTGGGGCGTGACAAGGCCGGCAATCTGGTGTTGGAGTGTTGCGCCATCGAGCCGCTGGAGCGGGGATGGATCACGGACGGCAATATCGAGAAATTCGAAGAAGTTGCCAACGCCTTGAAACGCCTCGTAAAGAAAAGTGGTACCAAAACGAAGAACGTGGCTATGGCCTTGCCTCCTTCGGCGGTCATTACCAAGAAAATCGTTTTGCCGGGTGGCATGTCGGATCAGGAGCTGGAGCAGCAGGTCGAGAACGAAGCCAACCAGTACATTCCGTTTCCTTTGGATGAAGTTAGTCTGGACTTTTGCGTCATCGGCCCCAGTGCAACTTCTGCTGGAGATGTCGAGGTTTTGATCGCCGCATCGCGCAAAGAAAAAGTTCAAGACATCCAAGGTTTGGCTGAGGCGGCCGGACTGACGCCTGTTGTGGTTGATGTCGAGTCTTATGCTTCACGCCTTGCCGCCGGAAGGCTCATTGAAAACCTGCCTAACAAAGGCGCGGGCCTGATTGTTGCTCTGTTTGAGGTGGGTGCGCTGACGACTAGTATGCAAGTCCTTCGGGATGACGAAGTCTTGTACGACCGGGATCAGGCCTTTGGTGGCGCCCAGCTCACGCAATTGATCGTGCGCCAATACGGGTTTTCGCAGGAAGAGGCCGAGAGCAAAAAGCGCAGTGGCGAATTGCCTGAAGACTATGAGGCGGCTGTGTTACGTCCCTTCATCGAAACCATGGTTCAGGAGTTGGGTCGTGCGTTGCAGTTCTTCTTTACCAGCACGCCGCATAACAAGGTGGACTACATCATGCTGGCCGGCGGGTCGGCCGCCTTGCCAGGCCTGACTGCGGCAGTTACCCAGCACACCACTTTCCCCTGCAACCTGCTCAATCCGTTTGACGGAATGGAGATTGGTAACGGTGTTCGTTTGAAGAAAATGACCCGAGAGGCGCCTTCTTACCTGACGTCTTGCGGCTTGGCTCTGCGGAGGTTTGCGCAGTGATTCTGATCAACCTCTTACCCCACCGCGAAGCCGCACGTAAGCGCCGCCGCGACGTATTTAATATTTCGCTGGGTGCCTCTGCGCTGTTTGGTGGATTGATTGCTGGTGGTGTGTTTCTTTGGTATCAGGCCGCCATATCCGAGCAGCAGAGTACCAATCAAGCATTGCAGACAGAAATCAAGAAACTCGAAAACCAAATCAAGGATATCAGCGGGCTTGAATCGGAAATTGCGGCATTGCGGGCGCGTCAGCAAGCCGTTGAAGATTTGCAGTCGGATCGCAATTTGCCTGTGCATTTGCTGAGCGAGATGGTCAACCAGCTTCCAGATGGTGTTTATATCAACAAGATGGCGCAAGTTGATCAAGTGGTGACCATCAACGGCATCGCGCAATCCAACGAGCGCGTGTCTGAGTTGTTACGCAATCTTTCCGGTAACACGCCTTGGTTCACCAAGCCGGAGTTAGTTGAAATTGTGGCTGGGACTGTTGCCTTGACGGCACGTGATCAAAGGCGTGTCGCGAACTTCGTAATCCGGGTTCGATTGGTTCGCGCCAGTGAAGCGGAAAAGGCCGCAGCGGCTCAGAGTGCTGCTGCATCTGCACCCATCGCTGCGGCGTCATTGCCCTTGTCAGTCGGGTCGGCGCCCGTTAAGAATCAGTAGGAATCTAAATGGCTACCAAAACTTTAGGTTCAATCGACTTTGCCGAAATGCAGCAAAAGCTGACGGCGCAGTTCAGTGGTCTGGATCCCAAGGATCCTGCCTCTTGGCCTGCAATTCCGCGCTACGTCTTATTCGCAGCGGTGTCCATAGTGATTCTGGTGGCGCTATGGTTCGTGTGGTTGAACGGCGAAGACGATTTATTGAAGCAAGATCAAGATAAAGAAGTCAAGCTCAGAGCCGACTACAAAGTGAAGCTGACAAAGGCGGTCAATCTTGAAGTACTCAAGAAGCAACGCGAGCAGGTTTTGCAGTATGTCACCCAACTGGAAAAGCAGCTGCCCAGCAGAGCTGAAATGGATGCCTTGCTGTCGGATATCAACCAAGCAGGCTTAGGGCGTAGTTTGCAATTTGACGTGTTTCGTCCCGGTAGTATTGCTGTGAAGGATTACTACGCCGAGTTGCCTATCGCGATTAAAGTTAGCGGCAAATACCACGATATCGGTGCGTTTGCGTCTGATATCGCCAACTTATCCCGCATCGTTACGTTGAACAACCTAACCATCGTCCCACGCGCCGATGGTGCACTGGTTTTGGATTCCACCGCAAAGACGTTTCGTTACCTGGATAAAGATGAAATTGCCGCGCAAAGTAGTGCTTCCAAGGGAGCCAAGAAATGATGCGTTATAGCCTCTCGGCAGCCCTATGTTTGGTTTTGGTTTTGTGTGGTTGCGGCTCATCCCGCGATGACGATATACGCCAATGGATGGCCGACGAGCGTAACCAGACACGGCCCAAGGTGGACCCGATTCCCGCACCCAAACAGTTTAAGCCCGAGTCGTATACCAATGCAGCTTCTACAGAGCCGTTCAGCAAGGAAAAATTGACTCAGGCACTGAAACGAGACTCCTCGCAGAGTGTCTCTAACGGAGCCTTGGTTGCGCCAGAGTTGGCGCGGCGAAAAGAGCCCTTGGAGGCTTTTCCATTGGATTCCATGGGCTTGGTCGGCAGCATTGTCAAAGCCGGTCAACCGGTTGCCTTGGTTAAGGTGGATAACTTGCTGTACCAGGTCAAGCAGGGAAGTTATCTAGGGCAGAATTTTGGTCGGGTCGTGAAAATCAGTGAGACCGAGGTGACGCTGCGGGAAATCGTACAAGATGCAGTGGGTGAGTGGATTGAACGCATTGCGACATTGCAGTTGCAAGAGAGGTCTAAATGAAAAATCAAAGTCAGCGATTGGGTTTGCATATGTGGCAGGGTCTTGTTTTTTCCATCGTGCTTTTGTTAGGCGTTGGAGCACATGCGCAGACAGCAATTGAGTCCGTCACCGGGTCTCTACAAGGTGGCTCGGAGGTGGTGCGGATCGACCTCACCAAGGAGCTATCGGCCGTGCCGACTGGGTTTGCGATCCAATCCCCCGCGCGCATCGCGCTGGAATTTCCTGGCGTCACCAGCGCCCTTGGGCGCTCAAACGTGGAACTGAATCAAGGCAACTTGAAATCTGTCAGCGTAGTGCAGGCGGGCGAGCGTACGCGCGTCGTACTCAATTTGAAATACCCGGCCGCGTACACCGCTGAGATCCAGGGCAAGTCACTGGTCGTGGTCTTGGCATCGGTCGCGCCAACCACTCCGACAGCTACGGTTGCTGCAACGTTTGCCGAAAGTCGGAGCCGCGATTCGGCCCCATTGAAAGATTTGGATTTCCGCCGTACGACGGATGGTGCTGGTCGCGTAGTCGTGACTTTGCCAAACAACCAGGTTGGTGTCGACATCCGTCAACAAGGGCAGACTCTTGTGGTGGACTTTATGAAGTCTACGCTACCCGAAGGTTTGCGCAGACGACTGGACGTTGCTGACTTCGGTACGCCTATCAAATCCGTGACAACTACGCAGGCGGGTGACCGTGTGCGCATGGTGATTGAACCGACTGGTCAATGGGAGCACAGTGCATACCAAAGTGACGAGCAGTTTGTGATTGAAGTCAAGGAAGTGAAGACCGATCCGAAGAAATTGACCCAGGGAGTGGGTTATGCGGGGCAGAAGTTGTCGCTCAACTTTCAAAATATTGAAGTACGTTCGCTGTTGCAAGTGATTGCCGACTTTACGAATTTCAATATTGTTACGTCCGACTCAGTGTCTGGGTCTGTCACCTTGCGGTTGCAGGATGTGCCATGGGACCAGGCGCTGGATATTATTTTGCAGGCCAAGGGATTGGGATATCGTAAGAGCGGCAATGTGCTGTGGGTTGCGCCCAAAGATGAGATTGCTGCAAAAGAAAAGTTGGATCTAGAGTCGATTGTTGCTGTGCAAGGCCTCGAAGCGCTTAAGACCCAATCATTCCAGATCAACTATGCCAAGGCAGAGGAGATTGCCGTCTACTTAAAGGCCGATGGCGGTGGAGAGAAAGGTTCCGCTCGCATCCTCAGCGCGCGCGGAAGCGTCATTGCTGAGAAGAGGACGAACCAACTCTTTGTGACAGACATACCGAGCAAACTTGAGCAGGTGCAGCAGCTGATCACCAAGCTGGACATTGCAGTTCGTCAGGTGGTGATTGAAGCGCGCATCGTTGAGGCGACGGATACCTTTGGTAAGTCATTGGGTGTGAAGCTGGGCGGATATGATGCAAGAGCCAATCAAGGCGGAAATAGTGGCTATCAGGTCAACGGTGACAACCGTGTTGCGTTCGGCGCAAGTTATGCCAACGTTGCCAAGACTTCCGATAATTTGATTGAGGGTAAATTGTTGACATCGGGTCCTGGTGCAGAATTCTTGACCATGCCCGCAGTGGTCAATTACCCAGCGCTGTCCTCACCTGCGGCCTTTGCGGTATCCATCTTCAACGCCACTGCCAATCGTTTCTTGAATCTTGAAATTTCGGCGCTTGAGGCGGACGGCAAGGGCAAAGTTGTGTCCAGTCCTCGTATTGTTACGGCTGATCAGGTTAGGGCGACTATCGAGCAGGGCGAGGAGTTACCATATCAAGTCGCTTCCGCCAGCGGTGCAACATCCATCGCCTTCAAAAAGGCCAATCTCAAGCTGGAAGTAACACCTCAGATCACCCCTGAAGGCAGCATCATTCTGAAATTGGATGTTACTAAAGACACAGTGGGAAGGTTGACTAGTTCAGGGTTCGCTATCAACACAAAACATATCGAGACACAGGTACTCGTAGAAAACGGCGGTACGGTGGTGATTGGTGGAATTTACGCCGAAACAACCACAGAAGACGAAACCCGTGTTCCGTTGCTGGGAGATTTGCCAGTCCTTGGAAACCTCTTCAAGACCAAAGTGCGTTCTACGAACAAGACCGAGTTGCTGGTGTTCATTACACCCAAGCTGATTTCTGACCGCGGCGCTACGCGATAATCTTTACTGTCTGCCAACATACGAGTCCACCATGCGCTTCTTATCTTTTTTGACATCTTTTTTGATAGCCGTATTGCTTTCGTCTTGTGGGGGCGGCGGTGGTTCACCGGGTTTAGTCTCGGGAGGACCTGTTTCGGCTTTTTCAGTGGCGGCCCCTTCTACGTTAACGCTGCAAGTCGGGTTGACACAGCAATATATTGTCCAGGGTGGCATAAAACCCTATACCGTATTTAGTACCAACCCCGGGGTCGCTGTCGGATGGCTGGTCGGTGAAAACGTAGTTTCGGTGGGGACTGTTGCAGCTGGCACCACTGTTGTTACGGTGCTGGACGCGAAAGGTTCCAAGTTTGATATGGCAATTACCGCTGGATCAAGCACGGCCTTTTTCACGACATCGCCATTGACGTTAAGCCTCAGTCCGGGTCCAGGGTCATCTCAGACCTATACATTGGGCGGTGGTACTGCTCCCTACACAGCATCCAGCAGCGTTCCATCATTGGTCTCTGTCAAGGTTGATGGCAATCGCATGACAATCACTGGCGACCATGTGGATTCGGTCGTTGCCGTGATCACCATACGTGACGCGGCTGGCGCGACGTTGACGGTGTCCGTATCTGTCGTCACTACCAAGCTTACCGTTACAGCCGGAACCTACAAAGTTTTTCTAGGTGATACCGTGCGTTTCTTCATATCGGGTGGTACGCCTCCTTATCGCATCATTGATCCACTGAACAATACAGTGACTGTAAGGGTTATCAATGGAAATGAAGGCGAAGTGACCGGCATCCGCGTCGTTGATCCAGTGGAGTTGATCGTTGTTGACGCGGATGGTCAGACGGCAGTGGCGCCCAAAATTACATTTATGGCTGGGGGTGATTCGTTCCTACGTGTTTCGCCTGACGTGTTCTCGTTGCCGGAGGATGTCAACAGCCCCAATATCGTCTTGAACGTATTTGGGGTTACGCCAGGTAGTCCCATTAGTGTGTTCACAACGAACAATTCGCGGCTCATTCCGGGTACACCGGTCAAAAGAAGTGCTGATGGAAGTTCTTACACGATTACTCTTACGGGTGGGAATACTTGTTGGACCCCCGCTGTTCCGGCTGTTCCGGCTGTTCCCGCAGTTCCAGGCGCTCCGGGTGTCGACAACAGTACCCCGAAAAATGGTACTTTCACAGATCCGGAGGACACCCCCCCAACCGCGTTCATACCCGCCATACCCGCAAAAGCTGCAGTCCCCGCAAGTCCGTTAGGTGCTGACGTTCCGATAACGATTACCGTGCTTGATGCCACAGGTCGTAGAGGCACCAGCGTGGTAACTGTCCGGGACAATGGTCTGGGTGGTCCCGGGTGTAACTAAGTTGCTGGAGCGGTCCGTCGGTTCGGACCGTGCAGCGGTTCGAGCCGTAAGTTGACTGCCAAGCGGCGACCATTTTGGCTGCGGACAGCGGTTGACTGAAATCATAGGTTCCATCGCCCAGGACGCTTATAACTACGCGACGGCGGCATGATTAGCTTGATTGGCCTTCCAGGCTCCGGTAAATCTACCGTGGGGCGTCAGCTCGCTCGGCGCCTGCAACTGCCTTTCTTTGATTCCGATCATGTTATCGAGGAGCGCTTGGGGTGCGCCGTTCGGGTCGCCTTTGTTCGCGATGGAGAGTCCATGTTTCGGGACTTGGAAGAGCTTGTACTGGATGAATTGACAAATATCCCCCGCGCCGTGGTGTCCACCGGTGGCGGGGCGGTTTTGCGGCCCTCAACCCGCGAGCGGCTGCGGGAACGCGGTCAGGTGGTCTACCTTAGCGCAAGCCCGGACGAGATTCATCGGCGGCTGCGCCACGATGTGAGCCGCCCTTTGTTGCAAGTTGATAATCCATTGGCGCGATTGCGCGAACTTTACACAGCACGCGACCCCCTATACCGCGAGACGGCGCACTTTGTCCTAGAGACCGGTCGCCCATCGGTTGCGGCCCTGGTCAATATGATCATCATGCAACTGGAGCTTGCTGGCCCACTGCGAAACGCCTAAGCGTTTTGTCCGCGCCAGTGCAAGGCCAAACTGCGAGCCCACGCAGAGTTCGCAGGTCCGATCCTCTAAACTAGCTGCTATGCACGCACTGACCTCAATACAGCCCGTTCACATTGATTTGGGCGATCGCAGCTATCCTATTCTGATTGCGTCGTCACTGTTGGACAACGCCAGCACTTTCGCGTCTCTGCCCGCTGGAGATACGGCCCTGGTGGTGACCAATGTGACAGTCGGCCCTCTCTATGCCCAGCGCCTACGGTACACGTTGCAACAGCGCTATAAAACGGTACACGTATTGAACTTGCCTGATGGTGAGGCCCACAAGAGTTGGGAAACCCTCAACACCATTTTTGACATATTGCTAACCCAGGCATGCGACCGCAAAACGGTTCTGTTCGCGCTGGGTGGAGGAGTGGTGGGTGACATGACGGGTTTTGCGGCAGCGAGCTACATGCGCGGCGTGCCCTTTGTGCAAGTGCCCACTACCTTGCTGTCTCAGGTGGATTCTTCGGTGGGTGGCAAGACTGGTATCAACCATCCACTGGGTAAGAACATGGTGGGTGCGTTTTATCAGCCGCTGCTGGTGGTGTGTGATCTGGACACACTCAAAACCTTGCCCAATCGGGAGCTGAGCGCCGGTTTGGCGGAGGTCATCAAGTATGGACCCATTGCCGACCTGCAGTTCCTTGATTGGATTGAGGCGCACATGGACCGCCTGCTGGGCCGCGATGTCGAGTCTCTTGCCTACGCGGTGCGGCGCAGTTGCGAGATCAAGGCATGGGTGGTTGCCCAGGATGAACGGGAATCGGGCCTGCGCGCCATTCTCAATTTTGGCCATACGTTTGGCCATGCCATTGAGGCCGGTATGGGTTACGGCAATTGGTTGCACGGAGAGGCTGTGGGCTGCGGCATGATTATGGCGGCAGTGCTTTCACATGAATTGGGGCTCGTCGATGCCGCATTTGTAGCGCGATTGCGCACGTTGGTACAACGCGCAGGTTTGCCCGTCATTGGGCCGCGATTGGATGCCAGCGACAATGCCGGCCGCTACCTTGAATTGATGCGTGTTGATAAAAAAGCGGATGCGGGCGCGATCCGTTTTGTGGTGATAGATGGCCCGTCCCACGCCACTCTTCGGGGCGCTTCAGACGCAGTCGTGCGCAAGGTGGTAGATGCGTGCTGCGCCTAGCGTGCTATAAGTATGGTAGCGCTTAATGTAATAAATACGAGGGCTATGGCCTATTTCTAAGAAATGGAACTAGCTCCCTACGCATCTGATCCGGCGCAATCCCGCGGCAGGCGCTTCTTCGAGTTTGATGCGCCAACACGCACTGCCTACCAGCGCGACCGCGACCGCATCGTGCATTCCACGGCGTTTCGCAGGCTAGTCTACAAAACGCAGGTATTTTTGAACCATGAAGGCGACTTGTTTCGCACACGTCTGACGCATTCTCTCGAAGTTGCTCAATTGGGACGGTCTGTAGCGCGATCCTTGCGCTTGAACGAAGATTTGGTTGAGGCGATCGCCTTAGCCCATGATCTTGGTCACACCCCGTTTGGTCACGCGGGCCAGGACGCGCTCAACGCATGTATGCAGGGATACGGCGGCTTCGAGCACAATTTGCAAAGCCTGCGGGTAGTGGACCAGTTGGAGGCCTGCTACCCACAATTCGACGGCATCAATCTGACGTTTGAGACCCGAGAGGGTATTCTGAAACACTGCTCGCGCGCCAACGCTGAGATTCTCGAGGCCCGGGAACCAGATGGCGTGGGGCGGCGTTTTTTGGCTGCAACGCAACCCAGCCTGGAAGCCCAACTCTGCAATCTGGCCGACGAAATTGCCTACAACGCGCACGACATTGACGATGGCGTACGCTCGGGCCTTATCGCCATGGAGCAAATGCTGGAGGTGACTTTGTTTGAACGCCACCATCACCAAGCGCTATTGGATTTTCCTGGCTTGGGCGCTAAACAAAGTCAACGCCGCCTGTTGTTCGAAACCATTCGCCGAATGCTCAGTGAGCAGGTCTATGATCTGATCGCCGTCAGCGGCGTGGAGTTGGCCGCATCACAACCCTCTGGCCCCGACGACGTTCGACATAGCCCCCCGATGCTGGCGTTTAGCGCCGAGATGCGGAGCCTGTCCGTTCAACTGAAGCAATTTCTGTTTCGCAATTTATACAGGCATCCGCAAGTGGTGCAAACAACAGACTTGGCCAAACAAGTGGTGCGTGAATTGTTTGCATCCTATCTGGCCGCACCCCAAGAATTGCCTACAAATTTTGGCGCTGATTCAGTGGCCGATGTACAGTTGCTTACAACGGCGCAGACCCATGCTCGCGTGGTGGCCGACTACATTGCAGGCATGACAGATCGGTTTGCAGCACGCGAGCATAAGCGCCTGACCGGGCAACGTCTCTTCACGCAAATGGCAGAGTAAGTAATTGTTAATGCTCGCTAAAATAGGGAAAATAACAAGGGCGAGCCCGGAGGGTCAGTGAGTTTTCTCAAACAGCTAAAGGTTCAGGCGAACGCGCTTCAAAACCAGCAAACGGCGCAGCTGCAGAATTTCGAAGCCAATGCCGAGGCTACAGAATGGGCTTGCCAGACCGTTTGGAAGTACTTGCAGGACTTGGCACTCCAGCTCAGCGTGCTTACGCCCGATGCCCCAAGGTTTTCCCTGGACGGCAAAACCCCGTGGCCCGCCATGAAATTGGCCGATTTTCGGACGGACTTCCGCAAGAAAAAGCTGCGCGATAAAGACGTCTACGACTACATCGCCATGGGCTGGGATATCGTTCCCAAAATCGGGTTGCCCATGGGTGGCGCAGTGAGCGTCAATTTCCCGCCGGACCTCGAACGCGTGCAAAAGAGGCTGGCTTTTGGTCACGTAGAACATGAGCAAAAAAACGTGCGCCACCCTGAAAAAAACACGCTGCAGGCCATCTGTTTTGAATACGTCACCAAAGCGCGCGGCAATGTGACCGTTGTGGCAGACCACGACAACGCGCAGCTGATTTTTCGGTTGGCCAATGCGGATGGATTTGGCGTGGTCACCAGTACGTGGGCCGCTCCCAAAGTCGACCACAGCCTGATGGATGAATTGGCAAAGATGGTTGTGGCCCAACCCAACCGATTTCTATGAATGACGCCTTGGCAGGCGCAGACACTGTCGTTATCGAAGACACTAAGCGCTGGCTCCAACGTGCAGTCATCGGGCTGAACCTCTGCCCGTTTGCCAAGGCGGTGGATGTCAAATGCCAGATCCACTACGCCGTCAGCCGCTGTGTAGGGTTCAAGGACCTACTGGCAGACTTGCACCAAGAGCTAAAAGGCCTTGTGGCCCTCACCCCTGCTATACGAGACACTACGCTTTTGATAGCACCCGATGCGTTGGCCGAGTTTCTGGAGTTCAACGATTTCTTGGCGCAGGCCAATCGGTTGTTGGCCAAGCTGGGCTATGGGGGGGTGTTCCAGATTGCCAGCCTGCACCCGCTCTATGAGTTCGCTGACTCTCAGTCGGACGACATTGCCAACTTCACCAACCGCTCGCCCTATCCCACGCTGCACATCCTGCGTGAGGCAAGCATAGACCGCGCAGTGAAGGCCTTCCCACACGCAGAATCTATATTCCAGACCAATATCGACACCATGGAGCGTATGGGCCGTGCGGGCTGGGACGCTTTGGACGTGGGTGCCAGCCTCCATGGCAAGATCGCCTTATGAAACAACGCAAAAACGCTCCGCCGAATCCTCTGGAGTCGGAGCTCCGGCCAGGCCAGAGTATTGAGCTGCTGAAGGAACTACACATACTGACCCGCGAGGGCAAACTCAA
>NZ_JANXUQ010000285.1 GCF_025356155.1 Rhodoferax sp. | reverse complement strand
GATCCATCGCCTACACACCGATCAAAACTTGCGCTCAAACTTTGCCAACGCATCTTCCAACTGCCACTGCAACCGCGCCTTAGGGCTCTGCTCCAGATACTTTTCGCAGCGCGCATTGGCCTTTGTAACTGCCGGCCGGTTGCTCACACAGTCCGCAACGGGCTGTACACGCTCCACGTCCTTCCACAGCGCCCCACCCTCCACAAAGGCATACTGCAAACTATTGCGCGCCATGGTCTTCAACTGCCGGTAGCTGATGTTCTGCTCCTGCACCGCCCGCACATACTCATGCGTCATTTCCGAGCGCGACACGCCTTCGTCGTCCGTGGCCAGCGCTGTAGGCACACCGTACTTCAGGTAAGCCGACAGCGGATGCTGCGTGCCGCTGACTCCCAAAATGCCGGTGTTGCTGGTCAGGCAAATCTCCACCATGATCTTGTCGCGTGCCATGCGTTTGAGCAAACCCACGGCATCGTCTTCCTGCAGGACGTCCACGCCGTGGCCGATGCGTGTGGCGTGTCCGCGTTCGATGGACTCGCGGATGTGAAAGCGCAGGCCTTCGGGCGGCACCAGACCGGGCGCCAGCTCACCGGCGTGCAGCGTGACCTGCACTTTGGGGTAGACGCTGTGCAGGTAGTCCAGCAGGCGCATGTGCAGCGAGAAGTCGCGCATGGGCACCAAGGCGTCCTCCGGCATCACCAGGTTCAGGCCGACCACTTGCGAATCTGCGCCGCCACGGTTGGTCAATTCGAAGCCTGCCAACATCTGGGCAAAGACGATTTCCTTGGGCAGGCCGCGCAGCACTTGGTACAGGTAACGCACGGTCACCGCGCAGCCGGGCGATGCCTGTGGTGTGCCGCAACGCAAGAGTTCGGCCTTGCGCGCATTGGCGCGGGCCAGTTCTTCGGCGGCGGCCTTGACTGCTTCGGGCATGCCGTTCTCCAGCATGGCGGCACGCATCTTGGCGAAATCGTCGTTCCAGCCGGCTTTGGCGGCCACCTTGCCCACCTCTGATCCACCGGGGGTCAGCATCAGCTCCAGGTAGCTGACATTGCCCGCGCTGGCACGTGCCGCCACCTCAGCCAGCATGTCGCCGTTGCGGTTGCGGTTGGCACCGCCGAACTTGCCAAAGGTGTCGAAGAACTGGTCATGGCCACTCAGGCCGGATGTCTGCGCGTTGCGCATAGACCAGGCGTCGATCGTGCGGCGGTACAGCACGCCGTCGGCCTGCGCGTCTTTGGCCGTTACCAGCCCGGGGGTGGCGTCGCAGGGTGGCTTTACCACGGCCAGCGTTTTCGTATCCACACACAGGCCATCTTCCACTGCCCAGCCGATCATGGATTCGGCATAGATGGCGCCCGACAAATGGCTGTGCAGGTCGCCGCCCTTGGGCATGTCTTTGAGGAAGGCCCACAGTTCGGGGGGCTGGGCGCGCACGGTACGGAAGTGTGCCTCGGTGCGTTGTTGCGCTGTGGTGGCAGACTTGGTGGTGCCTTGGGCAAACGCTGGCACGGTGGTGCTGGCAGCCAGTGCCAGGCCGATGCAGAGCTTCGGCATCCACTTGGTGCTTGTATTGGTGTTTTTGTGGTTCATGGTGGGGGTGCTGGGGTTTGAAGCGGCGTAGAAAACAGAAAGGCCCCAATGAAGGGGCCAACCTGTTCTCGCGGTGCAACTTTACTTGGCGGGTGCCGAGCCGGTGCTGGGTGCCGGTTTCTTGCTGTTGAATCTGGCGGCAACCTCCGCCTGCTTGCGCTTGCGCTCCGCGTTGGTGCGCTCCAACTGCTCTTGGTTGGTCTTCTTCATGTTGGGATCTTTACCGAATACGCCTGCCATAGTGATGACTCCTTTTTTTCAGTCTAACTGAAAATCCACCGGGCCTGCCTACACGGTTGCAGATAAGACAGCAGCCTGCCCCGGTGTGCGCCGGGAAAGGCATATGCTACATATTCGATAGCGGTATGTGCATATTCTACGAGGGCTAAAGGCCAGTTTGACCTCTGAAGATCCGAGAAAACCCTTAGAAATACCTTATTTGGGTATTTTTAGGTGCTGCCCCGCACCAGCAACTCGTACCCCAAGTCAATACAGGGCGAAGCAACGGCCTCACCCCGCATCAGCGCCAGCAGCATGGTGGCAGCGGCATTGCCGATCTGGGCACGGGGCGTGCGCACGGTGGTGAGTGGCGGCAGCATCTGGTCGCTGCCGGTGAGGTCATTGAAACCCGCGATAGCCACGCGTTGGGGCACGGCTATTCCCAGCCGCAGCGCAGCCAGCAGCGCGCCCTGCCCCAGATCGTCGTTGCAGAAGAAGATGGCATCCACAGCGGGTTGCTGGCCCATGATCTGCTCAAACATGCGGGCACCCAGCGAGATGGATGATGGCGCGGGGTTCAGCCATTCCAGCGTCGTGTCATACAAGCCCGCAGCCTGCAGTGCCCGGCGCCAGCCCTCCAGCCGCTGCAGGGTGCGCGGGTCCAGCTGCGCTGCGGCAAAGGCGATGCGTTTGTGGCCACGGCCCAGCAAGTGCCGCGTCAGCTCTTCACCGGCATCCGCCTGCGAAAAGCCCACACAGTAAACGCCGGCCGCGCCAGCGGCCTCCATAACGTGCACACAGGGCACGCCGCTTTGGGCGATGAGGTTGCGGGTGGCGTCGTTGCGTTCCAGGCCCGTCACCAGCAGGCCTGCGGGGCGGTGCAGCAGTTGCTCGCGCAGCAGCGTCTCCTCTTCGGCGGGGTCGTAGTGGGTGACGCCAATCAGCGTTTGGTAGCCGCCCTGGCGCAGCGTGCGCTGGGCGGCCTCCAGCAGGTCCACAAACAGGGCATTGGACAACATGGGGATCAGCACTGCCACGTGCGAGCCCACGCCCGATGCCAGCGCGCGGGCCGCCGGGTTGGGCATATAGCCGAGCTTGGCCACGGCCGCCTGCACCCGCGCCACCAGTTCCGGGTCGACCGCGCGCTCACCACGCAAGGCGCGCGACACGGTGATGGGGCTGACCCCGGCCGCGTGGGCCACGTCGGACAAGGTGATGCGGCCTGTGGCGCGCGAACGGACGGCGTTGGTTTTCATGGTCCTAGGGAAAGTACTGATGGGTTGCTTGGAATATTCGCATAGGATAGCGCTATCCACAAGCGAGTAGCAGGCGGGCTATCCCTAAGTTGCAAGAATATTTCTGGCACAGCGAGGATTGCAAAACCGGTCACTCGCCTTTTTATGAATCAATTTGGATAGCGCTATCCAAACCAAGCGATATATGAACTCGATCGTCATCATGGGTGTCGCCGGTTGCGGCAAATCCAGCCTGGGGGCTGTGCTATCGCACGCCTTGGGCCTGGAACTGGTCGAGGGCGACGATCATCACACCGCCTCCAACCGAGACAAAATGGCCCGTGGCGTGCCGCTGACCGATACCGACCGCGACGGCTGGCTGACCACGCTGTGCAACCAGTTGCGCGCGCACCCACAGGGTGTGGTGCTGACCTGCTCTGCCCTCAAGCTGGCTTACCGTGCGCGCTTGCGCGAGGCGGCGCCGGGCTTGCGCTTTGTGTTCATGCACATCGAGCGCGAGCAGGCCCTGCAACGCGTGGCAGCGCGGGGCGGCGCGCATTTCTTCTCCACCACGCTGGTGGACAACCAGTTCACCACGCTGGAAGACCCCAGCTTTGAGCCAAGCGTGCTGAAGGTGGACGCGATGGCGCCACTGGCACAGCTGCAGACCGAAGTCAGCCAATGGCTGCATAACTCCAAGGAACCCCTATGAGCGACGACACCCTGCACACACCTGCGCCACCAGGGCGCTTCCAGCACATCACCAACACGCTGATGGCCGGGTGCCTGGGCGTGATGGCCGTCTCGGTTTTTGTCAACGTGGTGCTGCGCTACGGTTTTGGCAGCGGCGTGGCAGCCAGCGAAGAGCTGTCGCGCCTGTTGTTCGTGTGGATGGTCTTCATAGGCGCCACGGCGGCCTACCCGGCAGGTGAACACATGGCCTTCACCAGCCTGGTGGGCATGCTGAAAAACAAACCGCTGCCCATGACGCTGATGACCGTGCTGATACGTGTGGCCACCGTCCTGGGCTGTGCGCTGGTCGGATGGGGCGCTTGGCAGCAAGTGGTGGTGGGTCTGGACAGCAAATCCGTCGTGCTGGGCTACCCCACCGCCCTGCTCCCCTTGCCCGCGCTGCTGTGCACTGCCGCCATTGGCGTCATGGCACTTATCGAACTCATTAAACAAACACCGCTGGACCTGGGTCACGGCGCAGAAGTCGAGTAAATATGCACCCCCACGTTCACATTCGTTCACTGCCCCCCGAGGGGGCCGCAGCCCTCCTAGAGGCGGCTCGTCGGAGGTCTCAATATGAGCAATGAAGGACTAGCCTTTATCGTCTTCTCCGCAGGCATGCTGCTGCTGATGGGCATTGGCATGAACATGGCACTGGCTCTGGTGCTGACTGGGGCGGGCATGGCCTGGGTGCTGGGGTTTTGGGACACGCAGTTGCTGGCGCAAAACCTGGTGGCGGGCGTGGACAGCTTTCCGCTGCTGGCCGTGCCCTTCTTCATTCTGGCCGGCGAGCTGATGAACAGCGGCGGCATCAGTCGGCGCATCATCACCATGGCGCAGGCCTGGGTAGGCCATATCCGCGGCGGGCTGGGTTATGTGGCCATTGGCGCCGCGGTGCTGATGGCCAGCATGAGCGGCTCGGCCCTGGCCGACACCGCAGCCCTGGCGACGATCCTGATGCCCATGATGCGATCGCAGGGCTACCCCATGCACACGTCGGCGGGCTTGATAGCCTCGGGCGGCATCATTGCACCCATCATTCCGCCCAGCATGCCATTTGTGATCTATGGCGTGACAACCAACACATCCATCTCGGCGCTGTTTATTTCGGGCATCGTGCCCGGCCTGATCATGGGCGTGGGCCTGATCGTGGCTTGGAGATATGTGCTGCGCGATATGAACCTGCCCCAGGGCACGGCCCTGCCCATGAAAGAGCGCCTGCGTGCCACGCTCAAGGCCTTCTGGGCCATGCTGATGCCCATCATCATCATTGGCGGCATGAAGAGTGGTGTGTTCACACCCACTGAAGCGGCGGTGGTGGCGGCTTTCTATGCACTGGTGGTGGCGCTGTTTGTTCACCGTGAGATGAAATTTGTGGAGGTGTATGGCGTTCTGGTGCGCGCCGCCAAGACCACCGCCATCGTCATGTTCTTGTGCGCCGGTGCCCAGGTGGCCAGCTACATGATCACGCTGGCCGACCTGCCCAATGTGCTGACAGCCTGGCTAGGCCCGCTGGTGGAAAACCCCAAGCTGCTGATGCTGGTCATGATGGTGGTGCTGATCGTCATTGGCACGGCACTGGATTTGACACCAACCATTTTGATCTTCGCCCCGGTGATGCTGCCCATCGCCGTCAAGGCCGGTATTGACCCGGTGTACTTCGGCCTGATGTTTGTGCTCAACGGCGCCATTGGCCTGATCACGCCACCGGTGGGCACGGTGCTCAACGTGGTGGCGGGTGTGGGGCGCTTGTCGCTGCACCAGGTAATAAAGGGTGTGAACCCCTTCCTGTTCACCTACACCGTGATTCTGTTCCTCTTTGTGCTGTTCCCGCAAATCGTCACCGCGCCAGTGGCGTGGATGCGATAGATAAATCGATAGATAGACAAATAAAACCTTTCAACCCAGGAGACTCCCATGACCATTCTTCGCCGCACGCTCATTGCAGCTACCACCGCCGCCCTGCTGGGCGCCTCGTTCTTTGCCCTTGCCCAGGACATCAAACCGCGTTTGATCCGTTTTGGCTATGGCCTTAACGAGCAAAGCAACCAGGGCCGCGCCGCAAAGGTGTTTGCCGATGCGGTGGACAAGGCATCAGGCGGCAAGATGAAGGTGCGCGCCATTGGCGCCGCGGCCCTTGGCCCCGACACACAAATGCAGCAGGCGCTGATTGGCGGCGCGCAGGAGATGATGGTGGGCTCCACCGCCACACTGGTCGGCATCACCAAGGAAATGGCACTGTGGGACACGCCCTTTTTGATCAGCAACACCAAAGAGGCCGACACGTTGTTGGACGGCCCCATTGGCGACAAGATCCGCAACAAGCTGCAAGAAAAAGGCCTGGTAGGACTGGTGTATTGGGAAAATGGTTTTCGCAACCTGACCAATAGCAAACGTGCCATCACCAAGATGGAAGACCTGGATGGCGTCAAGCTGCGCGTGATGCAAAACAATGTGTTCCTGACCAGCTTCCAGACCTTGGGCGCCAACGCGATCCCGATGGCCTTCTCCGAACTGTTTGGCGCGCTGGAAACCAAGACCGTAGACGGCCAGGAAAACCCGTTCAACACCATTCTGTCCAGCAAGTTCTACGAAGTGCAGAAGTACATGACGGTGACCAACCACGTCTACAGCCCCTGGATCGTGACCGCCAGCAAGAAGTGGTGGGACCAGCTCTCCAAGGACGAGCAAAAGGTGCTGATGGATGCCGCCAAGGCCAGCCGCGACTTTGAGCGCAAGGACACCCGCGAAGAGGCCGCCAAGGCCATCGGCGACCTCAAGGCCAAGGGCATGCAGGTTAACGAACTGTCCCCCGCAGAATCCGCCCGCATGCGCGACAAGCTGACCAAGGTCTATGCACTGATCGGTGCTGATATCGGCATGGATTTGTGGAACGAAACGCAGGCTGAGCTGGTGAAGATGCGCGCCAAGAAGTAATTACCCCTTGGCGCGAATCCGTGTTCTAGCGAACGAAAAGCGCAATCAGGATGATCACGGGAATAGGTACACCGACAAGAAATAGGATGAGTGAACGCATGGAAGTCTCCTTAGGCGTGAGTTTGAGGTAGAGAAATGGTGGTTAAAAGCTTGATAAGGCTATTTACGCATCACGTTCACGTCCTCCTATGGTGGCTGTGAAGCTCGCAGCGAAAGCGCCTGACAGCAGTGCAATGAACAGCCACAGCGACGCCTGTATGCCGGCCTTGCGTGCCTTGTCCGCAGCCTCTGCAGCGGCGGTTTTGGCGTTGGTCATACTGGTCTGCAGCGCTGCATAGGTATCGGCCACCCGGCGCTCGGCATCTGCTGGCTGCAGACCCGTGCGCTGGGACACCATTTGCCCGAGGTAACGCAAATCTTGCGGGGGCAGGCTGGCTGCGCCAGACGCGTTGACAAAGATGCGCGTTACTTCCGCCAAGGGCAGGCGCACCGCATCGGACGCTGCGCTGTCGGCAACCGGCGCAGGGGCGGACGTCGAAGGCTCCTTGCGAAAGAGCGAGTCCACCAAGTAGGCCGTGGGGCCAGTACCGTCTGCCCCGACCCGGCCCGCGCTGGCAGCTGCAGCGGTGCCCGCAACCGCCGCACCCGATGCCAGCGTGGCCGAAGCTTGTGTAGCAGCGCCCACTGCACTGGAAACCACCCCCAACAGAATAGCTGCCGTCACCAACGTGGCCACTGCCCAGGACAGCAGACCGTGCGCGGTGTCGCGAAAGTACACCTCATCGGTGTGCACCGCAGCCCAGCGTGTGCGCAACCGCGCTAGTGCAACATCTGTTCTGTAATTTCCCCGAGCAGTGAAACCGAGGAGTCGGACGGTTTCTGGTTTTGGATTTATTTAGTCAGGCCCCTGCCGGGCCGCCGGAGGCACCCCCCCCCGGCGTCTGGTGCAGAGCCTTATCCATCCAGAAAGAATCTATCATGGCCCAACGAGCCGACCTCGAAGAAATCTCCCAGCCTTTGCACGATGCCTATGCCTGCCTACTTGCCAACGGTCTTGATGGTGCGGGC
>NZ_JANXUQ010000059.1 GCF_025356155.1 Rhodoferax sp. | reverse complement strand
CATCTCTTTCCAACCATCAAAGACCGAGGCCTTGGAGGCTTTCTCGTTGAGCGCGTAGCAGTCTTCAATACTGCGAAGCCCATAGCGGCAGGCGCTACCTATGGCCTTGGAATCGGCGATGCGCTGGGCGATCTTGGGGTCAGCCAGCATGGTCTCCAGCTTGTCGCAGCCCGCTAGCAGCGTCAGCAATGCCATGGACAGAAGAATCGGGCGTACAGCAGTCATGGGTAGAGGTGGTGATCTGGGTTCTTATCGGCCAAAGTGACCATAGCCTGAATGATCGCTTGGTTTGAACGAAGAAAAGGCCCGAAAAGGGCCTTTTTTATGGGTTTAAAGCGGCTGTGGGGCCGCTGCGCCAGAAGCTTAGTCGCGGTCGCCGCCGAAGATTCCCAGCAGGGCCAACAGGCTCTGGAACACGTTGATGATGTCCAGGTACAGGTTCAGCGTGGCGCTGATGTAGTTGGTTTCACCGCCGTCGATAATCTGCTTGATGTCATACAGCATGTAGGCGCTGAAGATACCGATGCTGACCATGGACAACGCGATCATGCCAGCGGTCGAACCGACAAAGATATTTATCAGGCCACCGACCAACAACATGATCAGGCCGACAAACAGGAACTTGCCCATACCCGACAGGTCACGCTTGATGACGCTGGAAAGCGCCGCCATGCCCATGAACACGCCAGCTGTGCCAGCAAAGGCCGTCATGATAAGTTGTGGGCCATTGCGAAAGCCCAGGGTGGACTGGATCATGGGAGAGAGCATCAGCCCCATGAAGAAGGTGAAGCCTAGCAGCATGGGCACGCCAGCAGCGGATTCCTGTGTCTTCTTGATGCCGTAAATAAAGCCAAAGCCCACGCCGATGAAGAGCAGCATGCCGAGCCAGCCACGGAATAATGCGGCGAGCCCTAACTCAACACCCAACCACGCACCCAGTACGGTGGGAACGAGGCTCAGCGACAAAAGCAGGTAGGTATTGCGCAGCACCTTGTTGCGTTGTTGCGCGTCCGGAACGGCATATCCTTGGCCCGGATTCAAGGTGGTGATGTTGTCTGTCATGGTTCAAACTCCTTCAGTAACTGCATGTTGCAGATGGGGCGATTCTAGGGTTTATCAAGCGGCGTATCCTCTTTTTTTCAGTGCATTGACCTCTTTTTATGCAGGGATGTTGTGCGGATCGGTTTGCAATGGCGCACAGACCGCCGCGTTATGCTTGCAGACTTTGACTGCACAAAAGCACAAAAGCACAAAAGCACAAAAGCACGAAAGCACACCATGAAAACCAAACCTACACTTGAATTAGCCGACATCAAGGCCATCGCCTCCGCCGCCGAAGCTGAGGCCATCCAGAACAACTGGGCTGTCAGCATCGCCATTGTTGACGACGGCGGCCATCTGCTTTGGTTCCAGCGTCTGGACGGCGCGGCACCTATCTCGGCCCACATTGCACCCGGCAAGGCCCGTACAGCAGCCGTGGGGCGGCGTGAAAGCAAGGTTTACGAGGACATGATCAACGGCGGCCGCGTTTCGTTCCTGAGCGCACCGGACCTGGACAGCATGCTAGAAGGTGGCGTGCCCATCATCAAAGACGGCCAGTGCCTCGGCGCGGTGGGTGTGAGCGGTGTCAAATCGAGCGAGGACGCGCAGATTGCCAAAGCCGGCATCGCCGCGCTGGGACTCTAACCCTAAGGTCAGTGTTTCGGCTCAGTGATGAACCCGATTTTGCGCAAACCCGCCTGCTTGGCGGTTGCCATGGCCTGCGCCACAAACTCGTAGCGCACGGCCTTGTCTCCGCGGATGTGCAGCTCGGGTTGCGGCTCTTTGTGTGCCTCGACCTCCAGCATGCCACCTAAGGCCTCCTGCGTGACGGCGTTCTGGTTCCAGAAATACGCGCCTTGTGCATCCACGCTAAGCTGGATGGTTTCGGGCTTGATGTCTTGGCGTTGCGCGGTGGCGCTGGGCAGCTCCACTTGAATCGCGTGTTTCATGACCGGCACGGTAATGATGAAGATGATCAATAGCACCAACATCACGTCCACAAGGGGCGTCATGTTGATCTCGTTCATGACCTCGGTGTCGTCGTCGCTGGTCGCTTCTTGCATTCCGAATGCCATAGTCAGTGCCTACGCTTTCTTTATGCTGACGATTTTTCCGTCAGCAGGGTTGTTGCCGACGCGAGCACCGGTCACGAAGTAGGAATGCAGATCGTGGGCAAAACGGTTGAGCTTGGTAAGGATGGACTTGTTGCCACGCACCAGCGCGTTGTAGCCCAGCACCGCAGGGATGGCTACTGCCAGACCCAGCGCGGTCATGATCAGCGATTCACCGATGGGGCCAGCCACCTGGTCCAGCGTAGCCTGGCCTGACACACCAATGCCCATCAGTGCATGGTAGATGCCCCAAACCGTACCAAACAAACCTATAAACGGCCCGGTGGAGCCGACGGATGCCAATACCGCCAAACCACTTTGAAAACGCGCTGTGCTGTCATCAATCGAATTGCGCAGTGTGCGGCTGATCCAGTCGCTGATGTCCAGTGTGTCATGCAGTTGTGTCTGGGTGTGGCGGTGGTGCGCCGTGGCTTCGCGCCCGGCAATCGCCAACTGCACAAACGGATTGCCGGCTTGCGTACCGAGCTGGGCTACACCGTTGGCAAAATCGGCACTGTGCCAAAACTCTTCGGTGCGCTGCGCCAGCGACTTGTATTTGATGATGTCCAACGCCTTGATGAAGATGACCATCCACGACGCCAGCGACATGGCCAGCAAGAGCAAAGCCACTGCCTTGGTCACCCAGTCACCCTGGGTCCATACGGCGACTATTCCGAGTTGCGATTCCATAACTACTCCTAAAAAGATAAATGGTGTTGGTCAGCGTGCTGACTTTTCAAGGACAAAAGAGAACGGTACGTTGAACCACATGGCCTCGGCCACGCCTGCGCGTTTACCGGGCACGTAGTGCCACTTCAACGCGGTCGCCAGCGCGGTCTGGTCCAGTCGGTCGAAACCGCTGGATTTAAAAATGGAGGCCTCCTTGGCCGTGCCGTCGGCGGCGATCAGGGTGCGAATGACAACATCGCCTTGCTCGCCCATGCGCTTGCTGATGGGGGGGTAGGGCGGTTTGGGGTTGTTGAGGTAGTCCGCGTCGCTGGATGGCAATTCGACCTTGGGTGCAGGCGGTGCCACGACGGCAGTGGGTGCAACGACAACGGCTTTCTCCGCGACCACGGGGGTGGAGGCTGCCTCCACTACTGGCGCCGGTGCAATGGGTGAGGGTTCAGGTGCGGGCTTAGCCGCGGCCAGGGGCACGGGTTGCTGCGTCGGCGTCACCTGGGCTTTGACCGGAGTGGGTGTTGGCGGTCGTGGTGTTTCCACCGGGTCCTGCATCTCGACGATGACTTGGGCGGGCACAAAGACTTCGACGACGCGGCGCATCAATCCGGCCTGCAGTGCCCACAAACCACCCGCGTGCAGCAGCACCACGGTCACGACGATACGTACATTTCGGCTCATTTCACAGAGCTCTTTTCGGTTGAAAACGGGTTCACGTGTCCGCCCACATGCGCAGCAGGTTGTGGTACACGCCGGTGAGCGCTGTGGTCTCGTCGGTTTCACCGTACTGCTGGCGCAGGGCCAACAGATTCATGTCCAGCTCATACAACAGTCGGCGCTGTTCGTCGCTGCGCACCATGCTCTCGATCCAGAAGAAGCAGGCCAGACGGTAGCCGCGCGTGACTGGTGCGACCTGGTGCAGGCTGGTGCCCGGGTACAGGATCATGTGGCCCGCAGACAGCTTCACCGCCTGCTCACCAAAGGTATCGGCAATGCACAACTCGCCACCGTCGTAACTGTCGGGCTCCGACAAAAAGATGGTGCACGAGACATCGGTGCGCAGACGCTGCCCGGTGTCAGGCATGTAGCGCACCGCGCCATCAATGTGGTCGCCGTAGTAGTTGCTGTCCCCCCCGTAGCGGTTCAGCCGGGGTGGGAACACACGTTTGGGTAAAGCCGCCGAGAAGAACAACGGGCTGCGCTCCAGCGCGTGCAAAACCATGCCACGGATGGTCTGCGCTTGCGCGCAATCATGGTCGAGTTGCTCGTTGTTCTTGACCTGGCGTGCCTGCTCACCCGCACCCTTGCGCCCATCCGCCCAAGGCGCGCTGGCCAGCAGCGTTTGCGCTTGCTGCACCTCTTCGGGTGTCAGGACGTTGGGCAAATGGAGCATCATGGGGCGGATCGTCGCTTGAAGGCTAGAACTTCAGGTTCAATGTCAACTGTGCGTTGCGGCCAGCACCGGGAACGTAGTGGCCTGTGTACAGCGCATCGGCGTAAACGACATTGTTGATGTTGCTGATATTGCCCTTGAGTGAGACCTTCTCATTGAAGGTGTACTCGGTCAGCAAATCCACGGTCGTGAATGCAGGTGCCATCCAGCCAGGGTTGCGATTGGCCGATTGTTCGCCACGGAAGTTGATGCCCGCACCGACACGCCACTGTTCGTTGATCTGGTAGGTCGTCCACACGGTGCCGCTGTGCACGGGTGTGAGGGCAGGGCGTTCGCCTTGGCGGTCACCCGCACCGGCAGTGGGCGATGCGACGTCAATGACGGCATCGGGCATCCACATGTACGAACCAAACACTTCCCACTTAGGGGTCAGGTGGCCGCTGATGTCCATCTCGAACCCGCTGCTGTGGCGTTGGCCAGACAGCAGGAAAGCTTCGGCTGCGGAATCCGGGTCGGTGTTGCGCTCGTTGAACTTGGTCGATTGGAAAATCGCCAGACGGGTGGTGAAACGCTTGTCGGACGAGTCCAGCTTGGCACCAAGCTCAATGTTGCGGCTTTGCTCGGGTGGTGTGTTGGCGCTGAGGGCGCTGTAGGAGTAGGTATCGGCCGACGTATTGAACGACGTGCCCCAAGAAAAGTGGAACGAGCTCAGCTCATTGGGTTGGTACAGGGCGCCTAAGCGTTGGCTCCAATCGCTGATGGTTTGCGCATATTTGGAGGTAATGACACCAACGGTGTTGATGCTGTCAAAGTTGCCGCGCATGCTGTCAAAGCGCAGACCGCCGAGCACTTTCCAGCTCGGAGCCACCTGGATCATGTCTTGGCCATATACGCCGAGGTTCTGTGCTTCAAATGCACTGCTCCTGGTTATGGTGCGTGCGGCCTCGTTGATGGACGCGCCGTCAAACGGGGTGCCGGCCCGTGTGGTGGGCTTGGTCACGGCGGATGCGCTGAACACGTTCTTGGCTTCGCGGGCAAAGTCCACGCCAGCCAGGACTTCGTGCTTGACACCCCACAGGTTTGTCTTGTGGGCGTAGTCGCTTTGGAAGTACAGCGCATCCAGATCCTGAATCTTGGCATTGTTGCCGCGGTTCAAAATGGTGCCTGGCCCGAAGGTGTCCAGCGCCACGGTGGTGGGGCATTGCGGATTGCTGACGACACCGGTTGTCGGATTGGTGCTTTGCAGACAGTGGCGTACGGTGCCAGCGCGCTGGTCACGGGTGTAGTTGCCTTTGCGAATGACGGTCTTCCATTCGCTGTCGTCCTGGAAGCGGTGGGTGTGGGCGGCTGTGAAGTATTTAGCCGTGCCCGCGTTGTAGTCACTGGCGAGGCCGAAGTAAGCACTGGGGTCCAGCTTGTCATTGACGGTGGTGGCGGAGACGGACGCTGAGGCCGTGGGTTTGATCCACGGAAGTCCATAGTTCATACCGTTGTTGTTTTGCAGGCTGTACAGGCTGACCAGGAACTCGTCGGCAGTACCGATGCCAAAACCATAGCCTGCGGCGATTCCTTTTTTGTCGATGCTGCTACCGGCGCCGTTGTTGTCGGCCTTGGTCGCCATGGCGTTGACGCGCACTGCAGAGTCTTCGCCGGTTTGCACGTTGAAATCACCGGTGATGCGGCGGTAGTTAAAGCTGCCTAATGTAGTGCTGACTTCGTTCTGGCTGAAAGTGCGGGGAGCCTTGCTCACTTGGTTGACAGCACCACCTGTGGAGCCGCGGCCAAACAGCATGGAGGCTGAACCACGCAGCACTTCGATACGGTCGTTGTTGAAGGTGTCGCGCTCGTAGAAAGCGGGGTCGCGCATGCCGTCGACAAAAATGTCGCCGGTGGTGGACAAGGAGAAACCGCGCAAACGAATGTCTTCTTCACCGCCTTCCGCCGCCTGGAAGGTGACGCCCGCGGTGTTGTGCAGCACGTCTTTCAGGGTGTCCAGGTTGCGGTCGTCGATCAGCTTTTCGGTGACGACGGTGACGGACTGGGGAATATCGCGCAGCTCTTGTTTGCCTTTGCCAATAGCGGTGCTGGTGGCGCGCACGCTGTCTTTGCCCTCTGGCGCTTCGGCACGTCCCTTGATGACCACCGGCTTGAGCGTTTTTTCCGCAGGGGCGGTTGCCGTTTGTGCCATGGCGCCGAGCGAACCCATGAGCATCAAGGCGCCCAAGGGCAGGTGTTTGCCGTAGGCGCTGATTGCTATAGATTTGCTAGCTGCTTGGGTAATGTGGGCGAGGGCTAGGGCCTTGTTTCGTTTGCGTGCTTGGGGTTTGGACATGCTGCGTTTCGGTCAGAGGTTGTTGGCTGGCTAAAGCTTCGCGCAAACAGGCTGCACGCGGTGTGGCTGGCGAAAATGGATTGGCATTTATTGTAAATGCGAATCGTTGTCATTCGTGTCTTATGCTGTCTTTTTTTGCAAAAAAGTCAGTTTGATTTGGACAACGCCACGCTATCAAGCATTTGTTGCCCGATGGCGCGAAAGGCGAGGTGCGCAGACTGCCGTAGTTTCTCGCCCGCCTGCTGGCGGTAGCCGGGCGTCGCAGTGAGTGGCACTTTGCGTAGCCACATCAGCGCCTCGTCCATCTGCCCGCAGGCTGCCAGCATGCTGGCGAAGTTGAATTGCCCCCGAAAATCTCCGCCGCGCGCGCCTTCGCCAAAAGCAAATAGTGCGGCGTCCACGTCCTTCTCCACGACCAATCCGTCTTCGTAGTAGTGGCCGATCTTGGTCATCGATTTGGCATGGCCCAGGTCAGCCGCCTTGCGGTACCACCGTAGCGCGGCCGCATGGTTTTGCGCAACACCTTTGCCGGCCGCAAGCAAATTGGCGTAGTTGTACATGCCGGCATCCAGCCCGGTATTGGCGGCTTGGCGGTACCAGTTGGCGGCGACAAAATTGTCTGCCGCAGTGCCCCAGCCATTTTCAAAACAACGCCCGGCCATGTTCATGCCCATCGGGTGGCCTTGCAGGGCCGCTTTCAAAAATGAGGCTAGCGCTTGCGCCGGATTGCGCTCCAGCCCGTGGGCGCTCAGCAGCCATTGGCCGATTACGGTTTGCGCGTCGGCATTGCCCAGGGCAGCGCTGTGCTGCATCCACTGCGCTGCGGCTTGTGGTTCACCCGCGGTGGTGGCCTTCCACTCTTCTGGGGTGAGGCGGTTCACGTCTGCTAAAGATGTTGGCAAGTAAGAAAATAGTTCAGGCATTAATTTTATTAAATAAGAACCATTCGCATCTATAATGTAACCCATGCAATCCAATACAAGCACCGCCGCCGGTGATGACACAAAGTCAGATGTGCCGTTGCAAGTGACCCGTCTCCTTGCCAAGGGCGGGCGGCCAGTAGATCCCGCGCGAATTTCTAGTCAAACCTTGTTTGCTGGTGCCAACGAGGTCGAAATTGAACACAAGGGCGCACTCTACCGGCTTCGCCAAACATCATTGGGGAAGTTGATTTTGACGAAGTAGTTCCGCGCAACAGATACAGAACAAGCCCAGCACCAGCCAGCCTACGCCAGCCAATGCCCTAAATCCATTTAGGACTCACTCAGCAACGTAAGGAAGGTCTCTCCATGTGCGAAAAGGATGCAAAACCGGTGCTTTCAATGCGCCCCAACCAACTACAGCAAACGGTCGATGCCGCGCCTCCAGCGGGCTCAAGGCGACGTCGTCTATGGGATCTGGGTCATGACCACTGCCCGGTGATCGGTGTCTGCCTGCCGCTGGATACCCTGCGCCGCATCGTCAACAAAGCCTTGGGCGGCGAGGCCCTGGCCGATGACTACGCGGTGCACGTGGGGGCGGTGGCAGAGTGTCTGCACCGCAACCGGTTGTCCGAGGCGCTACACAGCGAGCTGGAGCGGCGCTACGCACGGGACATACTGCGCTTCAAGGCCGCCAAAACCGTACGTGAGTTGGCCGACCTGTGGAGCCGGGCCATACGCCAGGGCGAGGTGGCTGGCGCCTTCTGGGCAGCGTTGGTGCACCCGCGGTGCGATGCCGTCATGCAAGAGGTGTTGTGCCGCGACATGCATATGTTGCAACACCAGG
>NZ_JANXUQ010000270.1 GCF_025356155.1 Rhodoferax sp. | reverse complement strand
CATTCAAGAGAAACATTGGGGTTTTGAGGAACAGCAAAACGTACTTTGGTGCAATGCCGCCCAACGGCCGAACGATGTGTAACTCAGTGGTGCCAGCGCCAATGCCATTGCTGAGGTTTTGGAAGACCGTTGACTTGCCGTTTTCAAAACATGGCGTGATCTTCGCTAAACCAACATCGCCTTCAGCGAACTGCGTGAACCCGGACTTAATGTCGCGCCAGGGGCGTGACTCTGTTGCGTGCTCAGCCGAAAACGCAGCAGGAATAGAGCGCATCTCTACGAATGAGGCAATCGTTTCGTCTGAAGAGTTATTCCGGGGATTGATGATGCCAATGGTGGCGAGGTTTGACCACTCCCATCCATTCGGCAAACCAAACGGCACTTCCTTCTCCGCAATCCCCGCCAGCGGCTTGTCGCGCTTGATCTTGCCCTCGGCAATCAGCTGGTCTTTCTCCGCCCGAATCTTCTTCAGCAGTTCACTCGCCGGTTCATCGCTCGGGTCTTGCGGCACCAGTTTGCCTTGCACCGCCAGCGTCAAAATCAGCTCACGCAAACGCGCCACGCCACCTGGGGCGGTGGCCAATAGATTCAAATTTGATAGCAGCATGCGCACATTTCACGAGGGCTAGAGAGTGTTTCTGTTCATAAGTGCCTGCAACTGCTGCTCGGCCAACTGAATCAGCGCTCCGGCTTGTTGCAGGCATTCCTGCAGAGCTTGGTCGGTGACGAGTTCGCCGTCGTAGTCGCTTAGGTTGCGTTGTTTGCGCAGGGCGTCGAGCACGCGCACGGTGGCGGGGCTGACGCCCAGGGTGTGCACCAGGCAGCCAATGGTGGTTTGGTGGTGGCCGGGCTTGCTGGTGGAGGTGCGCCAGCCCTGGGCGAGCAGCGCGGCATCGGCCACAGCGCGGATGGCGGTGTAGGCGCAGTCGAAGCGGGTCTCGGTGCTGTTGTCGGTGCGCTGTGCGTCTTGCAGGCGGGTGCGGGCGGTGGCCAGCATTTTGCGCAGCAGGGCGGCCGAAAACGGCACTTGGTCGAGCTGGCCGATGCGCGCGAGGTTGTTGAGTTCTTGTTCAGGCATTCAGCGTTCCGATCAGCAGTATTTGGGGTTTGGACAGCAGCTCTTGCACAAAAGGGTTGCCTTCGGCTTGTTTGGCGGCCCATTCGGCGGTGGTCATCACCTTGGGGTTGATCTCGCGGCCCAGTGGGGTCTGGGCGGCGTAGGTGGCTTCCACCACTTGGGCGAAGCTGGCGCTGCCTACCACCAGCAAATCCACATCGCTCCCCGCGTGTGCGCTGCCGCTGGCCATGGAGCCGAACACCAGGGCCAGTTCGATCTGACCCTCCAAAGGTTGCAGGGCCTGGCGCATCACATCGGCCAGGCCAGTGGTTTTACGCACCAGCGCCTGTAGCTCGGCAAACACGGGGTGGCTGGCGTTGGCCTGGAAATGCACTTGGTTACCCACCCGCTCACTAGACAGTAGGCCGACATGGCACAGTGCGTCGAGCTCTTTTTTGAGGGTGCCGGGGGCGGCCTGCGTTTGGCGGGCCAGCTCACGCAGGTGCATTTTCTGGTCCGGTTGCATGAGCAACAGGGCCAGCACCTTGCGCCGGTACTGGTTGGGAAACAGCAGTTCGGAAAGAGATATCTTTGTTTTCAAAATAGAAACGAATGTTTTGTATTTGAAAACGAATTATGCAGAAAAGCCGCCCGCTTGGCTACAAGTGAACACGTCACTTTGTCTGAAAAGGCGGCCAATAGGTTCAAATTTGATAGCAGCATATGCCGACTCAACGAGGGCTGGCGAGTGATTTGGCCAATATGTCTTTCAGCTCGTCGCGCAATGACTGGGCCTCACCTTGCAGCCGCGCGTAGTCGGCCAGCAGTTGCTCGGGGTCGTGGCTTACCGCGTCTACGGCGTGGGGGTTCTTCTGGTCCAGGTTGTAGCTCGCAGCCTTGATCTGCTCAATGCTGACCTTCCAGGCGCGTTCGTTTTCCACCCGGCTGGCAAAGCCATCGGCCTCGCTGCCCCACCAGGCTTTCTCGGCGTTGAACTCTTCGATGCGGATGGGTTTGGTCTTGTTGTAGTTCTTCACGCCCGCCGGGTACGGGTGTTCGTAGTACCAGACGTCTTTCGTGGGCGTGCCCTTGGTGAAGAACAGCAGGTTGGTCTTGATGCCGGTGTAGGGCGCGAACACGCCGTTGGGCAGGCGCACGATGGTGTGCAGGTTGCACTCAGCCAGCAACTGCTCTTTGATGCGCGTCTTCACGCCTTCGCCAAACAGGGTGCCGTCGGGCAAGACCAGTGCGGCCCGGCCATTCGCCTTGAGGATGTGTTTAATGAGCACGAGGAACAGGTCCGCCGTTTCCTTGGTGCGCACGTCGGCGGGGTAGCCCTGCTCAATGCCCGGCTCTTCCACACCACCA
>NZ_JANXUQ010000165.1 GCF_025356155.1 Rhodoferax sp. | reverse complement strand
GCCGCGAGTTTGACCTGGCCGAGGTGACCACCGAGATTCTGAACATGCTGCAACCCACGCTGCGCAAGTCCGGCTGCGAAGTGAAGAAAACGCTGAGCACCGGCTTGGTGTGCGACAGCTTCCCCGGGCGCTACGGACAGGTGCTGACCAACCTGGTCATGAACGCCACCATCCATGCCTTTGACGCGGGTGCCACCGGGCGCATCTCGATCAGCATTGGCGCGCCCGATGCCGATACGGTGGAACTAGTGGTTGCCGACAACGGCTTGGGTATGGCAGAAGACGTGCGCGCCCGCATCTTCGACCCCTTCTTTACGACCAAGATGGGGCGTGGCGGTACCGGCTTGGGCATGAACATCGTGCACGGCATCGTCACCCGCATCCTGGGTGGGCAGATCACGGTGTCCAGCACGCCGGGCGAGGGCAGCCGCATCCGGGTGTTGTTCCCACGTGTTGCCAGCGGCGCCAGCAGCGCGATGTAGCCCCCACGCTCCACCGCTGCGCGGGTCGCTGCCCCCCGAGGGGGCTAATTTCCCTTGGGGCGGCCCGGCGGGAAATTGCGCCTCGCGGTCCCTCACCGCGTGACGCTTCTGCTCCAAGTGCCACAATTCAAATTGCCAATGGGTCCACGTCTATTGCCCAGCGTATCAATCCCTTGCCTTCGGGGCCCTGGCGGGTGGCATGTAGCACGGCCTGCCACGCGGTCAAGAATTGCTGCAGCGCTGCGCGCGACGGGCTTTCCACCAGCATCTGGGCGCGCTCGATATTGGCCACGCGCTGGATGCTCATGGGCACCGCCGGGTACAGCGTGATCTGCTCCAGCACCGGTGCCCAGCCCTCCCACAGCGCCATCTCGCCGCGGGCCGCGCTACTTGCCGTATTCAAAAAGGCCTGGGCCACCTCCTGCGTGCGGGCTTCCGCGCGCACCAGGGCCTGGGCGGTGAAGGGTGGCAGACAGGCCTGTTCGCGTTCCTGCAATTGCTGGGTGGCAAAGCCCGGGTAGTCGTGCCGTTTAAGGGCCGCATACAGGGGGTGGGCGGGCTGGAAGGTTTGTATCCACACTTCGCTACGCTCACCCAGGCTGGCATCTCGCCCGGCACGCCCTGCGGCTTGCATCAGCAGGCTGAACAAGCGCTCCGGCGCGCGGAAATCACTTGAGAACAGCGCACCATCCGGGTTGACCGCCGCCACCAGCGTGATGCGCCGGAAGTCGTGGCCCTTGGCAATCATTTGTGTGCCGACCAGCACATCCACGTCGCCCGCATGCACGGCCGCCAATTGGCTTTGGAGCTCGCCCTTGAGGCGCGTGGTGTCGGCATCGATGCGGGCCACGCGCACCGGTTCGCCATCGGGAAACGCGTCACTGACCGTGTTGGGTCTGCGCACGTCGGCCAGCAGTTCAGCCACGTGTTCTTCCAGCCGCTCGGTGCCACGGCCCAGCGGCGCAATGTCGGGGTTGCCGCAGGTGGGGCAGGCGCGGGGCACGCGTTCCGTAAAGCCGCAGTGGTGGCAGCGCAGCGTGCGGTCTATTTTGTGGAAGACCCGGAACGCGCTGCAGTGCGGGCATTCGCTTTTCCAGCCGCAATCGGTGCACTGCAGCACCGGTGCATAGCCGCGCCGGTTCAAGAAAACCATGCTTTGCTCGCCGCGCGCCACACGCTCCTTGATGGCTTGGAGCAGCGGGATCGAGAACACCGCGTTGCGGTGCTGGTGGTTCATGTCCACGCGGCGTACCAGCGGCAAGCCTTCGGGTGTGGCGGCCGTTGTACGCATGGTTTGCTGGGCCGTGGCTGGGGTTGCGTCGCGTGAGACTGCTAGCGTGTCAATCGGTGCGCCAGATGGCGCACCGATGCGGCTGGGCATATGCAGGCGCAGGTAGCGGCCGCCCTGCGTCGCGGGGCGGCTGTGGTGCCAGCTCTCCAGCGAAGGTGTTGCGGAGCCCAGCAACACCTTGGCGCCCTCTAGTCGGCCGCGGTACACCGCCAGGTCGCGGGCCGAGTACCGCGCGCCTTCACTGCTTTTGTAGCTGGGGTCGTGTTCTTCGTCGACGATGATCAGGCGCAACTGCGGCATGGACGCAAACACCGCCATGCGGGTACCCAGCACGATGCGGGCCCTGCCGCTGTGCGCGCCCAGCCAGCTCTTAAGCCGCTGCGGGTTGGTCATGCCGCTGTGCAGTGATACGACCGCGTCGTCGCCGTACAGCGGCGCAAAACGGGCCTTGAACCGCGCTTCCAGTTGTGGCGTCAGGTTGATCTCCGGCACCATGACCAAGGCCTGCGACAAGGGGTCACCGGCCAGCAGGGTTTGCACGCTGTGCAGGTAAACCTCGGTCTTGCCGCTGCCGGTGGCGCCAAACAGCAAAAAGGGGCCGGCCTGCGTCTGAATCTGATCTACAGCACGGGCCTGTTCGCGGCTCAGGTCTGGTAGGGGTTGGTGGTGTGCCGTTGATCCGCTGGCTTCTGTTGGAGTACTGGCAGCTGGGTTTTTTTTGCCGACCGCAGTCTTGCCGCGTTGCAAACGGCGTTGCACTTGAACCGGCGACAGCTCGCGCAATTGCGGTGGCAAGGCCGCCAGCGCCACTTCGCCGATGGAGCGCTGGTAGTACTGCGCTGCAAATGTAAGCAATTGTTGCCAGCTTTTGCTCAAGGGTGCAATGCCCTCCAGCGTGCCTGCAATCGCACGAATCTTGCCAGGATCGACCTCGCCCGTGGCCTGTGCGCCGTCAGCATCCCACACCACACCCAGGGTCTCGCGCTTGCCCAGCGGCACCCGGACCAAGGTGCCGGGTGCGAGTAGAGACTCACTTCTGTAGCTCAACAGCGATCCCAACGCAGCATGCGCCGGGGTTTGGACGAGAACGCAAAGCCAGTGGGTCATGGGGTACGAAAGAGGGAAGGTCGATGCGGGGCAGAGTAAAGAACCACTTGAGTCGATCTTTTGATGTGAACTTGTGAAATCAGGCCTAAGTGCTTGATTTGAAATGACTTTACACAAAACACCGTGTTTCTGTGGATAACTTTGTTGATATCTTCTTCTGGGCGCCTGCGAGGCCTTGAAAATCAAGGCTTTGGCTGGAATGCCCGGAAAAAAAGCAAAGTTTTAATTCCTTATAAATCAACCACTTACAAGCGCTATTGCTTTCATAGCGCGTAAGGTCCAAATCAGGGATTGCCAAGATCGGCTCACCCTGTTTTTGTGCATAAGTGCTAAGGCTTGCTTTGGTTTTGGCCCTAAACAATGGTAAGAAACTTATGCCCGCAATGCCTGCAAACCCCGTGACGCGCGGGAATGGCGGTGCACGGCGTCCACCAGCGCAGCCACATTCTCGGGAGGCGTGTACTGGCTGATGCCATGGCCGAGGTTAAAAATGTGCGAAGGGCCAGTGCCGGCGCCCTGGTAAGGTGTGCCGAAACTGTCCAGCACGCGCGCAACCTCGGCTTCGATCTGAGCCGGTTGGGCAAACAATACGTTGGGGTCAATATTGCCCTGCAAAGCCTTACCGGGGCCACTCACACCTGGTGCGTACTCCTCGCCGCCGATGGCGGCGCGTGCCTTGCCCAAATTGACGGTCCAGTCCAGCCCCAGCACGTCGCAGTCCAGCGCGGCCATCTCTTGCAGCCACAAACCGCCGCCCTTGGTGAACACGATGCGTGGAATGCGGATGGTGTTGCCGTTTGCATCGGTATGGCTTGTCTTGAGTTGCGCCAGGACACGGGCCGTGTAGGCCAGGCTGAAATCCTGAAAAGCGCCGTCAGCCAGCACGCCGCCCCAGCTGTCAAAAATCATCACGGCCTGCGCTCCGGCCTCGATCTGTGCGTTCAGGTAGGCCGCCACGGAATCGGCATTGGTGGCCAGGATGCGGTGCATCAGGTCCGGGCGGCTGTACAGCATGGTCTTGACCAGGCGGTAGTCGCTGGAACCGGCGCCTTCCACCATGTAGCAGGCCAGCGTCCACGGGCTACCGGAGAAGCCGATCAACGGCACACGGCTTTTGCCGTCGGCTTGCGTCAGCGCCTTGCGAATGCTTGAGACGGCGTCGAACACGTAACGCAGCTTGTCCAGGTCGGGCACCGCCAGCTTGTCGACTGCGGTTTCGTCGCGCACGGGCGACGCGAAGCGCGGGCCTTCACCGACACCGAAGCTCAGGCCCAGACCCATGGCGTCGGGAATGGTCAGGATGTCGCTGAACAGGATGGCGGCGTCGAGTGGAAAGCGGTCCAGCGGCTGCAGCGTGACCTCAGTGGCGTAATCCACATTGGTGGCCAGACCCATGAAGCTGTTGCCAGCCTTGACCCGCGTGGCCAGGTATTCGGGCAAATAGCGGCCGGCTTGGCGCATCAGCCAGACGGGCGTGTGGGGGGTGGCTTGGCGCAAGCAGGCTTGCAGGAAGGTGGGATTTTGGTGGTTGGTGAAGGTGGTGTCGGTCATGGTTCTGATTGTCGCAGGACTCGTTTTGAACAACCAACTGCCAATCCCAAACTGCCAACCCCAATATCCGACTACCCACTCCCCCAGCCCCTCGCCCCGCCGGGCGAGGGGAGCCTTTAACAGCCGATTTGGTGGCCGCGCGCCGAATACGGGCTACTGAAGTGAGGTGGCGTTGCGTGTTTTGGCACTCAGGTTTCAAACCTACGGTCGTAGTGAGCGCCCGCCACCCCCGCGCGGCCCCGGCTGGCACGCGCAGCAGCCAGCGTTGGCATACCGGCGCAGAGCCGTTTACTACGACCGCCCCACCAGCAGCCGGGGTTCGCCAAGCACGCACCGCGACGCAACGCGAGTAGTGCCGTATTCGGAGCGCAAAAACCAAATCGGCAGTTAAAAAAAGCTCCCCTCGCCCGGCGGGGCGAGGGGTTGGGGGAGTGGGTTGTTAAAAAAGCGAGGTTCAGCAGCAACCAAAAAGCCAGTTTCAGAGATGCCGCCGATGCTCCACCATCAAACACCGATCCTGCACAAACCGCAACCCCGCAGAACGTGCCTTCTGGCCAGACAAGTCGTGCACCACCCCCATCTGCAACCACACAGCCTGCGCCCCAACAGCAATAGCCTCATCCACCACCGGCGGCACATCCGCACTGTTGCGAAACACATTGACCAACCCAATCCCGTGGCGCCGAGCCGCCTCGGTCAAAGACGGGTAAGCCGTCTCGCCCAGGATGCTGGTTGCATTCGGATTAATCGGCACGATGCGCCACCCCTGCGCCTGCATATAGCGCGAAACGCCATAACTGTCGCGGTGCGGCTTGGGTGACAAACCCACCACCGCCACGGTGCGGCAATGCTTCAGGATATAGGCCATGTCGTCGTCGCTGGCCTGGACAGAGGATGGAGGTGCGGTCATGGGTGACGAAGACGGCTTACAGCGTTGCCAACGCAGAACGCAGCGCCTGCGCATCCAGAATTTCCGAGAACACCACCGGCGGTTTGCCCGCCTGGTGCAACACGTACACCGGCACGCCACTACGGCCCAGCGCCTCCAGCGCGACGGTGATGGCCGGGTCGCGGCGCGTCCAGTCGGCGCGCAGCAGCGTCACATTGTGGCTGCGCATGTCGGCCAGCACGGCGGCGCTGCCCAAGGTGGTTTTTTTGTTGTACTGGCAGGTGATGCACCAGGCAGCGGTGAAGTCTACAAACACCGGCCGGCCGGCGGCCAGCTCGGCCTCTACCTTGCCGGGCGCCCAGGCTTGCCAGGGGGCGTTGGACGTGGCCCCCGCCGACACGGGGTTGGCCGCTGCGTCATCCATCCGCAAGACCAATGGGCCGATAGCCCACGTAAAACCTATCAGTGTTGCTACAGAAATAGAAGCAAACACCGTGCGGCTGCGGCCATTCAAATTCAGCGACCAGACCAGCAGGCTAAGCGTCAGCAGCAACGCCAGCAGTGCCCCCGCGCCGTCCACACCGCTCAAATGGCCCAGCACCCAAACCAGCCAGACGACCGTGGCCAGCATGGGGAAGGCCATGAAGCGGCGCAGCGTGTCCATCCATGCGCCGGGCCGCGGCAGCCACTTGCCAACCGCGGGCACCCAGGCAGCGGCCAAAAAGGGCAGGGCCAAGCCCAGGCCCAAGGCAGCAAAAATGCTCAGGGCCTGGTAACCCGGCAGGCTGATCGCATAACCCAGCGACGCCCCCATGAAGGGTGCCGTGCAGGGCGACGCAATGGCCACGGCCAGTACGCCGGACAGGAAGGCGTCCACCACCGGGTGGCGCGCCTGCATGCACGCGACGCGGTGGGGCAGCACACTGCCGATCTCAAATACACCGGCCAAGTTCAAGCCCAGCAGCGTGAACAGTGTGGCCAACACGGCCAGCACGATGGGGGACTGCAGGTGAAAGCCCCAACCCAGTTGCTCACCGCTGGCGCGCAGACCAATCATCAGCGCGCCCAAGGCCACAAAGGACAGCACCACGCCCAGCGTGTAGGCCACGCCCTGCGCGCGGTGCGATGCGCGGCTGTGTTCGCTGTGGCGGGCAAACGCCAGCACCTTGATTGCCAGCACCGGCAATACACAGGGCATCAAGTTCAGAATCAAGCCGCCCAACAGGGCCGCCAACAGCGCCATGCCCCAGCTTGTGCTGATGTTGCTATTTGCAGCCATGGGGTTGGTTGTTATTGCCAGCGCGCCAGCCGCAGTACCAGTGGCCGCCCCCACGGATGTCGCTGTCGCGCCGTGGGCATCCGCTGCTGCCAGTGCGGGCCAGGCGCCGCTGATGGTGGCGATGCTGCGCAGGCTCTTGGCGCCCAGCGCCAACACCAAGGGCAGGTTGCCGGGCGTCGATTCGCGTTGGGTGGACAGCGCAAAGCGGCCGGTCCAAACGCCATTGATCCATTCCTGGGTGGCGGGCTTTTGCGCGGTTCCGGTCATGGCGTCGCCGGGTTGCGGAGCGCTTACCGGGTCGACGACATTGGGCGTCTCGGGGAAGGCCTGCAGCGCATGACCATTCCAGTCGGCAGGCAGGCCGCTGATGCTGACGGTCAGTGTCTCGCCGCTGAGCTTGGCTTCGGCCTTGCCGGTGTGGGGCAGGGGGCTGGCCGCGCGGCTGGCCTCAAAGCCGGCACCCTGCGCGGCGGTGGACCCTTTGGCGGGCACCTTGAGCACAAAGTTGCCTTCTTGCGGAATGCATTCCTGGCGGCACACCAGCCAGTTGGCGGCCAGGCCGATTTCCAGCATGCCGCTGGCGGACGCCTTGAAATCCTTGCCAACAGTCAACGGCACCGGTAGCAGCACCGTGTCTTCATACCCAAAGTTGGCCAGGTTGCCGATGGCAATGCGCCGTGGCGTGGGCCAGGCGATGTCGCCCGCGGTCACGCCTGCGGGAAGGGTCCATTGCACCGTGGTGGGCAGGCCGGAGTCACCCGCGTTCTTCCAATACGTGTGCCACTGCGGCTGGTGCTTGAGCTGCAGGCCCACCCAGATGGTTTTGCCAGCGTCCACGCCCTCGGGCGCATGGGCTATCAACTCGGCGCGCACCTGCTCGGTTTGCACCACGGACGATACGGTGCCGGTTTGCGCCGAATGCCTTAGAAGAATCTGGGCGCTAGCCCCCGTAAATATTGCACATGTAGCTATCAAAACCATAGCAATTCGCAGACTGGGGCGCGGTAGGCGCTGGGCGATGGAGAGGCGCGGCGGGAGAGTGGAGGCGTGGGTCATTGCGAATTGGGAGCTTGTGGCAGCCTAAAAGTTCCGCTGCGGGGCAGTACACCGCAGGCGAAGCTGCCATTGTGGCATTGCCAGATGCGCCAACCTGTCGCCTTGCGCCAACGCCAGCCAGACGGCGGCGCAGGTAAGCCAATCGCTGGTCCGTGCGTATGGTTCTTTTAGCAGCGGAGCGCGTTACCATGGCTGCTTCGTTGGACCGCTTTTTTTCAACAACAATGCCTGAAGCCTCCACTTCGCCCGCCGCGCCCACGCCGCCCACTTCGCGCTTTTGGGCTGACTGGAGCACGCGCGACTTTGCCCAGTACCAGGCCAATGGCCAGCTGGGGCAGATGATTGCCGTGCTGCCCGTGGCCGCCACCGAGCAGCATGGCCCTCACCTGCCATTGAGGGTAGACAGTGCGCTGGTGGATGGCGTGATCGCCGCAACACTGCCCCATCTGGGCGCCGATGTGCCCGCGCTATTCCTGCCCACACAAGCCGTGGGCCTGAGCCCTGAGCATGCGCGCTTTGCCGGCACGCTGACGCTGAAGGCCGAAACCACGATACGGTTGTGGACCGATATTGGCGAGAGTGTGGCGGCCAGTGGCGTCAAGAAACTGGTGCTGCTCAACTCCCATGGCGGGCAAGTGGGCGTCATGGACATCGTGGCCCGCGACCTGCGCGCGCGGCTGGGTATGCTGGTCTACAGCGTCAACTGGTTCGGCCTGCCGCTGTCGGGGCCACACGGCGAGGATGTGAACGCATTATTCAGCGCACACGAGCACCGCTTTGGCATCCACGCCGGCGAAATTGAGACCTCGATGATGCTGGCTTTGGCGCCGGGGTTGGTAGACATGGCGCGCGCGCAAAACTTTGCATCGACCTCCGAAGACCGCGCGCAAAAGTTCGCGATCCTGGGTAACGGCAAAAGCGCCAAGCTGGGCTGGCAGATGCAGGACTACAACCCGCACGGTGCGGTGGGCAATGCTGCCAATGCCAGTGCCGACAAGGGGCGTACGGTGTTGGACGCGGCGGGTCGCGCACTGGCCCGCCTGTTGGCCGAGCTGCACCAGTTGCCGCTGGGTACGCTGACGGACCGGGTGGCATAGCCCACCCGCAGTGATGCAGTGATGCGCACGGTTTTCCGCAATGTCGTTCTCGGTCGAATGGATGGCTGGGTGGCTTGGTTTATTCCTAACCAGGCTGCGCTGGACGAGCACCAGCTCAGCGCCAGCCGCATGTTTGTCTACATCTGCCTGATCAACGCCGGGTTTTCGCTGTTGTATGCGCTAACGTCCTTGGTCATTGGTTTTGATGTGGGCGCGCTACTGATGTCCACCGGCATCGTGTTTTTGTTCACCGCGCTGTTTTACTTCCGCGCCAGCGGCAGGCTGCGCACCAGCGTCAACTGGTATATGGCCAATGTAGCGTTTGTGGCGGTCATGGGCTGCAGTTTTTTCTCCGGCGGTTTGCATTCGCCGGTCTTGCCCTGGTTTACGCTGATCCCCGTGGCTGCGGTGTTGCTGCTCGGTTACAGCGTGGATGCGCTGGCGTGGTTTTTGGTGTGCTTCACCATTTCGGTTGCGTATGGCATCGCCAGCTTGACTGGCTACCAGTTCCCGGCGCTGTACCAGCTGGAATACGCGACAGCCTTCAATATGGTCTGCACCGGCGGTCTGGTGGCGGTGCTGTTTTTGTTTGCGTTGACCTTTGACCACATCAGCGGCACCGCCGTGCAAGCGGTGCTGGATAGCCGCAAGGCGCTGGAGCACCTGGCCCGCAGCCAGGAACGCATGGCCGAGCGCGGGCGTATTTTGCGCAATATGCACGACGGCGTGGGCTCACACATCAGCTCGGCCATGCGCCAGCTGCAGGTCGATGACGAGGCATACCACGCACATGCCCGCAGCGAGGTCTTGCAGACGCTGCGCGACGGGCTGGACCAGCTCAAGCTGTCCATCGATTCCATCCACCTGGCGCCCGGCGATGTGACGGCCCTGCTGGCCAATATGCGCTACCGGCTGGGTCCGCGGTTTGCGGGCATGGGCATTGAGCTGCAGTGGGACGTGGACCTGCTGCCCATCTGCAGCAAGCTGGACGCCAGTGCCATGAGCGAACTGCAGTTCATGCTGTTCGAGGCGCTGTCCAACGTGCTACAGCATGCGCGGGCGCGTGTGCTGCGGGTGGAGGGCCATGCCCGCGCCAGCGGCGCCTGTGGCCCACCACACTCGGAAGGTGCAACGCTGAACCAGGTCTATGTGCGCCTGGTGGACGACGGCTGTGGCTTTGACCCCGCGCTCAAGCAGCGCAACGGTCTGGCTACGATGCGCGAGCGCGCGCTGGCCATTGGGGCAGAGTTGCGCATTAGCAGCCGACCGGGGAACACGGTGGTGGAGATTCAAATAGCCGTTTAGTTATTGCCGACTTCCAGCACCAGGCGCATGCCCACCAGCGTGTAGCGCGTCTCCGGTGAATTCCAGTTGCGGTAGCTGCTGCGTACATACAGCGGCCAGCTGTGCCATGAGCCGCCGCGGCGCACGTAGACCGAACCCTCGCTCGGGCCTTGCGGATCATCGACTGGGGAGTGGGCGTAATAGTTCTCATCGTGCAGGTCGCTGGTCCACTCCCAGGCATTGCCGTGCATGTCGTACAAACCAAAGGCGTTGGGCGTAAAGCTGGCGACCGGGGCAGTGAAAGCATATCCATCGTTGCCCTCCAGGGCGTGGCTCGCAAAGGCCGGCCATAACGGGCGAGCCGCAGTGTCGAAAACGTTAGCGACCTGGGTCAAGCCTTGCGGGTCATCGCCGTGTTGGTAACGGGTGCGCGTGCCAGCGCGGGCGGCGTACTCCCATTCGGCTTCGGTCGGCAGCCGGTAGGTGCGGTGCTCGGTCTTGCTGAGCCAGCGTGCCATGGCCTGGGCATCGTTCCAGGTTACGTTGACGACGGGGTGCTCGTCGGTTTGCGCAAAGCCAGGGTTGCTCCAGCTGTAGCGCGGGTTGCGGCCGTCGAACTGTTCGCCGCGGGCACCTTTGTTGGGTACGTACTGGGCGTTGTAGCCATAACCACCGGTGCCATCGGCAATCGACTCGGGCACATAGTTTGAGGCCGCCAGAAATTGGCGAAACTGGCCCACCGTCACTTCGGTGCGGCCCAGGTAAAAATCTTTGGTGATGCGCACGCGGTGTACGGGCGCTTCGTCGCTGAGATCTTCGAGGCGCTGGCGCTCCATCAGCGGGAAGGCTTTTTCCAACGTGGCGATGGGCTCGTCACTGCCCATCAAGAATTCACCAGCGGGAATGCGCACCATGGCCATGCCCAAGGTATTGACCAGCTTTGCTGCTTGTCTTGGGCCCGCGTGTGGTTGCGCAGTTTGCGCGCCAAGGCTGGCGCAAGTGCCAGCCAATAAAAAAGTCAGGAGTAGGTGATCCATGGTGCATATTCTGCACCGTCCAAATGGGCCAGCGCATTAAAGCTCAGCAGCAGGTGGCGTTTGGGCGTGAATAAAAATTCAGTCACAGCGCTATTGCGGATTTGCAGGTTGAGTTCAATGGTTTTTTCCGGCACCGTGCCCAGGATGTGGCCTATTGCGGTGGAGATAGGGCCGCCGCTGCTGACCAGGAGCACATCACCCGTGTGTTGCTTGCGCACATGGTCCAGCGCGCTGGTGACGCCGTGCACAAAATCGTCGTAACTGGGCATACCCTTGGGGCTCAGCACGCCATTCATCCACTGGGTCAAACCATCGCGCAGCAGGCGGAAGTGCAGCTTGTAAGACTCGGGCGTGTTCGGTGGCGCCAGCGGGCCGGGGTGTATGGCGGTGATCACCGCTTCGGCGTCGTATTCGTTCAGGCCGGGCCACAGTGCGGGTTGCAGGTCCATGCCTGCGCCGTGCGCAATGCCTGCATAGGTCTGCGCATGGCGCTTCAGCGTGCCGGTCAGCACCGCGTCAAAACGTGCGCCCTTGGCTGCGAGGTATTCGCCCAGGCGCACACTTTGTCGGTGCCCGAGTTCGCTCAGGTTGTCGTAATCTGCGGCTCCAAACGAAGCCTGCCCGTGTCGTACCAGATAGAGTTTTCCCATGGCAGGAATCTAAAGCACGGCGTGCGTTTGCCTTTGTCATTGCGGAGACACTTGTTACCCTTTCAGGTCTCCGACAAGACACGGGCAAACACTTCGCTGTCCACATTGCCACCGCACAATGTCAGGCCCACGGTAAGCCCTTTGAGGGTGTGGCGCTCTTTCATGGCAGCGGCAAAGGCGGCGGCGCCCGCGCCTTCGGCCACGTTGTGGGTGCAGGCAAAGAGGTCGCGCATGGCCTGGGCCACGTCGGCGTCCGTCACCTGCACGATGTGGTCGATTTCGCCTTGCAAGATTTGCAGTGCTTCGGCATCCGCCACGCGGCAGGCCATGCCGTCGGCCAGTTGCGTGGTCACCGGGGCTTCCACCACGCGGCCAGCGGCCAGGGAGTCGGCATAGGTAGTGGCATGGGCGCTGACGACGCCGACGATGTGCACGCGGTGGCCCAATGCACGTTTAGCCACTATGGCCGAGCAGGCACCCGAGCCCTGGCCAATGGGCACATAGACCACGTCCAGTTGCGGCACGGCCTTGAACAACTCCCACCAGTAGGTGCTGACGCCGCGCAACAGGTCCCTATGGAAGCTGGGCACCATGTGTGCGCCGCGCTGCTGGGCCAAGGCGATGGCGTATTCACGGCTCTCTTGAAAGTCCGTACCGTGTTCAATGAGCGTGGCGCCCAAAGCACGCATGGCGGCGTTCTTCTCGACCGAGTTGCCGTGCGGCACGATGATGGTGCAACGCACGCCATGGTCGCGCGCCGCCCAGCCGATGCTCTGGCCGTGGTTGCCACGCGTGGCGCTGATGACCTCAGACGGCAGCGCCTTGCTGCGCGCCAGTTGGTCGAAGTAGGTCAGCCCACCGCGGATCTTGAAGGCGCCTACTGGCGTGTGGTTCTCGTGCTTGAGCCAGCAGGTGGTGCCCAGCTTCTGCGTCAACAGCGGCCAGGCGTATTGCGGGGTGGCCGCAAAAGCGCGGTAGACGACTTGGGCGCTGTCTTCGATGTCTTGCAGGCTGGGCAGGTGCATGGTAGTTATGGTGTGTGGAGTGTGACAACGCCCTTGGGCGTTTGTAGTCGTGCGCTCAGGCGGGCGGGGCCGATGTCGGCTGTGATGGCCGACAGATGCAGTGATCGGTAGGCAGCGTTCAATACTGTGGCTTGCGGGTGCTGCACGTGCAGGCTCAGCAATGTGACGCCGCTTTCAAGCATGGCGTCCGTCGGGTGGGCAGCGGCGGAGTCCTGCGGATGGCCCCATTGGATCAGTGTGGGCAGGCAGCCATCGAACAGGCGCTGGCCGTCGTCGCGCACGCTGTTCTGCCACTGCAGCAAACCGCTGGTCGTTGGGCGCGACGCTCGCACCGCCGCGCCGCGGTCTATGCCCTGGGCGGCCAGTGTGAAGACGCTGGCAACAATGTCCGGCACGCTGGCGACGAAGTGTATGAGCGTGGGCCCGTGGTGTGCCACATGGGTCTGCAGCGCCGAGTCGTCCATGTCAAACCAGCGTCTAGCCCTCGCCGGTACTGCGTTAGGCGCTACTGAATTAATAGCAATTATTTCCAGATAAACCGTGCGGTGCTCCGGCCTAGCGATCTTCAGCAAGCGGTTGTGGGTGCCCATCAGCGGGTGTTCCCCGCCAGGGCCGGGCGTGACGCCCAGCGTGGCCTCGCACCAAGCCACGCCTTGCGCCAGGTCGCTGGCCATCACCACGAGGTGGTCCATGGACGCTGCCATGGGGTCTACAAATGCCATGTCTACAGCAGCACGGTGCCGTTGATGCAGGTGACCGCATCTCCGCCCACCCAGACCTGGCCGCTGGCGTCTTGGTGGATGTGCACGCGGCCCTGCACACCCAGGCAGGTGCCCTGCGCGGCCGTGTACTGCGCGGGCGCATGGCCCTCGGCAATCAGCCACTGTGCCAGACTGGCGTTGAAGCTGCCGGTGACCGGGTCTTCGCCAATTGCCCTGCCATGGTCGAAGAAGAAGCGCACTTCGACGGTCGGTTCTTCGTTGCCGCTGCTCTGCGCCGTACTGGCAGTCCCGCCACCGGCAAAGGCCCGTGCCTCGCGGTTGGAGCGGCCAATCAATCCGGCAGCCGGGGCATCGGCTTGCACGGTGGCCACACCCACGCCGCTGATGCCGGCCGCGCTAAGGACGGTGTTGAGCTTGGCGGCGTCGGGGTTCAGGCCCAGCAACACCGCATGGTCGTTGGCCAACAGACCAAAATGCGTAGGCCCGTTGTTGAGGTGCTGGCTGGCCACGATGTTGGCCAATGGCAGGCCCAGCGCATCGGCCAGCGCCTGCACCAGCTCGGGTGTGGCTTCGCTGCGGTGCAATGGCGGCGCAGCGAAGGCGGGGCGTCCGCCAGCTTGGTTGATGTGGATCAGCCCCACCTTGCACTGCTGCACCACCAGGCCGGGCTTTTGCGGCACGCCCCCATGCTCCAGCCAAGCGTGGCAACTACCGAGCGTGGGGTGGCCAGCAAATGGCATCTCATAGCCGGGCGCGAAGATGCGGACCTGGTAGTCTGCGCCCTGGGCTGCGGCCTCAGGCGTGGGCTGCAGCAGGAAGGTGGTCTCGGACAAATTGGTCCAGCGGGAGAAGTGCTGCATCTCCTCAGTGCTCAGGCCCGTGCCGTCCAGCACCACGGCCAGCGGGTTACCCAGGTAGGCCTGGGCGGTGAACACGTCGACTTGTTTGAAGGGGCGTTGTTGCATCGTGATCAACTTAAGGTGACGTCCAGCACCCCGCAGCTGGCCGGGCGCTGTTGCAGCTGGCCAAACCAGCGCTGCACGTTGGGGAACGTCTGTAGCTCCTGGCGGGTCACGCCGTAGGCGTCGAACTGTGCCGTGCGCATGCCCCACCAGCGGTGCATCTCGCAGCCCAGCGGAATGTCGGCCATGCCAAAAGTCTCACCGCCCATGTAGGCATGTTGTTCCAGGTGCTTGTCGAGCAGGGCCAGCAAAGGCTCGGTCGCGGTGACCGATTGCTGGATGGCATCGGCATTGCGCGCCTCCACCGCCGTGCGCACCAACTGGATAAAGGCCGGGCCACCGGCGCGGTTGAACGTGGTTTGTTGCCAGTCCATCCAGCGCTCTGCGTGAAAGCGGGGCTCCAGTTCCGCAGGGTAGAAATTCCGCTCAGCGCCGTAGCGCGCGCAGAGGTAGCGCACGATGGCGTTGGACTCCCACAGCACGAAGTCGCCGATTTCCAGCAACGGTACCAGTGCATTGGGGTTCTTAAGCTGGTACTCCGCCGTGGTGGTGATGCCAAAGCCTGCGCCGGCATCGGTACGCTGGAAGTCCAGGCCCAGCTCTTGCGCGGCCCACACGGCCTTGCGCACATTGAGCGAGCTGATGCGGCCCCACAGGCGGATGGTGTGTTGCGCTTCCATCCTTCAAGAGCTCCGGTGTTCGCGGATGGCGGCGGCCAGTGCGGCCACGCCGGTGCGGATTTCGTCCACATTGGGAGTCACGAACGACAGGCGCATCGTGCGCGGGTCGGCGTGGTCGTTGTAGAAGGCGGCACCCGGTACAAAGGCCACACCCTTGTCCACGGCCTTGGGCAACAGCTCTTGTGCGCTCATCCCCTCGGGCAGGCGCGCCCACAGGAACATTCCGCCCACCGGCGTGTTCCAACTCACATCGCTGGGCATGTCTTTCCTCAGGGCTTCCAGCATCGCATCGCGCTGCGACTTGTACAGCGCGCGGATCGTGGGGATGTGGCGGTCCAGGAAACCGTCTTTCATGACCTCGGCAATCATGCGCTGGTTGAAGCCGGGGCTGTGCAGATCGGCAGCCTGCTTGGCCTGCAGCAGTTTGGAGTAAATGCCTTTGGGTGCCACGATAAAGCCCAGGCGCAGGCCGGGTGCCAGCACCTTGGAGAACGAGCCTAAATAAATGCAGCCTTCGGGGTTGCGCGCGGTCAGCGGAGCGGGGGGCTCCTTGTCAAACCACAGGTCGCCGTAGGGGTTGTCTTCGATCAGCGGCAGTCCCAGTTCGGCCGCCTTGGCCACCAAGGCTGCGCGGCGCGCCTCGGTCATCGTGCGGCCGGTGGGGTTCTGGAAATTGGGCAACACGTAGAGGAAGCGGGCCTTGTTGGCGCCCGTACCGATCTTGCTGGCCAAGTCTGCAATGTCGACACCTTCGTCATCGCTGACCACGCTCACCACTTCGGGTTCCATCGGCGTGAAGGCTTGCAGGGCGCCCAGGTAGGTGGGCGTTTCGACCAGCACGCGGCTGTCGGCGTCGATCAAAATTTTGGCGACCAGGTCCAGGCCCTGTTGCGAGCCGGTGGTGATCAGAATTTGAGCGGGGTCCACATTCCACGGCAGGCGGGCCGCGACCATTTCGCGCAGCGGCGCAAAGCCTTCGCTGGCGGCGTATTGCAGGGCGGCCTGGGCGTCATTGGTCAGCACCTGGGTACAGGCAGCGGCGAATTCGCTGACCGGGAATGTCTTGCTGGAGGGCAGGCCACCTGCAAAGCTGATGATGCCGGGCTTCTCGGTGACCTTGAGGATCTCACGGATCACGGAAGGGTTCATGCGCGCGGCGCGGCGTGCCATGGTCCAGGGCGTGGTGGTGGGGAGGTCGTTGGGTTTCATACAGGCTTGCCTCGTTTTTAGTTAAGGAGTGGATTTTGCTCTTTGGCGCAGTTTTTGGGGGTACTGCGCATGGAGGTGTGTGGGGGCAAGGGAATGCTGTGTGCAGGAGTAGTCGCCAACCGGATGTTTCATGTCGGCACCCGCTGAGAAACCGGCATCTTCTTGCCGATGAAAACCGTAGCAATCACGGCCACGCCGAAGCCGACGGTCACCGCGTCCAGCTTCTCACCCAGCAGCGGCACGGCCACCAGCATGCTCAAAAAAGGTTGGACTAACTGCACCTGGCTGACGCGCACTGTGCCGCCCAGTGCCAGGCCGCGGTACCAGGCAAAAAAACCCAGCCACATGGAAAACACGGCTACATAAGCAAAGCCCCACCAGGCGTTGCTCTGCAGGGGAACTGTGGGCCAGTGGTAGGCGGCCAGGGGCAAGGTGAGTGGCAGGGCCATCACCAGCGCCCAGCAGATTACATGCTCGGCCTGCATGCGCTGCGAAAGGCGCCCGCCGTAGCCATAACCTACGGCGGCGCACAGCATGGCGGCCACGAGCAATAGATCGGCACCGTGCACAGACACGCCTCCCGCAGCAACGGCCGTCGTGCTCGCCCCACCGTGCATCACCGCAAATACAGCCACCAGCGCACTGCCCAGCGCCGCGCACAGCCAGAAGCCGAGGGACGGGCGCTGCCGGTGCAGCAGAGCACCCACCGCGGCAGTCGCCAATGGCAGGATACCGACGATGACGCTGGCGTGCATGGCGTCCACATACCGCATGGCAATCGATGTGAACAGCGGAAAGCCAAACACCACACCACCGGCGGTGATGGTTAGTGGCAACCAATCTGAGCGACGCGGCAGGGGGGCACGGGTCAGTAGCAGAAATGCACCCGACAGAGCGGCGGCCACCACGGCGCGGCCCATGGCGATGAAGAAGCCCGACATCTGCGGTGCATCTGCCGTGCCCACGGCCATGCGTGTCATGGGCAGGGTCACCGAGAAAATGACGATGCCTAACAGGCCCAGCCACAGGCCCTGGGAGATCTGGCGTGTTGTTGTGCGTTGTGTGTTCATACGGTCAGCATCCATAGCGCGGTAACCAGCAGGATCAAAGCCATCACGCGGTTAAAGGCCAGTAAACGACGCCCTGTGCCCAACGGCCCGCGCAGCCAGTCGCGCAACAGCGAGCCCAGCGCGGCGTACAGCATATTGCTGGAAAAAGCGAAGACCAGCATGACGGGGATGGCAACAGCCAAGCGCTGTGCGGTGTCGCCGTGCCCGGCGATCCAGCCACTGACGATGGCCAGGGCCAGCATCCACGCCTTGATGTTAACGAACTGCAGCGCCACGCCTTGCCAGAAACCCACCTGCAGCTTTGCGGCATCGGCCTCACCCATCTGACGGGATTGGCTCAACTTGAATGCCATCCACAACAGGTAGGCGACGCCCACCAGTTTGACGAGCAAGCTCAGAATTGGCACGGCCAGCAACAAGGCACCCAGACCCAGGGCGCACAGAAGCAATAGGGCGCTCCAGCCCAGCGGAACGGCGCAGACAAACGGCATGGCGCGACGCAGACCACCATTGGCCGCCAGCGCCGTGGATAAGGTGGTGTTCGGCCCCGGCGTGAAACTCATCGCCGTGGCCAGTACCAGTAAAGCCGTAAATTCTTGCCAACTCATGCACCACACTTTATAGTCGAAGTCAGCACACTACCAGTACAGTTTTAAGGTCATTGATCTGAACTGTACTGTTGATTGAAGCGACACAGACCACCGACCCACCCGAGGCTCTATCGATGTTGATGAAGACCGCATCCCAATCGCTTGCCGAGCAGTTGTGCAACCGTTTTGCCGAGCGCATACGCACGCGCTTGCTGGCGCCCGGCGCACGCCTGCCCTCGGTGCGGCTGTGTGCACAGCAACAAGGGGTGAGCCCCTCCACGGTGGTGGCGGCCTATGACCAGTTGCTGGCCCAGGGGCTGGTGGAGGCCCGCAAGAACCGGGGCTTCTACGTAAGGGAAATGGCTGTAGCCCTCGAAAACATTGCGCATGTCGCTCCTAATTTAGGAGCAAACCGAATATCAAGCGGTGGATTCAAGGCGCAGCATGTGCCAGTCAACGCCACTGCGCTGATACGTGGCATGTTCCATGGCAGCTCTGACAAGCCACAACCCGGCATGGGCGTGTTCCCTGCGGACTGGCTGGAGACCAGCTTCATGGCCACCGCCGTGCGCAAGGTCACTGGCAACCGGGTTTTGCAATCCTTCTCGCTGCAATACGGCGAGCCGGCGGGTGACAGCGGCCTGCGGCTGGCGCTGTCGCAAAAACTGGTGGCGTACAACGTGCACGCCGCCCCCAGTCAGATCGTCACCACAGTGGGTGCCACCCATGCGCTGGACATCGTCAGCCGTACCCTGCTGCGCGCCGGTGACTACGTGATGGTGGAGGAGCCGGGTTGGGCGATCGAGTTTGCCCGCCTGGCGGCCTTGGGCATGCGCATACTGCCGGTGCCGCGCCGCGCGGACGGGCCGGATCTGGACGTCATCGCGCGTTACTGCGCGCTACACGCACCTAAGCTTTTCGTCAGCGTCAGCGTGTTCCACAACCCCACCGGCTACTGCCTGACACCGGGCAGTGCGCACCGCGTTCTGCAACTGGCCAATGCGCACAACTTCCATATCGTGGAGGACGACACCTACAGCCACATCGCACCCGACCACGCCACGCGCCTGTGCGCGCTGGACGGGCTGCAGCGCACCATTTACGTCAGCGGCTTTGCCAAGATACTGGCACCCGGTTGGCGTGTCGGTTTTTTGGCGGCACCGGCCTCGCTGGTGGAGGCCTTTGTCGACACCAAGCTGCTGGCCACGTTGACCACACCGGCGCTGTTGGAAAAGGCCCTGGCCTGGTGCATAGACCAAGGCCAGTTGCGCCGCCATGCCGAGCGCATCCGCACCCGGCTGGACCAGGCCCGCAGCCGCAGCGTGCAACTGGCGCTGGCCCATGGCTGCAGCTTTGCCACGCCACCGGCGGGATTGTTTGGCTGGGTGGAGACCGGTGTGGACACCGACGCGCTGTCGCAGCGCATGCTGGACGTTGGCTACCTGCTAGCCCCCGGCGCGTTGTTCCACGCCGAACGCCAGCCCAGCACGCTGATGCGCATCAACTTTGCGACCACGCAAGATGCGCAGTTTTGGGATGCGTTTGAGCGGTTGCGGGCGGAGCAGTGATCAGCCTCAATGCCAATTTGCTGCAATGACTGGATTGAGCGTTGCCGCCATGCTAGGCGTCAAGGTAGTTTGCCCTGCAGCCGGAGGCGAGAACGCCGCCATGGCCTGCACCAATGCCTGCACCTGGCTGTCCAGCAGCACCTTGCCATCATTGGTTTTGAACTGCTCCACGTGGTACTGGTTGCCCAGGTACCAATTGGTCAGCGTGAACTTGTCGCTGGTGCCAATGATGTCCACCTCCAGGTTGTTGCCCACCTTCAGGAACCACAGCTGGTCAGTGGTGATGCCTGCATCGAACAGCGCCACATCAATGTTACCCGCCGTAGCATCGTTCTCGGTGATGGTGTCGGCGCCGTAGCCTCGGCCCAGTTTGTAGGTGTCGTTGCCAGTGCCACCCACCAGACTGTCCGCACCAGCCTTGCCGTCGAGGGTATCGTTCCCAGCATTGCCGGTGAGGGTGTTGGCACCGCTATTGCCCACCAGCACATTGGCCGAAGCGTTGCCGGTGCCGTTGATGGCTGTGGTGCCAGTCAGGTTTAGGTTCTCCAGATTGGTGCCCAGCGTATAGCTAAATCCTGCATTCACGGTATCCGTTCCTTCGTTGGCGTTCTCGGTCACCACGTCGGCGGCCGCATCCAGAAAGTAGCTGTCGTTGCCAGTGCCGCCCACCAAGGTGTCTGTACCGGTACCGCCATCCAAAACGTCATCACCCGCACCACCCGTCAGGGTGTTGTTGGCGGTGTTGCCAGTCAGGGTGTTGTTCAACGCATTGCCGGTGCCGTTGATGGCCGAAGTACCAGTTACCGTCAGGTGTTCTACGTTGGCACCCAGGGTGTAGGTGACACCGGACTTGACGGTGTCCGTTCCTTCGTTCAGATTCTCAGTGATGGTGTCTGTGGCCACATCGATGATGTAGGTGTCATTGCCAGCACCTCCAATCAGGGTGTCATTTCCCGTTCCGCCGTCCAGTATGTTGCCACCTGCATTTCCGGTGATGGTATTGGCTGCGGTGTTGCCCGTGCCGTTGAGGTTGCCAACGCCAGCAAGAGTCAGGTTCTCGAGATTCGCAGCAAGCGTCCAGTTCACTGAGGCAATGACCAGGTCTGTGCCTGCACTGGCCGCTTCCGTGGTGTCATCTCCCGTGTTGTCCACATAGTAGGTGTCGTTACCTGCACCACCCACCAAGGTGTCGGCACCTGCACCCCCGTCCAGGACGTTGTTGCCCGCATTTCCGGTCAGGGTGTTGACCGCTGCATTGCCAGTGGCATTGGTGTTTCCAGTGCCTGACAAGGTCAGGTTTTCCAGATTGGCAGTCAGGGTGTAGCTGACGGCTGCCGTGACCAGGTCGGTGCCCTCGTTGGCCAGTTCGGTGATGACGTCACCGACGTTGTCGACCACGTAGCTGTCATTGCCTGCTCCGCCAATCAAAGTATCTGCGCCAGCACCGCCGTCCAGCACGTTTGCACCCGAGTTGCCGGTGATGGTGTTGGCGAGCGTATTGCCTGTACCGTTGATGGCTGAAGTGCCTGTCAGGGTCAGGTTCTCCAGGTTGGCTCCCAGGGTGTAGGTGGCGCCAGACTTGACAGTGTCGGTCCCTTCATTCAGGTTTTCAGTGATGGCATCGGTGGCTACATCGATGATGTAGGTGTCGTTACCTGCGCCACCGATCAGGGTGTCGTTGCCAGTTCCACCATCCAGGATGTTGTCGCCCGCATTGCCGGTGATGGTGTTGGCTGCAGTGTTACCCGTTCCGTTCAGATTGCCAGTACCAGCCAGCGTCAGGTTCTCCAGATTGGCAGCCAGGGTCCAGTTCACACTGGCAATCACCAGGTCTGTGCCTGCACTGGCCGCTTCCGTGGTGACATCTCCCGTGTTGTCCACATAGTAGGTGTCGTTGCCGGCACCGCCCACCAGGGTGTCTGCACCGGCTCCACCATCCAGCACGTTGTTGCCAGCATTGCCGGTCAGGGTGTTGACTGCCGCATTGCCTGTGGCATTGGTGTTGCCTGTGCCTGAGAGGGTCAAATTTTCGACGTTGGCGGCCAGCGTGTAGCTGACCGATGCGGTAACCAGGTCGGTGCCTTCGTTGGCCAATTCGGTTACCACGTCACCAACGTTGTCGACGATATAGCTGTCGTTTCCAGAGCCGCCCACAAGTGTGTCGGCTCCGGCTCCACCGTCAATGGTGTCGTTACCTGCCAGGCCGTTGATGATGTCGGCTGCGGCCGTTCCGGTCAGGGTGTCCGCACCTGCGGTGCCGTTGATGGTGTTGATACCAGCCACGGTTACGACAAAGACTGAGCTGACCTGTGCACCGGCTGTGTCCTTGGCTTGCACTTTGAGATTGAGGCTACCAGCATCACTGAGGCCCGGGGTGCCGCTGAAGGTGCGGGTGATGGCATTGAAGCTGAGCCAGGCCGGTAGTGCTGAGCCGTCGGACTTGGTGGCGGTGTAGGTCAGGGTATCGCCCACGTCCACATCTGCAAAGGTGTTGACGGGTACCACGTAGCTCCAAGCCATGCCATTGGCTGCGTTTTGGTTGGCCAAGGCAACTGCAACTGTGGGAGCATCGTTGGTATTGGTCACAGCCACCGTGAAGGTGGAGCTGATAGTCGCTGCGGCATTGTCCTTTGCAGTGACTTTGAAGCTGACACTGCCAACTTCTGCATTGGTGGGGGTGCCGCTGAAGGTGCGGGTTGCTGCGTTGAATGTCACCCAGCTGGGCAACGCGCTGCCGTCGGACTTGGTGGCGGTGTACGTGAGTACATCACCGTTTGCTGTGTCCACGTCTGCAAAAGTGTTGGCGGGCACCACGTAGCTCCAAGCGGCGTCTTCGGCCGTGCTTTGGTTGGCTATTGCGTTGGCTACTGTAGGGGCGTGGTTGGCGAAGACGTGGGTCTTTTGGTCTACGGCGGCCAGGTCCCAGGCAACGCTGCCGTCTACAAACTCAATGCGTTGGACGGGGTTGCTGGTGTTGGTGGAGTCGCCGTTGACATAGAAGGATTTGACGGTGACTTTGTCGGTATTGCCCGTGAAGCTGATGACCAGGTCTGAGCCCGAGCGGGTCAACACCGCATTGGTGCTGTTGACACCTGTTCCAAAGCGCAGGACGTTTAGCTTGCCAGCGGATGCGTCTGCGGTTGCTTCCTGAATGGTGTCTTGGCCGCCGCCGGGGGCGATCAGGTACACGTCGTTGCCTGCACCGCCGTCCAGCACGTTGTTGCCTGCATTGCCTGCTATGACATTAGCCAAGGCATTGCCGGTGCCGTTGATTGCCGATATACCGGTCAAATTCAGGTTCTCCAGGTTGGCACCCAGGGTGTAGGTGAAGCTTGCGTTGACGGTGTCGGTGCCTTCACCGGTGCTCTCGGTCACTATGTCGCCGGACACGTCTACAAAGTAGCTGTCGTTGCCCTTGCCGCCCACCAGAATGTCGATTCCAGCCTTGCCGTCCAGTACGTCGTCGCCGTCACCACCAGACAATGTGTTGCTTGCGCTGTTGCCGGTCAAGGTGTTGGCGTCTGCATTGCCGGTTCCATTGATCGCGCTGGTACCGGTAAGCGTCAAGTTCTCGACGTTGGCACCCAAGGTGTAGCTGATCTTGGATTGCACCAGGTCTGTGCCTTCGGCAGCGCTCTCTGTCACAACATCTCCGGCATCGTCGATAACATAGATGTCGTTGCCCGCACCGCCCTTCATAGTGTCTGCGCCAGCGCCACCGCTCAGTGTGTTGTTGCCGCTGTTGCCGATCACGACGTTAGCCAGCCCATTGCCGGTTGCATTGGTGTTGCCGGTACCGGTCAGGGTCAGGTTTTCTACGTTTTTAGTCAATGTGTAGCTGACGCTGCTTTGTACGAGGTCTGTACCCTGATCTGTGTACTCTGTGACCACATCGCCTGCATCGTCGACGATATAGGTGTCGTCACCGTCGCCACCCTCCATATAGTCGACACCCAAGCCGCCATCCAGAAAATCACTCTCGCCATAGCCATACAAGTTGTCAGCACCAGCGCCTCCAAACAGTCTGTCGCTGTTTTCACGGCCATACAGTGAATCATTGCCACCAAGACCGTCCACCTTCCCTCCAGCGCTATCCGCCGTGAGATAGTCATCCCCATCGGTACCGGTAACTGTGCGCACCACTTGGTCAATATAAGCTTGGTCCCAAATTGTGTTGTCGGAAAACCGAATGGTCGCGGTTTGTCGGCCATCAACTACATTCGGGTTTCCGAAAGCGCGACCAAAATAGCTCTGCAGAAGAATGCTGTCACCGGTTGTCTTGTGGGTCAGCCGCAAATCTGCACCATCTGTTGTCGCAAGAATATCTGCAGACGATACAGTCGCATCGAACTCAATTAAATCAACAGTGCCATCCTCCGAGATTTGCTGCGTAGGATATGCATCCAGGACCAACGGTGTTCCAAATTTTTGGGCCCATTGCTTGTCATCAACCACGTCATGGCCCCAACCCAAGGAGAACTTGTAGCGGTCCGCCCCATGGCCACCTGTCAGCGTGTCGTCACCCGCGCCCCCGGCTAGCTGGTCTGCACCGTCGCCGCCGTTCAATAGGTCGTTGCCGTCGCCACCGTCCAACTGATCATCCAGTCCCTGACCAACCAAAACATCGTCACCCAGGCCACCGGCCAAGTTGTGATTGGTAGCAGATGCCATCAGCAGGTCGTTACCCGCAGTTGCAGTTTGCAAGTTTGACTTGCCAACGGCCAAAAGAATGGCGTCGCGCGTCAACGCCGTTCCATCGCTCAACACGACCATGCCTACTAACTCTTTAGTGGCTGTGCCGAAGAAATCAGCCACGGTAACGCTATCAGCAGTACCCGCCAGGCTCATCACCAAGCTTTCGCCGCTTCGGTTGAACCGCAAACTGCTTGCATCGGTATCTGGTTGTAGGGCTATGGTGGAGAGAAGCCCGCCAGTCCGCAGGCCGATCCTTGACACAACGTCACGCCCAGCGCCGATACCAAACTGAATCGTCGCAGACGATCCGCCATCGATCTCAATCACATCGTCGCCGGCACCGCCGCTTACAGTGGCATAGTAAGAATGCTTCAATTTAATAGAGTCATTTCCAGCGCCACCATCAATGACGTGGCCGCTGCCATAGCCATAGATGCTGTCATTGCCGTTACCGCCATTTAGGTGATCAGGACCAGACGGGTAAAGCAAGTCCGGTTCAAAGTTGATTGAATTCAAGGCGTACAAAATATCGTCACCATCCAGCCCATCAATCGTGTTCTTACCCTGGCTTCCCACCAGCGTGTTGTTACCAGCGTCACCCACCAGATTGATATCCCCAAGCTGTAGGCCCAGCTCCAGTGACTCAATGTTGATCCAGTCACTCACCCGTATCGTTGCGGGTAAGGTGCCGAATGATTCGGAAATGAAAACTGTGTCATTGCCACCATCGACAGCCTCAACGATGGAATCTCCAACACCCAGCACATAAGTGTCATCCCCGCCGAGTCCGGTCATGACATTCGCTGCAGTGTTTTTACTCCCATCCAAAATATTGTTGAACTGGTTGCCAGTAGCTTGTATGACGGCGCTACCTGTCAATGTCAAATTTGCCAATGGGCCGACCAAAGTGTAAGAAATGCTGGCTTCTACCTCACCGTTGGCCGGATTGGGCTCATTCACCACATCACCCGCTGAGTCGACCACATAGGTGTTGAAACGACGGCGGCTACCCGTCATCACGTCATTACCGGCACCGCCATCAATACGCAGATGTCCGCCCATGCTTCCGTCCAGAGAGGCATCTATTACGTTGTCTAGCGCGTTACCTGTGCCGACGAAATACTGAGAATTCAAGTAACGAAGAACCAGCCGCTCTACGTTGTCCGGCAAGACCACGCCGTTAGTGTTCGAAATCAAAGTGTCGTAACCCTCATTGGCGTTCTCAAATACTTTCAACGGGGTCGAATGAGCAGTACCGAAGACATGATAGGTATCGTTACCTTTGCCACCAATATACTGGTCGTTACCACCAGCGCCCCACAACTCGTTGTCCTGATCATTGCCACGCAACACATTGTCCAGCGGGTTGCCATATCCAATGATTGCAAACGGTCCAATCAATTCCAGGTTTTCTACATTGGCCGCCAAACTGGTGGAAGAAGACACCGTGCTTCTGACAGTATCGTTACCACCGCCCGGAGCCTCAATCACCACATCGTTAGGGTTGTCGATATTAAAAACATCGTCGGCAGAGGTGCCGGTTTGTGTGTTCTGCAAACCCGTCACACTTGTACCTGCACGCGCAAGCAAATCGCTGTAGCGCCAAACTGTGTTGGACCCATCGTTGAAGCGAATTTCGCTTACTGTGCCAACTGCGTTGGGTTGGAAGAACTCATTGATCCACAATGTTGCGCCCGATGGGCTCAGCGTCAATACCAAGGAATCATTGACACGCACATCACCGCTACTCGTCTGGGCCATACGTTTCATCTGCACATCGGCAACCGTTACGCCAGGCTTGAACTGCACGATATTGCGATTAGTGCCATCTACATCCCACACTGCGTCTGATCCAGAGTCTTGGCCAAAGACGTAAGTGTCGTTACCCAGGCCACCCGTCAGCGTGTCGTTACCCGTTCCGCCATCCAGCGTGTCGGCCTGCTTGCCCCCTGTTAGCGAGTCGTCTCCGGCGTTGCCCAGCATGGTGTTGGCAACATCGGCGTAGCCCGTCAAAGCATTGTCGGTGGCGTCGCCCGTATTGGCCAAATTTCTAATGTCGGCAGCCGTCCAAACCACGTTCGGCGCGCTATCGAAGCGGACCTCGGCTATGGGTGCGGTATTGTCGATACCAATGGTCTGCCCAAATAGACGGACAGCACGTCCAGTTTGCTTGTTAACAATCAATATATCGTCGGCCATTAAGGAAGACCCATTGCCTCCCTTTTTTACCACTAGGTCGTTTGGACCGAAGCCGCCGCCAACGCGCACAACGTCGCCCCCGCCCGCGTCCCCAACGATAGTCGCGGGAATTTGTTGGTCGCCCCATTCATTGCTATTGCCATAGGCTGACCCAAATACCAAATAGGTGTCGGCACCTTTTCCACCATCCATCAATTCGCCATCCGACAAGGTGTCGTTGCCATCCCCGCCGAACAACTTATCGCCACGGGTGTGGTCGCCATTGCCAGCACCGCCAATCAGCATGTCATTACCCGCATCACCATATAGCTCGTCAATGCCAGCGCCCCCGCGCAGCACATCGTCGCCGAGTGCACCGTGAATCACATCATCACCGCCCAGCCCATCAATGGTGTCACCGTAGGCAGAGCCCGTGATCGTGTCATTGCCTTGGGTGGGTGGGCTGTAGAGGGTCTGCGACCCCACCACTAGCTCAAACACGTCGGACGCTGTCAAGTTGCCCGTGTCTGTTGCGGTCACCCGCACGCTCAGCGTACCAAAGGCTGGCGGCAGGCCGGAGAAGACATTGGTTACCGGGTTGAAATTCAGCCAAGTGGGCAGCGCACTGCCATCTGACAGTGTGGCGGAGTAGGTCAAACTATCACCTACGTCTGCATCGGAAAACGTGTCGCCCGGCACTACGTAGCTGAAGTTCGCATTGGGGGGGCTCGCCTGGTCCGCCAATGGTTTGGTCAACACCGGTGCGCCATTCACACGGGTGGTGATGCCACGGGCCAACAGATCCGCAAAACTCAAGGTGCTGCCATCGTCAAACACAAAATTGTCGATCAACGTGGATGCACTGACATCTGCCTGCGGCATATCCAGCCGCATGCGGTCGTCCGCGCCAGAACCGAACGTTACCAACACACGGCCTTGGACGTCTACCTCCAAATGCAAGTCTGCCGCTTTGAAGTCACCCTTCAACTCCACAGTAGCCCCGCGGCCGCTGCCCCCCACCAGGTCCACACCATCGCCCTTTTGGTACCGCAAGGTTTGGTCTTGGCCGTCCAGCTTAATTTTGTCGTTGCCAAACCCTCCATTGATAATGGTGAAATTGCCAGACGCTCCTAAAACGTCGTCACGCGCGCCACCCGTCACAGTGTCCCCCGGTGACGTGGAATACATAGTAACCACGGGCCCTGCTGCATCTGCCAGCAGCTGCGCAAAACTTATCACTGTGCCATCTGAAAACTGCGCTTGCGAGGCATTGATCGTGCCCGGGTTGCGCAAGTACACGCCTGCCGTGCCGCCCGCCCAACGCACGGCAAACCCACCTTCGCCGCCAACGCCGGCAACAACCGTCAAGTCTCCACGCAAGGCGTCGATCATCACAGTGTTGGTACCCTCGGAGTCATCTATGAGCGTTGAGATCATTGCCACCCCGCTACCAGCATCCATGACGACCTCGGCATCTCCGGCGTGCAACATATACGTGTCGTTACCGGCACCACCCTTCAAAACATTCAGGCCTGAGCCACCGTCCAGCGTGTCGTTGCCGCCACTGCCATACAGGTAATCATCGCCCGCACCGCCATACAAAACATCGTTGCCATGGTATTTGGCGTCTAGATCGCCAGCTTCGGAGTCACCCACCAAAATGTCGTTGCCATCACCGCCCCACAGCGTATCGTTCCCGCCATCACCCCGTAAATCGTCATTACCATCGCCACCGTCCAGCGTGTCGTTGCCGTGCCACTGGCCCGCCAACTCCGAGACCAGGCTGTCGCCGCGTAGCTTGTCGTTCCCGGCACCGCCCATCAATATGTCATCGCCCCCTTCGCCAAACAGCAGGTCGTCGCCGTTACCGCCGTCTAGCGTGTCTTTGCCGTGCCACTTGCCCTCCAGGTCGCTCTCAGGGGCGTCACCGTGCAGCTCGTCATTCCCTTCGCCACCCAACAGCACATCGTTTCCACCCGTTCCATACAGTCTGTCCTTGCCGTTGCCCCCATCCAGGGTGTCATTGCCATGAAACTCCCCGCTCAGGTTGTCCTTCTTGTCGTCTCCAATCAAGATATCTGCGCCGTCGCCACCGATCAGAACGTCATCTTTGCCCCCGCCCGTCAAGGTGTCGTCACCCTGTTCTCCGTCTAGATAATCATTGCCGTGGTATCGGCCTTGCACACCGGTCGCGCTGTCGACGTCATCACCCGACATCACATCGTTGCCCGTACCGCCAAACATGGTGTCGTCCTTGCCGCCCCCTTTCATGTCGTCATCGCTTTCTTCGCCGTCCATGTAATCATCGCCATGGAACTCCCCAGCCAATAACACTTGACCGTCCAACAGCACGCTTGAATCGCCCAGCATCGTGTCAGCACCGGTGCCACCATAGAGGATGTCATCGTTGCCACCGCCATACATAGTGTCGTTACCGTCTTCGCCATCCAGATAGTCGCGTCCGTTGCTGGCACCCGGCAACTGGTTGTAGATCCGACCGTCATCGCCATGCATCTGGTCATCGCCCAAGCCACCGTACAAAATGTCATCACCGCCTTGGCCAATGATTCCGTCGTCGCCGTTGCCACCGTCCAAGAAATCATTCCCATGGTTGGCCACAGCGGTATACAGCAAGTCGCCCGGCGTGTTATTACCATCACCCTGAAGGAAGTCGTTGCCGTCACTGCCGTCGATAACGTCGTTGCCGCCAGCGCCGGTCAAAGAGTCGTTGCCAGTACCGCCATCAATCCGGTCATCGCCCAATCCACCCACGACCTCGTCGTCGCCGTCACCCGCTTCAATCACATCCGCCGCAGCGTCTGGATGAGACGATCCATTGAACGGAAAAATCACCTGTCCATTGGAGTCTTGCGAGAGGCCCCAGGTGCTGCCCTTCTTCCACAAGATGTCTCCTGCGGGCATGGCCCAGGTGTCGTCGCTGCCTACCCGCAGGCCCACCTTGCGTATGCCCGACCCAATCAGCAGGTCAGCAGAGCTGAAGATTTCGTCATTGCCCGCTCCGCCCTTGATGGTGTCGCTGCCATTGCCACCGGCAATCAGATCATCGCCATCGCCTCCATCTATCTGGTCGTTCCCGTCGCCCCCGCCCAGGGCGTCATTGCCACCTTTACCAAATATCTTGTCTACGCCTGTGGTGCCAACAATGACGTCATTGAAGTTGGCCTCTGCCACACCATTGACCAGGGTGCCGTCTGCAGCCCAGGTGGTCTCGCCCCATTTGTATTTGTTGGACGCGTCCAGTTGGGGGCGCTGGTCGCCGTTGAAGGTGCGAGTGCCGTCGCCGCTGTCTTTGACGTTGATGCCCCAAAGGTTGCTGACCGTCGGCGGGTTGGCTTCGGGGTCAATACTGGTGTAGGTGGCGCTGATGGTGGCGTGGATATCGGCCGATGCATCGCCCTTTTGCACCAGCGCGATACGCACATCGGTCTGGCCTTCGCTCAGAGTGATGACTGCGCCATTGGCGGGTACGCGGCTGTTGCCCAGGATGACGTCAAATTTGTCGGGGTTGTTGGCAATGGCCAGGGTAATGGTGTCGCCTTCTCTGGCCCCAACGCTCAAGCTGATGGCCAGTGCTTCACCGCCGCCTTCTACTTCGTCCGAGCCTTTGCCAAGCAGGCTGGTGGTATCGGTGTGGGTGGCCCAGTAGTTGACGCCCGGTTGGTCGTTGATGGCTAGTTTGACGGTGCTGTTGAGTTTGATGCTCAGGTAGCCACCCGTGCCGGTGGCCTTGGCTTCGTCGAAATTGTTGATCGTGATGGTGTTGGCCGCATCGCCCTGCTTGTGGATGACCAGTTGCTTGTTGGTGGCGGAGAGACTGGTGGTCTTGACTTCGTACAGGTAGGTGTCACCTGCAATGTCTTGCGTCCAGGCTTTGAGTTTGGAGTCGTATGCGCCGCCGATGAGGTTAGTTTCACCGAGCCGGAGCTTGCCTTTGCCGTCGCTGTCAACGATGACGTCTTTACCGAAGCCGGTGGTGAAGGTGTAGGTGTCGAAGTCTTTGCCACCTTCTAGGTAGTCGTCGCCGCCTTTGCCGTCGAGAACATCGTCGCCTGCACCGCCGTATAGGCGGTCATTACCACCGCCACCGGTGATGTCGTCTTCGCTAACGTCGGCACCAAACACCACGCGCTTGTTATTGGCAGGGATGACAGCACCGCGTTGGATTTTTAGTTCTGATTCGCGGTCTTCCCAGATGATTCCTTCTAGGTCGTATTGCGTTGCAACCGATTGGCCATAGGCATCTGGCTTGCTGCTGTCATAGCTGGCGTTGGCGGTGTTGTAGTAGTTCTTGCGATCAAGCAGCAAGGTGCGGTCTGCAAGCCATTGGTCTGAAATGGTGAGCGTGTTGATCGCAGCAGCGCCAGCGGCCTTGGTCGCTTTGTCTTTTTTCCAATCTTGGTAGACCGGTCCCCACTTGGCCGCCAATGTTGAGTCGGCCGTCGTTGCATCCCCCATCTTGAAGGCAAACGGGCTCAGGCTGTACAGCGCAGCATATGCGCCAAAGTCAGTCCGGGCCGCGCTGGCAAAGCTGGACGCTGTACCCAGCTCGAAGCTCACCGTGCCTGCTGCTGCGGCCTTGTAGAGGTCGCTCTCCGTGATGCTCTTGAGCAAGGCGTAGAACTTGTCGCGCCCGGTGTAGCCACCAGCAGGATCAGTGGTGCTGGCCCACGTGCCACCGCTGGGAGAGCCTTTGAGCCTTTGCTGATTGGCATAGACGGGGCCAAGCACTAGGTCGGCCAGGGCATTGAGGGTGTTCTCCAACACATCGCCTTGGGCTTTGCCCTGGTCACTGTCCCGCTTTGCCACCATGTTGGATGCTGCTTCAATTACCTTTTTAAGGACGCTTGCACCAGCTTCCCGCTGACTATTGGGCAGCATTTGCAATATTGCGTTTTGCACATTCAACGAGTCCACCATCAACACCAAACTATGCGTATCGCCGAAGTCTCTAGTGGCGTAGCCGTTGACTAGCAACTCCACGTTCCCATAATCCAACGACGCCAGCACGACTGCCTCCACAACGTCACCGCGAAGCAAGGGTTGGTCTTCAATGGCAACGCGTATTTCCTTGCCATAGTGCCACTGGCTGTTGGAGACCATGGATGGCGTGGTGTCGCCCACCACATCGAACTGGTTGGCCAATGCGGTATTGCCAGTGGGCACGCCCAACATAGACTTGCTGCCAAGGGCTTGGATCGCGCCGCTAACAAGGTACGCGGAGGTGCTTTTATCACTGACCTGTTGCACCGCCATGCGGTAGTCCAGGTTCAATGCGGCGATGTCACTGGCCAGCACTTCAGCGGGGTGACCACTGGCACCGGGGCCAGTGCCGCCCGCCGTCAGTTTTGGCACCCGCACAGCCAAGTCGGCCAGCGTCCCGATATCGTCCAGAGCGTGCCAGAGCTTCAAGGCCAGCGGGGTTTTACCGCTGGGAGGGTATTCTCCGTCGAGGTAGGTTTTAGCCTGCGCAATGGTCCAGCTCTTGTTGGCCAAATGGGTGCGAATTTCGCTGTACTGGGCGGCAAGTGCGTTGTCGTTGAAGCGGGACTTGATGAGCTCGGAGTCGGCCCGCAAGGCGTTGAAGTCCGCCAGCGCATCTGCCAGAGTGCCGGTCTTGATCTTGCCAACACCTGCGCCGTTGAAGGTGATAGTTTTGGAAGCGGCTGTGGGGTTCAGCAGGTTGAAGGCGGTGGCCAAGTGGCCACCTAGGCTGTAACCGGTGAGACTAAACGATTTGCCCTCCAAGGGGCCGCCGGTTTTTGCGAGAGTGTTTGTGTACCAGTCTTGCATGTCGGCAAGCTGGCCCCAGGCAAAACCGGTGTTCTTCAGCTCCAACGTGTTGGTGGCTTGGTTGTCGCGGGCCGCGTCGTCTATGAATTCGGTTGAGCGGAAGGATAGGACGAGTTCGCCGGTGTCCTTGTTGCGGAACAGGGTGCCACTGAAGCCGGTGGTGGTGTCTGGCTTTTGGGCGACGACTTCCCAATGGGCGAGGAAGTTGGTGGCCTGTGGTTCGGTGAATTTGCTACTGTGAAAGTTTCCCTCAATCAGAGCACTCTTCAAATTGCCTTTGAGGGTGCCGTCATCATTTACCAGAAACGCCTCCGCTGCAATTTGAAGATCAGCATAGTTCAATAGTTCGGCTGTGGTTGGTGTTGCCATTTTCTCTCTCCCTAAATTACTTGGATGGTTTCAAAACTTTTTCAACAAAAATCAGTGTTTGTCCAGCTTGCGCACTGCCGCCTCTACGCACCGGGAAATTCGGATTCCATTGAAACCCAGGGCAGGCGTTATCCGCAGCAAACAACCAAGGCGAACGAAATCCTGCCTGGCTGCCTTGTGCCCAATCCACCATGTAGCCAATGCGCTCGGCCATGACTTCATTGGTTTGCAGATCAATTACTTTGAGGGAGCTACCCGCAATCCAGTACTCTCGCTCTTCGCGCGTGGAAATGTCGTCATAGGTCACGCCATAACGGGGAGCCTTGCCCGGTGCGGGAACCTTGGTCAGAAGAAATTCGTAGACATTCAGATCGAAATTGGGATCGCGCTTGAGGTCAACTTGAACGTTGGGCGCCGTGATATCCATCTTGCGAACCGCTGTTTTGGCTGCGGTGTACCGATACCGCTGCCCGTCCGCAGGGTCATGAGCTTCGACGTAGGCGTAGCCCGTGCGCGGCGGCGAGCCTGGAACTATTGGCTCATTCCGTTGGTGATAAAAGCCCCGCAAGAAGTTCAAGATGTACTCCTTGTTCGTGGAGTCATGGCCGTAGGGATCATCTAACTTGAACTGTTCACCAAAGTTGGTGGTGGTGCGTATCTTCATCAGATAGATCCCTTCAACATTTTCTACCGTCTTGTAGATCTTTTCCCCCGCAGTCTTACATCGCTCTTGCCACATCGCCACGGCTTTCGCTTGGCGGTCGCCGGGCTGCGCGGCGTGGGGACTGCTTGTGCAAGCGCCCAGCAGGCTCATGCTCAGCAATAGGGCCAGGAATTTCCTTGTCTCGGTTTTGGTTTTGGTTTTCATGGAAGCGTGATTTATGTCTGGATGCGTGGCTTAAATCTACTGAGCTAGATCATTCGGCTCCTGGTAGAAGTTGATTTTCGACACCAATCATGGCGACAACACCAATCGCTGCGCGCATTCCTTTTTGGGGGATAAAGAAGGCGAACAAGTAGGTGATGAAAAATGGCGTGGCACCCCACAGACCACCAACCACGAGAATTAGAAGCGCACTCATGCTGCGGTCCTGATGTTGGTTCCGTTGACACATTCGCCTATCAAATTGAGGCCCAATAGCAGTGCACCGAAGTTGAAAACTTTTCTCGGAGTCGGTACCTGTTTAAGCAAGCGTTTCATATGTTGGTCGTATGGTTTAAGTATGTTGAATCGAGGCCAATAGGCTAATGGTTGGCATGTTTCGTTTGGGCTTGTTGATTTCCACTGAGGACACGGCGACGATGGAACCAAGAGCATGTGTTGATAAAATCGAGCTGTAGCCCTTGTGCAATATAAGAATTCAGCCATCGTATTAATAGACTCTTGCTGGCTTGGCCACTGTTGCCGAGCATCAATCTTGGTGCCGTGACATCTGCACGGTCTGGATTCGGTTGTGTCAGTTGCGTTGTAGGAGGCGGGCACGGTAACACGCCATTGGCGTGGCTGGCATCCCACAAACTGGGGTATCTGAAGTTCGCTTGTCATCACGTTCACCGCTCCCTCAAACTCTCACTCCCCGCCCTCTGCACCGCAGACAACAGGTACTCAATAATCCTTCTCTGCCCCGTCTTGATCTCCGCCGTGATATTCATCCCCGGGCTGATATGCACCCGCTTGCCATCGACCAGCATGTCGCTCTTGGCCAGCGTCAACGTGGCCGGGTAGTAAGACCCCTTCTTCTCATCCGTCACCGCATCGGCAGTCACCATGTCCACGTTTGCCGTCACCGTGCCGTACTTGGTGTAAGAGAAGGTCTCCAGCTTCACCTCCGCACTCTGGCCCGCATTCACAAAGCCGATGTCCTGGTTGGCAATGGATATCTCGGCGGTCACGGTCGCACTCTCGGGCACCACAATCATTAATGGCTGGGCAGATGTAACGACACCGCCCACGGAGTGGATGGCCAGTTGCTGGATGACGCCCGCCACCGGCGCAATGAGCTGGGTTTGGCGCTCACGCTGGGCGGCCTTGGTCTGGTCTTGCGCCAGTTGTTGCAGCTTGCTGGCCGCCTGGGCCTGGCGGTCATTGAGCAGTCTTTGGGTTTCCATGCGGTAGGCCACACGGGCCTGCTGGGTTTCGCGCAGTGTGGATTGGGCCTCTGCCAACCGGGCTTGGGTGGTAGACAGGTCCCGCTCCAGCTCTACCCGCTCACGGGTCTTGTCCTGGGTCATGTGGCTGGACACAAAGCCTTGGGCCACCAGCTTCTTGAAGTCATCTTCCCGCGTTTGCGCCATGGGCACGGTGGCGCTGAGCTTGGCGACCGACTCTTGCACGGTGCCAATCTCTGCATGGCGGCGATTGGCTTCGGCATCGAGCTTGGCCAGCTTGGCATTGATGTCTTGCCATTCGGACAGCAGTTGGGCTTGGGCCGCGGCGTGTTCGGCCGTGTTCCAGGGGATGGTGGTGGTGCCGGTGCTGCTTGAGACCGTCTTGGCGTAAAGCTCTTTTGGCAAATCGGCCTCTAGCCCTCGCAAAATGGGCTTAGCCTGCTTCTGATTCGATAGCAACTGCAGCAGGACGCCCGTGCGCATCACTTCCGATGCGGCAGCGGTGAGCTGGTCTTGCACGGCGGTCTTGTCGGCCGTGGCTATGGTTGGGTCTAGCTCTACCAGCACCTGGCCCGCCTGGACGCGGTCGCCGTCTTTGACCAACACCTTGCGCACTACGCTGGCCTCCAGCGGTTGGATGACCTTGGTGCGGTCGCTGACGATGATGCGGCCTGGGGCCACGGCGACGATGTCCACCGTGCCGATACAGGCCCAGACCAGGGCGATACCAAACAGAATCATGATGGCATAGGCAAAGCGCCGCGGTGCGGGGTGCACGGGGGTTTCGACCAGGCTCAGGGCGGCGGGCAGGAAGGCCACTTCATCGGCCATGCGTTGGGGGCCGGCCAGCTCGGCGCGGTAGGCCCAGGCGGCGCCGAAGACGGCTTTGTAGCGGGCTAGCAGTTCAAGGGCCGGGTGGCGCGGCGCCTTGGCTTCGACGGGCTCAGCCCGAACGGTTTGGGTGGACTGGCTCATGCTGCGACACCCCCCGCATTACCACCGGGCTTGGCGTTGGTGGGTGCCGCGCCGCTGGGCCGCACCCCGTCTTGCATACGCCATAGGTGCGCATAAATGCCGCTTTGCTTGGCTAGCAGTTGGTCATGGGTGCCGGTCTCCACAATATTGCCCTGGTCCATGACGACGATGCGGTTGGCGTTGCGCACAGCACTCAGGCGGTGGGCGATGATGAGCACGGTGCGGCCATTGCAGATCAGGCGCATGTTGCGCTGGATGATGGCCTCGCTCTCGTAGTCCAGCGCACTGGTGGCTTCGTCAAAGATCAGGACCCGAGGGTTGGTGAACAGGGCACGCGCAATGGCGATGCGCTGGCGCTGGCCACCCGACAGGCTGGCACCCTGCTCACCGACCATGGTGTCGTAGCCTTCGGGCAGTTCGCTGATGAAGTCGTGGGCGCCTGCCAGCATGGCGACGCGCATTACGGCTTCGATGGGGGCTGCGGGGTCGGTGATGGCGATGTTCTCGCGCACGCTGCGGTTGAAGAGTAGGTTTTCTTGGAGGACGACGCCGACCTGGCGGCGCAGTTGGGCGGCGTCTATCAGGCTGATGTC
>NZ_JANXUQ010000153.1 GCF_025356155.1 Rhodoferax sp. | reverse complement strand
TGGGGTGACGACAGCATAGAACTGGTCTTGCCAGAAGAGGCCATGCAGTTTCTGGAGCAGCGCATTGGTGCTGGCACACCCACGCCAGACGCCACGCTGGCGCAGGCCTGTGCCAACATACCCGCCAGCCGTTTGCCGACGCACCCACTGGTCGATACCCGTGCCGAAACCCGGCTACGCAACAGCCTGGGCCACAGTCTGCCGGACTGGCTGAAGATGCGCAGCGGCCTGGTGGGGCGGGTCAGTGATGGTGTGGCCTTTCCCGAGAGTGCGGAACACGTGCGTGAACTGCTGCAATTCGCCAAGCGCTGCGGCGCGGCTGTGATACCCGTAGGCGGCGGCACCAGCGTGGTCGGGCATTTGACCGTGCCGGAGGCGGGCGCGCAGCCAGTGCTGAATATCAACCTCTCACGCCTGAGCGCGCTGATCAACCTGGACCGCGATGCCCAGTTGGCAACCTTTGGAGCAGGCGTGTTGGGGCCGGATTTGGAGGCGCAGTTGCGCGCCCATGGCTACACGCTGGGGCATTTTCCGCAGTCGTTTGAATACTCCACGCTGGGCGGCTGGGTGGTGACCCGTTCATCGGGCCAGCAGTCGTTGCGCTATGGCCGTATCGAACAACTGTTTGCCGGTGGCTCGGTGGAAACACCGGTAGGCACCTTCGATGTGAAGACTTTCCCCGCATCCGCCGCGGGCACGGATCTGCGCGAAATGGTGCTGGGCTCCGAGGGCCGCATGGGTGTGTTGACCGAGGCCACGGTGCGGATCACACCACTGCCCGCGTGCGAAGAATTCCACTCCATATTTTTCCCAAACTGGGAGCAGGCGCAGACTGCCGTGCGTGCCATCGTGCAGGCCAAGTTGCCGCTGTCCATGCTGCGTTTGTCCAACACCGTGGAAACGCTGACCACGTTGACGATGGCCGGCCATAAGAATCTGATCGGCCTGCTGGAAAGCTATTTGAGCCTGCGCGGCTGCAAAGACCAAAAGTGTTTGCTGATGATCGGCGCGAGTGGCGACACGGACACCCTGGCCCATTCGCTGAAAGGCGCCAAGCGCATCGCGCGCCGCCACAAGGGTGTGGCGATTGGCCAGGCCATGGGTAAGAAGTGGAAGGAGAACCGCTTTCGCAATGTCTACCTGCGCAACGCGTTGTGGCTCAAGGGTTATGCCATCGACACCGTCGAGACGGCCTGCGATTGGGGTCGCGTCACGCCCATGGTCTGCGCGCTGGAAGCGGCTGCCACCAACGCCCTGGCGCAGAGCGGCGAACGTGTGCACACCTACACCCACCTGTCGCATCTGTATGCCCAGGGGGCCAGCGTCTACACGACCTTTGTTTACCGCTTGTTTGGAGACTACGCGACCGACCTGGCGCGCTGGCGCGCCATGAAGGCGGCGGTGTGTGAGGCCATCGTCGCCCATGGCGGCACCATCAGCCACCAGCATGGCGTGGGTGTGGACCATGCGCCGTATCTGGTGGCGGAAAAGGGGGCCATGGGCATGGCGGCGATGCGCAGCTTGTTCCAGTACTTTGACCCCGAAGGCACCATGAACCCCGGCAAGCTGCTGTCAGCGGACAAGGCATGAGCAACGGCGTGTACGCCATGCAGCCAGATGCGCAACGGGCGCATTTGCTCGACCAATTGAATGATGAACCCTGGGACATCATCGTCATCGGTGGCGGCATCACCGGCGCCGGCATTCTGCTGGAGGCCTCCCGGCGCGGCCTGCGCGCCCTGCTGTTGGAGCAGCGCGACTTTGCATGGGGGACATCCAGCCGTTCTTCCAAGCTGGTACACGGCGGCCTGCGTTACCTGAAGGAAGGCAAGTTTGGCCTGACGCGCGATTCGGTGCGCGAGCGGCAGAACTTGATGCACGAGGCTGCCGGTCTGGTCGACCCGCAAAGTTTTGCTTTTGCCGACTACAAGGGCCGCAAGCCGGGGCGCTGGATGTTTCAACTGGGCCTGACGATTTATGACTGGATGGCCGGCCAACGCGGCCAGCGCCACTACTTTCCAGCCAATGAATTTTTGATGCTGGCCCCGAACATCGGCCGCGCCGATCTGCAAGGTGGCCTGTGTTACGTCGATGCCAAGACAGACGACGCGCGTTTGGTGCTGCGTGTGCTGCAAGAGGCACGCAGCCTGGGCGGCGTGGCCATCAACTACCTCGCGGCGCAGCAGTTGCTGCGCGTGGATGACAAGGCTGACGGCGCGGTCAATGGCGTTCAACTGAAGGATGTGGTGAGCGGCCAGACCCATGCCGTGCATGCCAAGGTCGTCATCAATGCCACCGGTGCTTGGGCCGACAAGCTGCGCCAACAACAAGGCGCCGCACCCAAGCTGCGGCCCTTGCGCGGCAGCCATTTGGTATTGCCTGCGTGGCGCCTTCCCATTGCCCAAGCCATCAGCCTGATGCATCCCGAAGATGGCCGCCCGGTGTTCGCGTTCCCATGGGAGGGTGCCACACTGGTCGGCACCACCGACATCGATCACAGCGGTGATCTGCGCGTGGACGCGACGATCACACCGGCAGAGATGCGCTACCTACTGGTGGCATTGGCCTTTCAATTTCCGCAATTGCACCTGACGCAGGACGATGTGCTGGCCACCTATGCCGGCGTGCGCCCTGTCATTGACACCGGCAAGGCTGATCCGTCCAAGGAAGGGCGCGACCATGCGGTGTGGATGGAGCAGGGCCTGCTGACCATAACCGGTGGCAAGCTGACTACGTTCCGTCTGATTGCGCTGGATGCTCTCAAACACCTGGCCCACCTGTGGCCCGACCTGGCGGACCCACCGCAAGCCGGGGCAACCGTGCTGGAGCGCAGCGCCGCGTTGCCCGCCCACAGGGCTTTGCACACGCAACACCGCCAGCGCCTGCAAGGCCGCTACGGCGTGCTGGCGGCCGAGGTGGTAGCCGCCGCAATAGACGATAGTGAATTGGACACCATCCCTGGTACACACACGCTGTGGGTGGAGCTGCGCTGGGCCGCACGCCATGAAGCGGTCGTGCACATGCAAGACCTGCTGCTGCGCCGCACCCGACTGGGCCTGCTGCTGCACGGCGGCGGGGTGGAGCACCTGCCACGCATGCGCGCCATCTGCCAGCCCGCGTTGGGCTGGACTGACGCGCGCTGGGAATCCGAACAAGCCGCCTACCTGGCGCTGTGGCAACAGCATTACAGTCCAACACCCACGGCGGATTCATCCATGCGTTCTGAAAGCACCCATGCCTAAGCCTACGATCCTCTCCATCGACAACGGCACCCAAAGCGTGCGCGCATTGCTGTTCGATCTGCAGGGCAATATCGTCGCCAAAGCCCAGGTGCACCTCGACGCCTATTTCTCCGAACACCCCGGTTGGGCCGAGCATGACCCCGAGGATTATTGGCAAGCCGTCTGCACCGCCTGCCAGCGCCTGTGGCAAGAGAACCCTGGCGCACGCGAAATGGTGAAGGGCGTGGCGGTCACCACGCAACGCGGCACCGTCATCAACCTCGACGCCCAGGGCAAACCGCTGCGCCCCGCCATCACCTGGCTGGACCAGCGCCGCACCGACACCGTGCCGCCGATTGGCATGCTGTGGAAGTGGGCCTTCAAGCTGGCCGGTGTGCAAAGCACCATCAACTATTTCCGTGGCGAGGCCGAGATCAACTGGATCAAGGCGCACCAGAGCGATGTGTGGGACAAGACCGATAAGTACCTGCTACTGTCGGGCTACCTGAACCACCGCCTGTGCGGCAAGTTCGTGGACTCGGTGGGCTCGCAGGTGGCCTATCTGCCGTTTGACTACAAGAAGCTGGCCTGGGCCAAGCCCAGCGACTGGAAGTGGCAGGCCCTGGCCGTCAAGCCCGAGTGGTTGCCCGAACTGGTGAATCCGGGCACGCGCATGGGCAGCATCAGTGCAGAGGCCAGCGCTGCCACCGGCATTCCCGAAGGTACGCCACTGATGGCCGCCGCCGCCGACAAGGCCTGCGAGGTCATAGGCTCGGGCGGCCAGCATCCGCACATCGGCTGCCTGAGCTACGGCACCACCGCCACCATCAACACCACCAGTGCGAAGTACCTCGAGGTCACGCCCTTCATCCCGCCATACCCGGCGGCCATACCCGGCGCCTACAGCACCGAGGTGCAGATCTTTCGCGGCTACTGGATGGTCAATTGGTTCAAGCAGCAGTTTGGCCACCATGAGCAGCAGCAAGGCGTGGCGCTGGGCGTGGAGCCCGAGGCGCTGTTCGACGATCTGGTCAACTCCGTGCCACCGGGCTCCATGGGCCTGATGCTGCAACCTTATTGGTCACCCGGCATCAAGATTCCTGGCCCCGAGGCCAAGGGCGCCATCATCGGCTTTGGCGACGTGCACACCCGCGCCCACATGTACCGCGCCATCCTCGAAGGCCTGGCCTATGCGCTGCGCGAAGGCAAAGAGCGGATTGAGAAGCGCAGCGGCGTGCCGATTACCGAGCTGCGCATCTCTGGCGGCGGCTCGCAAAGCGATGCGGCCATGCAGCTCACCGCTGACATCTTCGGCCTGCCCGCGTCACGCCCGCACGTGTACGAGACCTCGGGCCTGGGCGCCGCCATCGACGCCGCCGTGGGACTGGGCCTGCACCCGGATTTCGACACCGCCGTCCATGCCATGACCCGCATCGGCAAGACCTTCACGCCGATTGCCGCCAACCACGCGGTCTACAACGCGCTGTATGGCAACGTT
>NZ_JANXUQ010000152.1 GCF_025356155.1 Rhodoferax sp. | reverse complement strand
CGGCGCCGACCCCGAGGGCATCTTCCCCGCCATCCTGGGCCACGAAGGTGCAGGCATCGTGGTGGATGTGGGCCCCGGTGTGACCACGCTCAAAAAAGGCGACCATGTCATTCCGCTGTACACACCCGAATGCCGCACCTGCAAGTTTTGCCTATCCCGCAAGACCAACCTGTGCCAGCTGATCCGCGGCACGCAGGGCAAGGGCCTGATGCCCGATGCCACCAGCCGCTTCAGCCTGAATGGCGACCCCATCTTCCACTACATGGGCACCAGCACCTTCAGCAACCACACCGTGGTGCCCGAGATTGCGCTGGCCAAAATCCGCAGCGATGCGCCGTTTGACAAGGTTTGCTACATAGGCTGCGGCGTCACCACCGGCATTGGCGCGGTGATCTTCACGGCCAAGGTAGAAGCCGGGGCCAACGCCGTGGTGTTTGGCCTGGGCGGCATTGGCCTGAACGTGATCCAGGGGCTCAAGATGGTGGGTGCCGACAAGATCATCGGCGTGGACCTGAACCCGGCACGCGAAGCCATGGCCCGCCAGTTCGGCATGACACACTTTTTGAACCCCAAGGACATCGAAGCCGCAGGCGGCAACATTGTCGATGCCATCGTACAACTGACCGATGGCGGTGCGGACTACAGCTTCGAGTGCATTGGCAACACCAAGGTCATGCGCCAGGCACTGGAATGCACGCACAAGGGCTGGGGCCGCAGCATCATCATCGGCGTGGCCGAAGCCGGTGCCGAAATCAGCACACGTCCGTTCCAGCTGGTGACAGGCCGCAAATGGGAAGGCTCGGCCTTCGGCGGCGCACGCGGCCGCACCGATGTGCCCAAGATCGTGGACTGGTACATGGACGGCAAGATCAACATCGACAGCCTGATCACCCACACCATGCCGTTGGAAGACATCAACAAGGGCTTTGATCTGATGAAGCGCGGCGAGTCGATCCGCGGCGTTGTCATTTATTGAATTGGGCTGTAGCCCTCGCAAAATATAGACATAGCGCTATTAAATTTCTAGCACCATGGTTACCCCATCGTTACAGCTCCTGAGCGAACATGCCTGCTTTGGCGGCGTGCAGCGCTTCTACCAGCATGACTCGGCGGCCATCGGCCTCCCGATGAAGTTCTCTGTCTACCTGCCACCGCAGGCCAGCAACCAGCGGGTCCCGGCGCTGATGTACCTGGCCGGGCTGACCTGCACCGAGGAAACCTTTGCCACCAAATCCAGCGCACAACGCGTGGCCGCCGAACTGGGCCTGGCGCTGATCACACCCGACACCAGCCCGCGCGGCGCGGGCATTGCCGGTGAAGCCGATAGCTGGGACTTTGGCGTGGGCGCGGGCTTTTACCTGGATGCGACGCGGGCACCATGGTCCACGCACTACCGCATGGAAAGTTATTTGCTGCAGGACCTGCTACCGCTGATCGGCGATGCGCTGCCCATAGACGTACAACGCCTAGGCATCACCGGCCACTCCATGGGCGGGCATGGCGCGCTGACACTGGCTTTGCGTCACCCAGGCCGCTTCCAGTCGCTGTCGGCTTTTGCACCCATTTGCGCGCCAACCCAATGCCCTTGGGGCCACAAGGCATTCAGCGGTTATCTGGGCGATGCGCCAGCGGCATGGCAGCAGCACGATGCGTCTGCCTTAATGGGTTTGCGCAGCAGCCCCGTGTTCGCCCAGGGCATCCTGATCGACCAGGGCCAGGGCGACAAGTTTCTGGACACGCAGTTGCACCCGCATTTGTTTGAACAGGCGTGCGCCACCGCCGGCCAGCCGCTGACGCTGCGCCGCCATGCGGGCTACGACCACGGCTATTACTTCATCAGCACCTTCATCGAAGACCACCTGCGCCACCACGCCCTGGCATTGGTCTGAAACCAGTGGGCTGGTCCAACACCGGCCCCCACACCACGCCATACCGACCAACCCGGCACCTAGCAACCGGGTTGCGCTGCTATGCGGGTCAGGGCATGGCTGTTGGTAGCGCCAACGCACTGAATTTCCTGCTCAAGAGCGCGACACCAGGGTCCTTGCTGTCGATGGCAGTCAGTACTACGAGTTGCTTTTTCGCCGCTTCGCGCTGGCCGTTGCGTGCGTAGGCCAGGGCCAAATGGTAGTGAATCTCTTCAAACCCAGATGTCAAAGACTCGGCGCGCTCAAGCGCACTTACGGCCGCCCTGAGGCGCCCATCGCGCAAGGCCACAATGCCTTTGCTCAACCAATAATAGGGGTCTTCATCTTGCCGTTTTTCCAGCATCTGCGCATAGTGCTGCGCCTCGGTAGTGCGCCCTTGCGCCAGCAGCAACTGGTGCAGGTTGCGCATGGGTAAGTAGGACGGTCCACCCAATGCAATGGCATGTCGCAACAGTTGCTCTGCGCCAGGCAACAGGCCCCGCCTCACATAGAGCTGAGCCAAATTTGCGCTTGCAGGGGCAAAGCCCGGGGCTGCTTCAATCGCAGCACGGTAATACGCGTAAGCACGGGCATCGTCTTTTTGCACCAAATATTCGGTACCGCGGTTGTTGTAGAAACGCGCCAGAATCTCAGCCTCGGACAACCACTGGCCCGTGCGACGCGAGCCCACCTGGGGCTCGAAGTCAATAACGAAACTTCCTACTCCAAACACTTGGCCGTTAAGGAAGACTTCCGATTCATTGCGGACTAGGACATTGACATGGCCACTGATGAATTCGACACCATCGCGCCTGTCCACAGCGACAGGAACCTGCACCTCTTGCATGCGGGCGTCAATGCCAAGGAAGCGGGCTGAGGCATAGGCCAAAATCGTCAGAGACAGGCAATCACCCCGCTTGTTGTGCCACGTATCGGAAGCACCGGTCGTGTGTCCAGTCGCATAGGACAGCTGAATGCCGTTTGGCCCGTACAGACGTGCGAGGAGCTTGTTCAGTCGGCGCTCGGCGGAACGTATGCTCCCGTCATCCATGCGTAGGTTTTGCACAACCTCTGGATCAAGCGCAAACAAGGCATCCCGCGTCTCTGTGACCAGTGAACGGTCATAGTTGAAGGCTGCGTCCTGCCATACGAAAGCAGGGGGCGGGAGTACTGGTAGGGGGGTGGAGGCACAGCCCCCCAAAGCCCAAGCAACACTCAGGATCACAACCAAGTTTTTGCTATTCATAGCGGCTCTCTATTTCAAATTTTTGAACCAATCGGGTAAGTATGGACACGCACCTGCCAAGGGTCAAGCGCAAAACGCCCTTGGGCGCGCGCGCGTCATCCCACCGGGGGAGGCGGCAGAACAGTTCCAAGACCGTAATGACTCAAACTTTCTAGGGTTGCCCAGCATTTAACAAAGCATTTGCTCTGCGAAAATAGCCGCATGAGCAAAGTCATTGTTTTCGCCACCCCCGTCTTTCTGTTGTTGATCGCCCTGGAGTTGCTGTGGAGCCGCCGACGCAGCAGCCGCACAGCAGGACAAACGCCCTACCGCCTGAACGACGCCATCAACAGCATCAGCCTGGGCATGCTGAGCCAGGTCACGGGTCTGCTGGGCAAGCTGTTCAGCATTGGCATCTACGTGTTGACCTTCAATGCCCTTGCGCTGTATCCGCATCTGGAGTTTTGGAGCACCTGGTATGGCGTACTGCTCGCCCTGGTGTTTTACGATTTTTGTTACTACTGGCTGCACCGTGCGGGCCATGTGGTTGCACTATTTTGGGCAGCCCATGTGGTGCACCACCAAAGCCAGCACTACAACCTGACCACCGCGCTGCGCCAGACTTCCACCGGCTTCCTTTTCGGCTGGGTTTTCTACCTGCCCATGGCGATTGCCGGTGTGCCGCCTACCGTGTTTGGCATCGTTTTGCTGATTGACCTGCTCTACCAATTTTGGGTGCACACCGAGCAGGTGGGCAAACTGGGCTGGTTTGACCGCGTGTTCTGCTCGCCCAGCAACCACCGCGTGCACCATGCGGTGAACGACCCGTATATCGACAAGAACTACGGCGGCATCCTGATCCTGTGGGACCGCCTGTTTGGCACCTTTCGCGAAGAGGCCGAGCCCTGCGTCTACGGCACCCGCGGCTTGCTCAATAGCTGGGACCCACTGTGGGCCAACACCGATGTGTACTGGGCGCTGGCCAAGGAATCTTGGCGTAGCCCCAACTGGGGCGACAAGATCAAACTCTGGTTCAAGCCGCCGGGCTGGCAAAGCGCCGAGATGGTGCGCACCAACCCCAAGCCGACCTTCACACTCGCATCGGTCACGACCTACAACCCGCCGCTCAGTGCCGCCCAGCAGTGGTTTGCCAGCGTGCAATTTGTGTTGGCCATGTTTGCCGTGCTGGCCTTGCTGTGGCATGTGGACGCCATGTCCTTCACCCACAGCGCCATCTGGTGCGCCGCCATCGCGACCGGTCTGTGGGCCAACGGCCATTTCATGCAGGGCCGGCTCTCCATGCTGGAAGTGCTGGTGGTAGAAAGCGGCACGCTGGCCACGCTGGGGGCCTTGGGGTTGATGGATGGTTACATGGTCTTCAAACCGCTGACCATAGCGATTGCTATTGTTTTTGTAGCTACCCGCGCCCTAGCGACGAGGGCTACAGGTCGATTTACCATACTGCTCATTGCTGCACTGGTGTTTTCGCTGGTGGGTGATGTGTTCCTGATGCTGCCCGGCAACTATTTCATTCCCGGCCTGGCATCATTCCTGGTCGCGCACCTGTTTTACGTTGCGCTGTTCCGCCAGGGCCAGACCTGGTTCCCCAGCAAAAAGGCCCTGGTCTGCGTGTTGGCGGTGGGTGCAACCATGTATGCCATCGTCTGGGGTGGTCTGGGCGACCCGGTGCTGAAGATCGCGGTAGCAGCGTATGTGAGCGTCATCGCGTTGATGGCCGCACAGGCCATAGGCCGCGCCACGGTGCAGGCCAATGGTGCCGAGGGTGGCGCCGCACGCTGGGTAGCCCTGGGCGCCTGTGTGTTCATGCTCAGCGACTCGCTGATTGCCATCAACAAGTTTGTGACGCCGGTGCCGCTGTCATCGCTGTGGATTCTGTCAACGTACTACGCGGCGCAACTATTGATCGTGCATAACGCGCGCAGGCCGTAAGAGTCCAAATTTGAAAATCCACACGATGCTGGAAAACTGCGTCATAAACAGACACTCCAAGTTGTTGCAGTGATGTCCAAGCCACGTTGCTTCTACATGCACTTCGCTGCATCCAGCGCTTTCTTTGTTCTCGCTGACAGCCAGAAATTCAAACCTTCATCTGGACCGCAAGTGCTTGTGACATCTTGGAAAAAGTCACCAGCGCAAAGAGTAAACTCAAGACGACTCAAACAGCGAGAAACATTGCCCTTGCGCTTGAAACCCTATGGCGCGTGTGGGCTGAGACGCTTAGTGCGCTGCCACCGCGCCTGGCGCTGACCCAACCTCGGCGATGATGGATCGGTTGCGGCCGGTCTCTTTGGCCTGGTAAAGGGCTGCGTCGGCCCGGCCCAACGCACTCTCAAGGCTTTCGCCCACCCCAATCAAACCCACACCCATGCTCACCGTGACCGGGTTACACCCTTCGATGCGAGTTTTCTCAATAGCCAGACGAATAATCTCCGCCAAGGCAAAACCTTGGGCAGCATCGGTATTGGGTGCCACCACCAAAAACTCCTCGCCGCCCCAGCGCACTAATAAATCGGAAGGGCGCATCATGTCTTTCGCCACGCGCGTCATTTCCTTCAGCACTTGGTCTCCCATCTCATGACCATACCTATCGTTGATATTCTTGAACTTGTCGACATCCATCATGATGAGGGTGAACGGTAGGCCGTCACGCTGGGTGCGGTCGTACTCTTTGCTCATGAATTCGTTAGCACTGCGCCGGTTGGCGGCACCAGTAAGGGTGTCAGTCATGGCCATATCGCGCAGTTGGCGCATGAGGTCGGCTTTTTCGTAGTTCCACTCAATGATGTTCAGGCCGAAACTTGCCAGCGCCCCAAGCTCTGCCATTACCTCCAGCCACTCGCGCGGGAAATTGCGGCGCCGGTCCAGCATCAAACACAAAGCGCCCAAAGTCTGGGCGGTCTCATCAAACATGATGGACTCCGCCAAAATGGGGGTTCCCACGATGGTGCGCACACCCATCGCATGGAAGAAACGATTTTCTTTTTGCCCACCTATTTTCGCAAGAGAATCTGCAATGACAAATTCGCCCTGAATGAGGGCTGGCAACACGCCCAGCGTTTTGCCTCGCATAGACTGCAGCATGTCCTCACAGCCTTGCAAAAAATTGGCGCGCTCTTCGTCATCGCGGGACATGCAGGCATCAAGCTGCATCACATCTTGCGCATCTTTGTGCAAAAACGCTACACCCACAATACCCGGGCAAGTGCGCAGCTCATGGCACATCAAAAATGACAATTCATTGACGTCCTTGATACCCATCAACGCTTGCTGCAGTTTAGAGCGCACCAGCAGCAGCACTTTGAGCTCGCGCTCCACTTGCAACTGACTCTCGGACTTAGTTTTGTATGACAAAAAGTAATTGACGCTACGCAGCTCACACCGCGTTTGCAAGTGTTCGCCATGGGTGTTGTACGTTGCCACACCGTTGAGCGCAACGTCCAAAATTGAGCCATCTTTGCGGCACAGCTGGCACACCACCGTGTCTGTGCTGGGTTTGCTGCTGGTGGTAACGAGGGCCTGTTGCACGGCTTGACGACTCCCTGGGTGTAGGTAGCCTTCAAACGGGGTGCCTATGACTTCGTCGATGGTGTAGCCCATGGTGTCCAGCCAGGCGGTATTGAGATCGACAATGTCACCACGATCATCCAAACGCTGTGTCATATCAAACGCGTCGGCTTTGCGTGCCATGTCTTCCAAGCGACGCATCAACTCCGCAGACAGGTAAGGGCTCAGGCAGTAGTGCTTCAGGCCGTATGGCATCAAATCCAAAAGCCAGGCAGCAGCGCTCACCGGGCACAGAGCCAGCGTCTCCATGCCGATGCGGCTACCAATCAACTCCCCCAAGGCCCGCACATGCGCAGATCGCGTGAAACTCTCTAAATCGAGAACCAACAAATCGATGGGTTTTTGCCTGAGCAGGTTGGCCGCATCGTCCGTGGTGGTAACGAAATGCCGTCGCCCAATTTGGGTTTTGCATTCGGTTTCAAACTGCCTGCTGCGCTCCGGATCGGTGCCAACAAACAGCAGTTCGCGGGTATTTTTTTGATCTTTTTTTCGTATGGTCACTGTATATTCACCCATTGATGGTTCTTTACAGGAGGCACGGATCAAGCTCTTGCCAGGTGTAATGCAGTATGACACGGGTGGGGGACATCCGATGCCATTTGGCATTGCATTCCGGGAGGTCACATTCGTCCAATGGCGAACCCACTGGCCGATTGCAAGAGTACGCTCCGCGAAGGAGCTTGCGTTGATTAGTCTCCTGTGACGGTAACCTTTGAACGCGCGCACTTCATTGGGTAACTAGCTGCTATCGGCGAGAAGGGGGGGGGGGAAAGTGAAA
>NZ_JANXUQ010000140.1 GCF_025356155.1 Rhodoferax sp. | reverse complement strand
TGGTTCACGCCGATCTGCTTTTCGCCCGCTACGACCAGATGGCCGTTGGGCATGACGTCGATAACGGTGGCGGTGATGGAGCCCGAGAAAGTGTTGGCGGCTTGTGTGCCACCCTTGCCGGAGAAGTCGTTATTGGTTTTGGCGCCGATCCCCAACTTGCCCAATCCTTCAAGGCTGTTGAAGGGCAGGGCGGTGATGCCGGAATCTATCGATGAGTTGCGATTGCTGGTGGAGGCGGACACCTGGCTTGCAGTCAAGGCTTCGACGATTTGGATGGTCACGGTATCGCCCACCGCCCGTGCGCGGCGGTCTTCAAACCCAGGTCGATAACCCACAGACTGGAACAGGCTGCCGGTTACGGGTCGAGTAGCCGCTGGTGCCGTCATGGGTGCTTGGCTGACCTTGGGCTCGGCAAAATCGACAACGACCTTTTGGGGAATCTGTTGGCAGGCGCTGCACAGGGTCGCAATCGCCAGCGCGAGGGCGCCGCCGCGTACCGTGCTTTGTGACGTTTTGGGGTGGACTGGATGTGCCATACGCTACCTCACAGCTGGCCGAGTTTTTGCAGCATTTGGTCGGATGTCTGGATGGCCTTGGAATTCATCTCATAGGCGCGTTGGGTCTGAATCATCGTGACCAGTTCCTGCACCACATTGACATTGGATGTTTCCACAAAGCCCTGCATCACGGTACCGAGTCCGTTGGCGCCGGCCGTGCCGACATTCGGTTGGCCCGATGCCGCACTTTCCGCGTAAATGTTTTGGCCCTTGGGGTCCAGACCGGGGGGGTTCACGAAATTGGCTAACGCAATGGTCCCAACAGTCTGGGGTGCGGTGGTGCCTGGGATGCTGGCCGATACCGCACCGTCTGCAGCAATGCTGATGGACGTTGCGTTGGCCGGCACGGTTATGCTGCCTGCGAGTGGCAAACCGCCAGCAGTCACCATGCGGCCCTGGTTGTCGATCTGGAAAGCGCCGTTGCGGGTGTAGCCAATCGTGCCGTCTGGCATGGTCAGTTGGAAGAATCCGTTGCCCTGGATGGCGACATCCAGGTTATTGCTGGTCTGCTGCAGATTGCCCTGCGCAAAGCTGCGGCTTGTTGCAACTGCGCGCACGCCCAGACCCACTTGAAGGCCCGTAGGCAGTGTGGATTGTTCGGAGGTTGCCGACCCCACTTGGCGCAGGTTTTGGTACATCAGGTCTTCAAAAACCGCATGCGATTTTTTGAAGCCGTTGGTCGAGACATTGGCCAAGTTGTTGGAAATGACGTCCAGCTGCACTTGCTGGGCTTCCATGCCGGTCTTGGAGATCCACAGTGAATTGATCATGGTGTCGGTATCCTTTTGTAGTGACGCCCGTCAGGCGGGCACGTCATCCTTGCAAGCCCAGTAGTTGGCCTGCGGAGCGGTCATTCGATTCGGCGGTTTGCAAGAGGCGCATTTGGGTCTCGAACTGCCGCGCAGTCTGGATCATGCCAACCATCGCCTCTATGGCGTTGACGTTGGAACCTTCCAGCACGCCGGTCTGCAATTTGGCGGTTTCATCATTGGGCAAGGGGTCACCCGAGGCGGCCCGGAAGAGCCCATCGACGCCGCGCTTCAGCGGATCGTCTCCACCGGGGGTCACCATCTTCAGGCGGCCGATGCTGTTGGCGGGCTGGTTGCCAACCTTGGCGCTGACGGTACCATCGCTGCCGATCGACAGCGTGGCTCCAGGCGGTGTTGTCATCGGCGCACCACCACTAGATAGGAAAGGCAGGCCGCTAACGGACACGATCGTTCCGTCGGGAGAGACTTCCAATTTGCCATTGCGGGTATAGGCCTCGGTGCCGTCAAGTGCCTGCATGGAAAACCATGCACTGCCGTTTGCCATGACGTCCATGTTGCGGTCGGTCCGTTGGGCCGGGCCGGGGCGATCCAGATAGCCAGCCGTTGCTTCGACCGCAAAGACTCGGGTGCTTGCACCTTCGCCTTGCAAGGGGACTGCGCGGTAGGTAGATAACTCGGCTCGAAATCCATTGGTGGATGCGTTGGCAAGGTTGTTGGATAGGACGGCCTGGCGACTTGCGGCCGCGTTGGCACCCGACATCGCGGTGTAGATGAGGCGGTCCATGGCTGTTTAGCGTAGGTTCACCAAAGTCGACATGACCTGATCCTGGGTCTTGATGGTCTGCGCGTTGGCTTGATAGTTTCGTTGCGCGGTCATCATATTGACTAACTCTGCGGTAAGGTCTACGTTGGACTCTTCCAAAGCGCCTGAACGCAGTGCACCAAACTTACCAATGCCTGGCACTCCCTGAACGGGTTGGCCGGAATCTGACGTTTCAATCCAGTTGTTGCTGCCGACGGGTCTAAGCCCTTGCACATTGCGAAAGTTCATCAACGCTACTTGACCAGCAGTTTGTGTCTTGCCGTTGGAGTACGTGGCAGTCACCGCGCCACTTTCTCCAATATTGACTTTAGTGAGTTCTCCCGACGTGTAGCCGTCTTGTGTCAGATTGGAAACGGAGAACCCGGTTCCAAATTGCGTTGCACCGGTGAAGTCAATCGTTGCAGAGAAAGTGGTCGGCGGGGCCGGGAGTGGGGGGCTGGTGGCGGGGTCGGGTAGGTTGATAATGGTTGTGGCGACTGGCGGAACCGGGCTCAACTGGCCGCTGGCGTTGAATGTGAGCGAGGTAATTACAGCGCCTACCACGGGCGGAACGGCTAAGGGATCGTCCAGCTTGTCATAGACATCCCAGGTGTTGGCCCCGGTTTTGACAAAATACATGCTGGCAGGTACTGCAGTTCCCTGCGAATCAAATGCCGTGAGTGATGTGCCGTAAGTAGAACGCGGAGTTGGGGGCACAGCCGTGGCAGCTATGGGGGCTCCTGCAGGGAGGTTGAATTGAGCCGCTATCGTGGTCGTCTTGCTGGCCGCAATGGGCGCACCCGTTGGAAGTTGTAGCGGGGCGAGCGTGCTGCTTGTGCGCACACCTGCGTTGGTAGTTGGGTAACCCATGAGCTTGCCCCCCGAGTTAGTCTTAATGAACCCGCTGGAATCGAGTTTGAAGTCGCCCGCGCGCGTGTAGGCAAATGAGCCGTCTGGCATGGTTTCCTGAAAGAAGCCGCCACCATTGATGGCAACGTCCAGGCTGTTTCCTGTGATATTGATGTTCCCCTGCGTGAACTGCTGGGAAATGGCGGCAATGCTTACGCCTATGCCCGCCTGGTTGCCACTAGACGCACCCAGTGAGGAGGCCACGATATCGGAAAATTCGGCCCGCGAAGACTTCATGCCCGTGGTGTTGGCGTTGGCGATGTTGTTTCCAATAACGTCCAAGTTCTTGCTAGACGCATTTAAGCCAGAGAGGCCTGTTTGAAAGCTCATGATGTATTCCTCAGGATTGCGGTGTCATTAAGAGTAGTCTCGTCTGCACGGGTTTACAAAACCGACAGAATTGCATCGTATGCAACAGAAGCGCGTCCTTTTAGATCGACGCCGCCGCTGTTGATCGACACCACAGTGTCTCGCGCCATTGCGGTCGTAGGCACGTTCTTACCACCGCTGACAGCCGTTAATCTGAAACTTGGACTGCCGCCACCAGCATAGTTGGATGCATCCCACTCAAACGAGTGCCGACCGCCAGTCATGGCGCCCAGATTACGGGTGTCAACAACTTGCCCGCCCGGTGAAAGTATTTCTAGTGTGACTTTGTCGGCATTGCCCGACACATCGACTGACCCTTTGGCCTTGCCGCCATCCACTGACAGTGTGTCGCTCTGAACAAGCACGTCATGGCCAATCATGGCAGTGCCTTGCAAAACACGGCTGGCAGTGAATTGGCTAGACATAGATTTCATGGTTTCATTGAGTTGCTGAATACCCGATACCGTGTTGATTTGTGCCATCTGACTCGTCATCTGCGCGTTGTCCATGGGGTTCATCGGGTCCTGATTGTTCAATTGAGCCACCAGGAGTTTCAAGAATCGGTCCTGTGATGCATTGGCGTCACTGAGAGCGCTTGACGGGTTGCCCGTACTGGCTGATACGTTTGAAACGCTGCTGACGGGATTGACTGCGGTTGTCATGCGGAGGCTCCTAAGGTCTATTGACCCATTTGAAGGGTTTTGAGAAGTAGCGTCTTGGCGGTGTTCATCACCTCGACGTTGTTTTGGTACGAACGCGAAGCCGAAATCATGTTGACCATTTCCTCAACGGGATTGACGTTGGACTGGGTCACGTAGCCATCCGCGTCGGCCGACGGGTGCGATGGGTTGTGAACGCGCCGCAGCGGCTCGTTGCTCTCACGTATACCGTTGACCCGCACGCCAGAAGATGCATCCGAGCCCATGGGCGCTGTCTCAAAAATCACCTGCCGGCTTTTGTAGCCCTGACCGTCCGGCCCGGCCACCGCATCGGCGTTAGCCAAGTTGCTGGCTACGACATTGAGGCGTTGCGACTGGGCGCTGATGGCGCTGCCAGATACATTGAAGATGGAAAACATGGACATGTTAGGTTTTCTCCGCGAGCCTTGGGTCCAGGCCTACTGGCCCTGAATGGCGCTCAAGATAGTCTTGGCTTGGCCGTTAATGAAGCGAAGCGTCGCCTCGTAGCGGACAGAGTTGTCGACAAAATTGGCGCGTTCGCGGTCCATGTCAACGCTATTGCCATCCATGGCAGGTTGACTTTGTGCGGTGTAACGCAAAGCAGTCGATCCCAGGCTGGCGGTACTGGCTTGCAGTGCAATGTGGCGAGGGTCGGTGGTACCGTCTGCGCTCGTGCTCGCTGTGAGGGACTGCGCCGATGCGCCGGTGGCCGCGTTCATGGCTTCCTTGAAATTGATGTCACGCCCGGCGTATCCGGGCGTGTCCGCATTGGCGATGTTGCTGGCAATCACGCGCTGCCGTTCGGCGCGCAGGACCAGCGCTTTGGATTGGAAGTCCAGTGAGCTGGTTAGATTGGCAAGCATGGATCACCTCCGAAAGGGTTGGCGAACCCACTGGACGGACCAGTTTGTTCGGCGTGAAGCAATTATGGGAAAAGCTTTAATTTTTTAGCCATGGAATACGGGGGGTAAAACGGACCAATTGGAGGCTTTGTGGCGTGGCCGACTCCCTATAGTTGATTGACTCCAAGTGCCGGCTGCCACGCATGGTTGCCTAATGTCTGGGAGCGATTGGAGACGTGTCATGTGGGATTTCTTTAGGCGACTGCCGTACGCACGCTGGGCCTGTTTGGCCGTGCATACACTCGGCCTCACCGTGGTCACGGGCACCGCGTATGCACAGGCTGTAGCGGAGCCAAATTTCCAGGCGATGGCGCAGGACTGGTTGCGCGATGCCACGGCTACGACTGTGGCTCAACCTGTCGGACCGACGGCATTGCGAATGGAAGTCAAGGTCGGCGCTTTGGACAGCCGCCTGAAGTTGGCGCCGTGTGGCAATGTAGAGCCCTACTTACCCCCAGGGTCTCGGCTGTGGGGACGCACGCGCGTTGGTCTGCGCTGTACTGACGGGATGAGCCGCTGGAACGTCTCTTTGCCCGTAACGGTCAATGCCTATGGCAACGCTTGGGTGATCAAAGGCTCCGTTGCATCCGGCAACGCCATTACCGAGGACGATGTGATGGAAGCGGAAGTGAATTGGGCGGAAGAGGCAAGCCCAGTGATCCGGGACAAGGCACTGTGGGTAGGCCAAATCGCCACACGCCAATTGACAACCGGCCAAACCTTGCGCCAAAGCATGGTCAGGCCCGCGCAGGTGTTCCAAGCGGGCGCGCAGGTTCGGGTGCTGGCGCAAGGCCCAGGGTTTCAGATTTCTTCCGAGGCGCAGGCCTTGTCTGCCGGCGTGGTGGGCCAGGTGGCCAGGGTTAAAATGGAGAATGGCCGGGTGTCTTCGGGGCTGGTGCTAGATACAAAAACAGTAAAAATCGACCTATAGCCCAGAATTGCATTTAATTCCCCATGCAAATATCTCTAAAGTCAGTCATGTTGCGGCCGATAACCATCACACGAGATCACACATTCTGTGGTTTTGGAGAACCCTATGAAAATCGGTCAAACGCCAGACAATTCGATCCAAATTCAAGTTGGAAATGCCGCCGCGGCGCAAAAAGCCGGGCAGAACGCCAGCTCGACGGCGTCCAAAAATGCTGCCCAGAGCACTCGTTCAGCCGGCGTGGCGGTGACGGTATCGACCTTGGCGCGCGGACTGGAGAAAACCGGCAAGGGCGAGGCTGCAGAAATCGATGTGCAGAAGGTTGCGTCCGTGCGCGCAGCCATCGAAGGTGGGACCTATGTGGTCAATCCGGAAGCGATAGCCGACAAATTGTTATCCAACGCGCAGGAAATGCTCAACCATACAACCCGTTGAGTTTGAGCAGGGTCTGCGCATATCCAAGCGTGCAAAGGCCCTGATATGTTCACACCTTCTTTTGATACCCAGATTGATCTTCTTGAGGCCCAATTCCAGGACGTGAGTACCGCCTTGATGGGCGGTGATCCAGCGGCGATGCAATCCTCCTTTGCGGCATTCCAGCGCCTGACTATTGAATTGGTTCAAATGGCAGACGGAGTCGAGCGCAATCAGTTGCGTTCGCCGAGCCGTATGCGAAAAATCCGTGCGTTAGCCAGCGGCATGGTCATATTGCGTGAGAATCTGGTATGCCAATCAGCGTATGTTGAGCGCGCGCTTGAAGTGCTGGTACCGGCTACTCGCCAAAAATCAACCTATGCAGGCAGCGGTGTATACGGTAGTTCAATACGACGGTCAGGTGAATTTGCTGCTTTTGCGGCCTGAAATAGTCAATCTACGGCAAGAATCCAGGCCCGCAAATGGTTTTTGTGATGCCGGCCCATGGTTTGCCTACTACCAGCGTCGTCACGTCCCACGCTGACCAGGTTGTAGGATCCTCAAAATTAACCGTGCTTGAATTCGCCAGTATGGCAACTACTTGCCAAGTACCTGTGGGAATGGATCTGAGGTTGATGTACCCACCAAACAGTGTTTCGGTCTGGGCACCTTGCCCTAGGTTGTCGGCCGCGCGAAGATAAATGTTGTCCGCGGCGGAGCCCGTCAGTGTTGAGGCTGTGAATGGCCCCAGGATAGTTGGAGACGCACCCAGTGTGAATTTTTTGACTGGGAGCAGCGTACCGGTCGGGGAATTCAGAATGATGAAAAGATCACGCTTTTCCAAGGCGGTCTTTCCTGCATCGTAGGTGAGGGTAACGGTGACTTGGTCTGGCAACGTGTCGGAGCACGGCGTCGTTTTGGTGCTGCTGGGCTGGGTGGCTGCCAGTTTCTCCCCGGCCGATCCCTTGGGAGCCAAGGTTGTCATCGTGACTTTGTAGGCATAGTCCGCTGCCCATGCGGGCGGGGAAAAAAGGTAACCAAACAGCATTGCTGTAGTCAAGCTTTGTCCAAGTCGGAAACGACAATTCATGCAACATACTCCATGTCAAATTAGGTTCAATGTGATCGCATTTTTGCCCGGAGGCGGGCAATGGACTGGCTGTGCAATTGACATATACGAGACTCGGTAACGTCCAAGACCGCCGCGATTTCTTTGAGATTCATGTCTTGTTCGTAATACATGCTCATAATGTACTGCTCACGCTCGGGCAAGCCTTTGATCGCAGCCACGAGAGACTCGCGCAACCGGTGGTCGCGCAGCATATTCATGGGGTCGGCTTCGCTGTCGGCAACGTGGCGATCTAAAAAGTTATCGTCGTCTTCGCCGTTGCGCGCCATATCTTCCAGGTATACCAGTTGTGTACCACGCACCTTGCCCAGCAGGCTTTGGTATTCCACCAGGCTCATGCCCATTTCGGCGGCAATTTCTGATTCGATGGGGCTGCGACCCAAGCGGTGTTCAAGACGCCGCATGGTGGTCTCGATCTCTTTTTGGCTCTTGCGCGACCCGCGTGACATCCAGTCATTTCCCCGCAATTCATCCAGCATGGCGCCGCGTATGCGTTGGGTGGCAAAGGTCTCAAACTGCACCCCTTGGGACGCTTCATAACGGGACAAGGCGTCCGCCAAACCGATCAAACCGACCTGGATCAGGTCGTCCACCTCTACACTGGCGGGCAGTTTCGCCATCATGTAGTGCGCCAGTCGCCGAACCAGCGGCTGGTATTGTTTGATGAGAGCGGAGCGGTCTAACTGCCCCTTGACTGTGTACATCAATAACTTCCCGCAAACTGGGAAAAATTGCTGCCGGATGTGACTTTATGCATGGCGCCTCTGGGGGCAGATGTCGCACCCAGTGGCACCGCGCTCTCCAGCAAGCGCAAGGCCAAGCGCTGAACTTCTTGGCAGGGTGCTGCATCGGCTTGCTGCTCCACTATATCCAGAGTTTTTAATTCATGACCCAGAAATTTTTTGGCGCATTCGCTCAAACCTGCAGAAGTAGGTGACTGCTGCGCAGATACGAACAGGTTCGGTTCTTGTAGCATATTGACGATGGTAGGCCTAAGTTTGCCAGTAATCAACAATCGTTTTAGCGCGATATAGCTCGTTAGCAAGGATGTTTTGACGGGAGTCACCGCAAGCAAGGGCTCAACGTGTGAGTCGCCAATCAAAGCAGCCATCCATTCAACTTTACAGTACAGAACGACGATGCCTTCAGCCGGCAGCAATGGACCCAATTGGTGAAGGTTTTGGGAACTGGCACCGGGGCCTTCGAGTAGCGTTTGAATGCCATTGGCGCATGGAAGCACGGTCCAAGCGGGTGTGTCGCACTTGCTGCCATCGCTCCAAAGGGCGTTTTCCAAAAGCTGCTCTAAACCGGGATTCGTGTCTGACTCGGCGGTTGTGGCGTCCAGTACGGTCACCGAGTAGCCAAAATTGACCAGGGAAAGGCACAACTGCCAGAGCAAGGGCAGCTCGGCACGCTCGTCGCCATGGCTGACCATTGCAACCAGTCGCGGACTGGGCTGGCAACCCAGCCCAATCAAGCCGGACGCCTGGTTGGAAAGGTGATCAAGCATCCATGCGCCCCTTGAGTAAGGATTGGGCCGATGGTTGGCCGAAGTAAAAACCCAGGTCACTGACCTTGGGGTCATAGGCTGAGATGCCCACTGTACGCATGGATTGGCGTACCAGCTTCGCCGCGTTTGCCGGCTCCCAATCCTCTGGCACGCGTTGACCTGTTGTGATGCCCCGCAGAACCAATTGGTTGCGGATGGCGGCATCAATGGCCGGGCCGAGTTTCACCGCCTCGTCCGTTTTAGAGAAGATGGCCTGCTGTACACCCGTTGATTTGAACGCGGCGACAGCTTCGTCCAGCGTGTCACCGTGGCTACCGGAGTTCAGCACCAGCAAACGTTTGACGTTGGGCAAATCGAGCAACTCCAACATTTCGTGCTTGCGGGGATCGCGTGGGGCTAACCCCGTGGTGTCGATCAAAACCATTTTTTTGCTGGACAGCAAACCCAGCAGGTCTTGCAATGCAACCCTGTCATGCGCCAAATGCGCCACGACCCCCAGCATCTTGCCGTAGGCGCGCAACTGTTCGTGTGCGCCTACGCGGTAGGTGTCCAGTGTGATCAAGCCAACACTGCCGGCACCATGGGTGCGGGCACACAAGCCGGCCAGTTTGGCCGTGGTGGTGGTCTTGCCCACACCTGTTGCGCCAATCAGTGCGAATACGCCACCTTCTTCTTGCACGGCGGGACCGTCTGCGTCGGTCCGTAGATTGCGCTCCAGCACGTCCATGACCCACCGTATGGATTCGGACGGGTTCATCTCTACCGGCATGCGTTCCAGTATGGTGCGGGACAAATTGGGGGAGTAGCCCGAGCGGATCAGTTTGAGCATCAGGTTGGCTTGGATGGGGTTTTGGCGCGCCTGGCCCAACCACGCCAGCGTGTTGAACCGGTCCTCCATCATTTCCTTCATAGCATGAAGCTCATCCACAATTCCCTGAGGGACCGCGGCCGATTGAAACGCGAGTGCAGCGGACTTGCGGTGGGCGTCATTTTTGGGCGCCGCAGTTTCTCTTTTGCCCAGCAGCCGTTCGCTAGTCGGGGCGCGTGGGCGCTCTTGTGGCGGTGCTTGCACCGGCAGATCCGCGCTGGTGATGTTGCCGGTTTCATGGCGCTTGCGCAGCATGCGTTCACGCACATAGTCTTGGAAAGACAGTGTGCTCATAGCCAGCTGTGCGGCGTCGTCCTCTACTTTGGTGGCTACTTCTTGCGGTGCTGGCTTGGCGCTGCGCGTGGCTGTTATGTCACCGGCTTTGGCAATAGGGCTGCTGGGCATCAGGTCCAGCGTGGCCAAAGTATCTTCGGCCGTCGCAACTACTTCGACGCCGTTTTCGGTTGGGCGGTTGGACAGGATCAGGGTGCCATCACCAAAGGCCATACGTGCTTTGGCGAGTGCCTCGCGTGACGTGGGGGCGGTAAAACGTTGGATGTTCATGGTGTTGCGCCTCTGAGGATCGGACCGATGCGAATAGTGTGGGTTTCAGGAATCTCGCTGTGCGCCAGCACCTGCAGGCGGGGTGCGACACGGCGTACCAAGCGGGCTATAGCACTGCGGATCTGGTCGGGCACCAGCAAACAAGCAGGTACGCCAATTTCTTCCTGCTTCATGGCTGTCTCCGCAGCGCTGCGTGTCAGCATGTCGGCGACACCAGGGTCTAGTGCGGGGCCAGAGGCGCTGCCTAGCGCCTGAACCAACAAGCGTTCCAGGCTGGGGTCGATGGCGATCACGTTCAATTCCCGCGTGGCGCCGTAGATTTGCTGAACGATAGCCGGTGATAGTGCGACGCGTACGCGCTTGGCCAGTTCCGTGGGGTCGGTCATGGCACTGGCGTGCTCGGCAATCGATTCGATGATGGTGCGGATATCGCGGATGTGCACCGACTCGTCCAGCAGCAACTGCAGTACTTTTTGGAAGACAGCGACGGAAACCATTTTGGGGACCACTTCTTCTATCAGTTTGGGTGCCAGTTTGGCGACATGTTCCACAAGTTGCTGGGTCTCGGTACGGCTGAGTAATTTGGAAGCCTGAACTTGCATCAAGTGTGACAAATGCGTGGCCATCACGGTCTCGGAATCAACCACGGTAAACCCGACCATTTGCGCCGTTTCCTTTTGTTGTTCGTCGATCCAATGTGCTGGCAGTCCAAAGGCGGGGTCCGTCGTGGCGGTGCCAATCAGCGGAGTGGTGATGCCACCCGGGTTGATGGCAAGGTACATACCGGGGAAAGCTTCGCCTTCGCCCACAATGACGCCGCGCAAAGTGATGCGGTAGCCGCTGGGCTTGAGTTCCAGGTTGTCGCGCACGTGTACCGGCGGTGGCAGAAAGCCCACCTCTTGCGCAAACTTGCGGCGCACGCCCTTTATACGGGTCAACAGATCACCCTGCCGTGTCTTGTCAACCAAGGCAATCAATCGGTAGCCCAGTTCCAGACCCAATTGGTCTACGGGTTGCAGGTCGTCCCACGAGGCCTCGCCATCTGTCGGCGCAGCTACTACCGGACTCTGAGGATCAACCGGTGGCGGTTTGTGCGCCAATGCCCAAGCGCCATAGCCCAATACCGCTGAAATCGTGAGAAATACAAAATGCGGCATATTGGGAATCACACCCAGGATAAACATGATGACTGCGGTGATGCCCAGCACCTTGGGCGAGACAAACATTTGCCCCACAATTTGCTTGCCGATGTCGTGTTCTTTACCGACGCGCGACACCACCATGGCCGCCGCGACCGAGATCAGCAAACCAGGAATTTGTGCAACCAGCGCGTCACCTACTGCCAGCAGGATGTAAGTGTTGGCCGCTTGCGAGGCCGTCAAATCGTGCTGCAAGATACCAATCGCGAAGCCACCAAAGATGTTGATCAGCAGAATCAAGATGCCGGCCACCGCATCGCCGCGCACGAACTTGGATGCACCGTCCATAGAACCGAAGAATTCCGCTTCTTCACCGACTTCCGCCCGACGCCGCTTGGCTTCTTTTTCATCGATCAGGCCGGCATTCAGGTCGGCATCAACTGCCATTTGCTTGCCTGGCATGGCATCCAGCGTAAAGCGGGCTGAAACTTCGGCGATACGCTCAGAGCCCTTGGTCACCACCACGAAGTTGATCACCACCAGGATGGCGAAAACGATCAGACCCACCGCGAAGTTGCCGCCGATCAGGAAGTGGCCAAACGCCTCGATCACCGCACCCGCTGCGCCAGGACCGGTGTGACCCTCCAGTAGCACCACGCGGGTGGATGCCACATTGAGCGATAGCCGCATCAGCGTGGTAAGCAGCAGCACCGATGGGAAGGCCGCAAAGTCCAGCGGGCGAATCATGTAGGCCGCAACCATCATCACCATCAGTGCGACCGCGATGTTGATCGTGAAAAACGCGTCCAGCAACAGGGACGGCAAGGGCAGCACCATCATCGCCAGAATAGCCACGACCAACATGGGCGCTGACGCACCCTGTATCACCGTGGTGTTGGCGCCGAACCAGTGCTGCAGGGATTTGAGTTGGGCGTTCATGCGTGGGCTGGTTTGACAGTCTTGGCTAGCGGATCAAGATCTGGCGAGACAAAGGGATGGGCCAGTTCGCCGGGCATGGGGCCATCGCCCCGCATGGCAGCGCGCAGTTTGTAGACATAGGCCAAGACCTGTGCCACAGCGGTGTACAGGCTGGAGGGGATGTCCTGGTCCAACTCCGAATTGGCATACAACGCGCGTGCCAGCATGGGCGACTGCAGCACGGGTATGGCGTGGTGTTTGGCTACATCCCGAATTTTCATGGCCAAGAGGTCGGCACCTTTGGAGACGACCTGGGGCGCGGACATGGTTTTCTCGTCATAACGAATAGCGACCGCGAAGTGCGTGGGGTTCATGACTACAAAGTCGGCTTTAGGGACTGCGTTGACACTGTTCTTTTGCGCCATTTCACGTTGTTTCTGGCGCATCTTGGCTTTGATCTGCGGATTGCCGTCAGACTCTTTTCCTTCTTGCTTGACCTCTTGGTGGGACATCTTCATCTCGCCCTTGTGCAACAGACTTTGCAAAGGAACGTCCACCAGAGCGGCCATCAACACCACCAGCAACAACAGCCCCATGCCACTGGTCAACCATTCCGTCAGATGTCGGATTGCTGAGGTGGACGGTTGCAGGACCAGAGCAGAAATGGTTTGTATGCCTGAACGCAGAAAAACCGCAGCAATCGCAAACAAAATGCCGGTCATGACGGTCATCTTGAGCACCGACAGCAGCTTCTTCTTGGTCAGCAAATTGCCGAAGCCCGAAAGTGGGTTGAGCCGGCTCAAGTCCGGCATCAAAGGCTTCAAGCTATTGACCCAGCCGCCAGACGCGACGGCCGCAAAAATAGCGGCTGCGGTGATGATGGCGGCGAAGGCGGCGCAGCCTGCCAAGCCTATGCTGGTGGCGTCTGACAGCCGTGTGAGCATGCTGCCGGGTTGCATGACGGTCGCCGCGTCAAATGACAACTGCTTGCCCAAGCTGTGCTGTAAACGGTCAAAGAGTATGGGCGCAAGAACCATGACGCTGATGGCGCCGGCGCCGAGAACGGCAAGGTGCGACAGGTCTTCAGATCGACCAACCTGGCCATCATCACGCGCCTTCTGGAGCTTGCGCTCCGAGGCCGGTAGGTTGCGATCTTGACTGCCTGATTCCATGGTGGAGCTTTAGAGTTGCCACCATTGTCGTAAGGGACTTTTAAAACTAAAGGCCAATAAGCGGTCGTATATCCCGGCTTATTGGGAGGCGCTTGACCCCCAGGTTTGCCAGCCAGCCGTTGTGGGCGGTCGGCAATCGGATGAAATGCTTATTTCAATCCGGTTTTGGTCAGGATGTGGTTGACCTTGTCTTCCAGCGTTGCCTTGGTGAACGGTTTGACAATGTACCCAGCTGCACCCTGTTGCGCCGCCAACACAATATCTTCCTTACGGGCTTCTGCCGTCACCATGAGGACGGGCAGGTGCTTCAGCTTTTCGTCCTTTTTGATTTCGCTCAACAACTGGAACCCGTTCATATTGGGCATGTTGATGTCGCTGACTACGAAGTCGAAAGTGGAACTGCGTAGCTTTTGCAGGGCTACCAGGCCATCCTCCGCTTCATCAGCATCGACAAAACCGCTCTCCTTGAGCAGGTTACGCACGATGCGCCGCATGGTGGAGAAGTCGTCAACGACCAAAAAGCGCAGTTCTTTTGACATGGATTACCCTTTCGCGGGTGAATTTTGCATATTGCTAAGTATCACCGAATTTTGCATTGAATCAATGCGCTGGTTGCGCGGCCGCAGCCGCTTGTGATGTTTCCACTTCCCCTGCGGTGTCCACGGTAACCCGTTGACCACCCAGAAGTCTTTCTTCCGCATCTTTTGTCATTACCAGGATGCTGATACGGCGATTGGTGGGGCTCAGCGGGTCCGCGGTGTCCAGTAGCAGGCTTGATGCCATGCCCACTACCCGCGCCAGCTTGTCCTCGGGCATGCCGGCGTTGGCCAGCTCGCGGCGCGACGCATTGGCGCGGTCTGCCGACAACTCCCAATTGCTGTAGCCTTTGCCCGCATTGCCGTAAGCGCTGCGGTCGGTGTGGCCGTCCAAGCTAATTTTATTTTCTACGCCGAGCAGGGCCGTGCCGATTTCACGCAGGATGTCGCGCATGTAGGGCTTCAGCGACGCGCTTCCGCTGTCAAACATGGGGCGTTTCTGGTCGTCCACGATCTGGATTTGCAGTCCGTCGGGGGTGATCTCCAGCCGGATCTGGGACGCGAACTCGGCCATCTTGGGGTTGTTCGATATGGCGGCGGCAATTTTTGCGCTGAGTTCGGCCAGCATTTTTGCATCGCGCTTGGCGGCTTCGGACTTCTTCTGGTCGCCGGACATCTTCTTGGCTTTGCGGTCGGCACCATCACCGCGTTTGGCTTGGCCCGTGCTTTGTGTCAGATCGCTGCCGCCGCCGTTGATCACGCTGCTGCTGGCGCCTGCACCGCTGCCGCCTTGCAAAGCAACCTTCATCGGAGATTGGAAGTAATCGGAGATGCCCTTCTTATCGCCCTCGGATGTGCTGCCCAACAGCCACATTAACAAGAAGAAAGCCATCATGGCGGTCACAAAATCGGCGTATGCAATTTTCCAGGCGCCCCCATGCACGGCGTGGCCACCCTTTTTGACCCGCTTGATAATGATGGGCTGTAGCTTTTTGGCGTCGCCAGCCATGATCAAATGCCCATGGCCTTATTTCTTGCCCTTCACATAGCTCTCCAACTCGACAAAGGTCGGGCGCTCCGTGGAGTAGAGAACTTTGCGGCCAAATTCAATGGCGGTGGAGGGGTTGTAACCTTGCATGCTTGCCAGCAACGTGGTCCGTATGCACTGCAATTCTTTGCCTGTCTCTTCCACCTTTTGTTCCAGCACCCCCGCCAGTGGTTCAGCAAAGGCGTAGGCCAGCAAAATGCCGAGGAAGGTACCCACAAGCGCTGAACCAATCATGCCGCCCAAAACAGCAGGGGGCTGGCCCACCGAGCCCATGGTGTTCACCACGCCGAGCACGGCGGCGACTATACCGAAGGCGGGCAGGCCACCTGCGACGCGCTGCAATGCGGCAACCGCTGCATGTTCTTCGTGATGGTGGGTTTCGATCTCGCTGTCCATCAGGGACTCGATCTCATGGGCGTTCAGGTTGCCCGAAACCATCATGCGCAGGTAGTCGGTGATGAATTCCACGACGTGGTGGTCATGCCCCACAGCAGGGTATTTTTTAAAAAGTTCGGATTCGTGTGGCTCTTCGACGTCTTTTTCGATCGCCATCAGTCCTTCCTTGCGCGCCTTTTGGAGGATGTCATACATCAGTGCCATCAGCTCCATGTAGCGGGCCTTGGTGTACTTGCTGCCTTTGAAGCACATTCCCAATCCCTTGATGGTGGCCTTGACCACTTTCATCTGGTTGTTGGCAAGGAATGCACCGACTGTGGCGCCACCAATCGTGATCAACTCAAAGGGGAGTGCGTGCAATATCACCATGATGTTGCCACCGTGGAAGATGTACACGCCGAAGACGCACACCAAAATGACCAGCCAGCCGACGATTACGAACATAGGCGCATTGTGACAGGGAAGCCGAGGACTTCAAGGGTTGAACAGACTGGCTTTTGATGGCCTATCCCCATCATATCGGCGCTGTCCGAATGTGATTGAGAAATTTGACCGGCCCCTTGGCGGTCACCAACGCTTAGCAGCCGAAAAATCTACCTAAAATTGGTTTTTTTCAAAGCCTTAAGAGAGATCAGCCTGTAGCCCTCGCCGATATTGCGTTAGTAGCTATCAAAAACGTAGCATTTAGTGCAACAAGATTCCGCCGGCTGCAGAGCCCTTGCCAGCCCGAGCGGGGGGTGTGCACAAGCCACACTCGAAGTGGCGGCTGTTCTCATAGGCTTCGCTGACAAAGTGGCCACCGCATTTGCTGCACTTGGTCATGGACAGCATGTTGTTGTCAATGAACTTGACCAAACGCCAGGCACGGGTCACCGACAGCAGTGGTTCCACTGCGCAGGCTGAAATTTGCTCGGTGTAGAGGCGGTAGGCCTTCATGATGGCGTCGATGTCGTCCATCGCACACACCTTGGTCAGGTACTCGTAGGTGTTTTGGAACAACGATGCATGGATGTTGGGCTGCCATGTCAAAAACCATTCGGTGGAAAACGGCAGTTGCCCTTTGCTGGGTGAACGGCCAGCCACTTCCTTGTACAACCTGAGCAGGCGTTCGTAGGACAGATCGGTTTCGCTCTCCAGCACTTGCAGGCGTGCGCCCAACCGGATCAGCGCAACCGCGCGTTCTACTTGCTTAGAATCATTCAAAACGCTTTTGGTGGCCATGGTGGTGCTCCGGGAAATTGGGCGAAAGGGATTACATCGTTTCGGCGTAACGCCCGGCCATCAGAATGCTGGCGTGCAACTTGGTGGTGGCGTCGTTGTCCACCTTGTTCACCGAATGGTTGGTCAATAGATTCCACACCATGTCGTCGTCCACGCGGAAGCGGCACAACAGCATGTTGCCCGACGCAATCTTTATGATCTGCGCTGGTGACAGCGCACCAATCAGGTCAGCCGATTCTTCCGACATGCCCAAGCGGAACAGCGCTTCTGGCTTGTCCTGGCGGATCAGGTTTTGCGCCAGCATGAGGTAGGTCATGTTGGCCTCGCGGATTTCATTCAGCAGTTGTTCGTTGGTCATTTCGGCTCCTGGTGTGAGCGGTAATTCGTTTGAATCACCATGGAGCCAATTCTGGGCGGGGGCGCCGAAAACTTGAATCAGCAAGTCACTGCAACGGTTGTCAGGAAATTGACCGCACGTTGTAGGAAGTTCCCTTACAAAAACCAACGCAGAAAGCAATTTGGGCGGGAAATTCACACCTATTGCACCCCTTTGCACGCAAATCCTCAGCGTATATTCTGGTCAATTCACTTTTCGGGAGCTCAAGTGTCCATGAAGGCGGTCATTCTTGCTGGCGGGCTGGGTACGCGTATTTCGGAGGAAACCCACCTCAAGCCCAAACCCATGATCGAGGTGGGTGGCAAACCCATTTTGTGGCACATCATGAAGACCTATTCGGCCCATGGGGTGAACGACTTTGTGATTTGCTGTGGTTACAAGGGCTACGTCATCAAAGAGTATTTCGCCAACTACTTCCTGCACATGTCCGACGTCACGTTTGACATGGCTGCCAACCGCATGGAAGTGCATGAACGCCACGCCGAGCCCTGGCGCGTCACCTTGGTGGACACCGGCGAAGACACCATGACCGGCGGGCGCCTCAAACGTGTCGCACCTTATGTGCAAGACGAAGCTGCCTTTTGTTTTACCTATGGTGATGGCGTGGCCGATGTAGATATCACTGCGCAAATCCAGTTCCACAAAAGCCACGGCAAACTGGCCACGGTAACCGCCGTGCAACCGCCGGGCCGCTACGGTGCCTTGCAGCTTGACGGGGAACAGGTGCGTGGGTTCACCGAAAAGCCGCGCGGCGAGGGCGGGCTGATCAATGGCGGCTTTTTCGTCTTGTCGCCCCAGGTCCTGGCGCTGATCGCCGGTGACAACACGCCCTGGGAGTCCACCCCCCTGGAAGCGCTGGCCGGTCAAAACCAGTTGGTCGCGTTTGAGCACCACGGCTTCTGGCAGCCCATGGACACCCTGCGCGAAAAGACCCTGCTCGAAGACCTGTGGCAATCAGGCCGCGCTCCCTGGAAAATCTGGTGATGCCTGTGCCATCCTTCTGGCGAGGCAAGCGGGTTTTGCTCACCGGGCATACGGGTTTCAAGGGTGCCTGGCTGGCCCTGTGGTTGCAGCGCCTGGGTGCCGAGGTCACGGGCGTTTCCCTGGCAGCACCCACAACCCCCAACCTGTTCGCGCTAGCGCAGGTGGCACAGGGAATGACCAGCCACATCTGCGATATCCGAGACGCGCAGGCGCTGGCCGCACTAGTGTGCCAAGTACGGCCCGACGTGGTGCTGCACCTGGCAGCGCAAGCGCTGGTGCGCGCCAGCTACCGCGACCCGTTGGAGACCTTTTCCACCAACATCATGGGCACGGCCCATGTGCTCGATGCGCTGCGCGGGCAGCTGGGCACACGGGTAGCCGTCATGGTCACCACCGACAAGGTCTACCGCAATCTGGAGCACCCTTACCCCTACCGCGAGGACGACACGCTGGGCGGCCACGATCCCTACAGCGCCAGCAAAGCCGCCAGTGAGCTGGTGATCGCCAGCTACCGCGATGCGTTCTTGACCGAGCAGGGCATGGCCGTGGCCAGCGCCCGTGCTGGCAATGTGATCGGCGGTGGCGATTGGGCCGAGGACCGGCTCATACCCGACTGCGTGCGTGCCTGGCAGGCGGGGCAAACATTGGTCATCCGTCGTCCGGATGCTATTCGGCCCTGGCAGCATGTTCTGGAGCCGCTGGCGGGTTACCTGCGTCTGGCAGAGGCCCTGTGGCAGCAGCCTGGTTTGGCCGGCGCCTACAACCTGGGGCCGCCCACGCACGAAGCCGCCTCTGTAAAGACTGTGGTCGAATTGGCACGTAGCCCTCGTGAAATATGCCCCGTTGGCTATGAAAATGATAGTAACTCAGTGCACGAAGCCGGCTGGCTGGCCCTGGAAATCGCCAAGGCGCGCGCGCAGTTGGGTATTCACCCCCGCTGGTCGTTGGCCGAAGCGGTGACCCGCACCATGGCCTGGTACCGCTCACAACACGCGGGAGCCGACGCACGCGAACTTTGCGAGGCCGATATTGCCGCCTACGAGGGCACAGCGTGAACCGCTTCACCCTAACTGCGTTGCCGTTGGCCGGGCTGCATTTGGTGCAACGCCACCGGCTCAGCGACAGCCGGGGCGACCTGAGCCGCATTTTTTGTGCGCACGAACTCTCCAGCATCGGTTGGATCCAGCCCATCGCCCAAATCAACCACACACGCACTGCCAAGCGTGGAACGGTGCGCGGCCTGCATTACCAGAAGCCACCCCACGCCGAGGTCAAGCTGGTGACCTGTATCCGTGGCGAAGTGTGGGACCTGGCCTTGGACCTGCGCCAGGGCTCGGCCACTTTTCTGCAATGGCATGCGCAGCGTCTGGGTGCAGACAATGGCTGCGCGATGCTGATCCCGCAGGGCCTTGCCCACGGATTTCAGGCGCTATCGGATGATGCGGAGCTGCTGTACTGCCATTCGGCGGCCTACGCCCCCGAGTCTGAGGCCGGGCTGAGCCCATCCGACCCACGCCTGGCCATCGACTGGCCGCTGCCTGTGGCCGACTTGTCGCCTCGCGACGCCTCCCATGCCTGGCTGACGGCCGACTTTGAAGGAGTGAGCCTGTGAAATGCCGACACTGCGGCAACCCGCTGCATCTGCCGTTTCTGGACCTGGGTAGCGCCCCGCCGTCCAACGCCTACCTGAGCGCGCAGGCGTTGCTGGCGCCGGAAACCTGGTTTCCGTTGCGGGTTTTGGTGTGTGACGTTTGTTGGCTGGTGCAAACCGAAGACCACGCCGGGCGGGAGGCACTGTTTACCGAGGATTACGCCTACTTCAGCTCGTTTTCGTCCAGCTGGCTGGCGCACGCACAAGCCTATGTGCAGGCCATGCACGGCCGCCTGTGCCTGAGCGCGCAGAGCTGCGTGGTCGAAGTGGCCGCCAACGATGGCTACCTGCTGCAATACGTGCGGGCCGCTGGCATTCCCTGCTACGGTGTTGAGCCCACCGCCAGCACCGCCCGCGCAGCCCGTGACAAGGGTATTGAAATCGTGGAACGCTTCTTTGGCGTGGCCTTGGCCGAGGAATTGGTTGCCGCAGGCCGACAGGCCGATCTGACGGTCGCCAACAATGTGCTGGCCCATGTACCCGACATCAACGACTTTGTGGCCGGCTTTGCGCGTCTGCTCAAACCCCAGGGTGTGGCCACGTTCGAGTTTCCGCATCTGCTGCGCATGGTGCAGGGCTGCCAGTTTGATACCGCCTACCACGAACACTATTCCTATCTGTCCCTCACCGCAGTCAGCCGGATCTTTGCCACCAACGGGCTGGCGGTGTTTGATGTGGAAGAGCTCACTACCCATGGCGGCAGCCTGCGCGTGCTCGCCCAGCGCATAGACAGCGGGCACCGACCGGTTGAGCCAACGGTAGAGGCGCTCTTGGGCGCGGAACGTGATGCGGGCATGCTCACAGCAGAGTTATATGGCCAATTCCAGCTCCAGCCCTCGCGGATTATGCGTGAGCTGCTATCGTTTTTGATATCGCAGGCCGACGCTGGGCGAAAGGTGGCCGCCTACGGAGCGGCCGCCAAGGGCAACACCCTGCTCAATTTTGCCGGGGTGCGCCCGCATTTGCTGCCCTATGTGGTGGACAAGAACCCGGCCAAGCAAGGCAAGTTCTTGCCTGGCAGCCGCATTCCCGTTGTCGATGAAGCGCACCTGCGTGCTGATCGGCCCGACTATGTGCTGATCTTGCCGTGGAATTTGAAGAGCGAAGTCATCGCTCAACTGTCGTACGTACGAGAGTGGGGTGGCAAGTTTGTAACGGCGGTGCCCGTGCTGGAGGAGTTCGGATGATTGAGCAGGTTTTCTCTACCCAGGATGGTGTACCTTCGCCTGAAGGTTCTCGACAGCTTTTCTACCGACGCATGTTGGCAATTCGCTTGGTTGAACAGCAACTTCTTGATCTTGTGAGCCAGGGAAAGGTGCGTGGCACAGTGCACACCTGTTTGGGTCAAGAGGGCTGTGCGGTCGGGGTGGTTGCTGCGCTTGACAACGGTAAGGATGTCATCTGTTCTAACCATCGCGGGCATGGACACTACCTGGCTTACTCTGGCGATGTGCGTGGGCTAATCGCAGAAGTTTTGGGCTTGCCGACGGGAGTTTGCTCCGGTATTGGCGGCAGCCAACACTTGCATCGTTCCAACTACTATTCCAACGGGATCTTGGGCGGTATGCCGCCAGTTGCTGTGGGGATGGCTGCGGCGGAGCGGCGGCTTGAATCTGGCGCTGTTGTGTGTGTCTTCCTCGGTGACGGAGCAATGGCGGAAGGTACCCTCTACGAAGCACTCAACCTTGCCGGGCTGTGGAAGCTCCCAATACTATTTGCGGTTGAACACAACGGCTATGCACAGAGTACTCCCAGCAGCCAACAGCATGCGGGTGATTTAGAAGCGAGGGCCAGCGCGTTTGGCGTGCCAGTCTCAGTGGTTGACGGAAACGACGTAGAGCACGTCTTTGCGCAGGCCAAAGCGATGGTGCAGCGAATACGCGCGGGGAGCGGGGCCGAACTCTTGTTCATGCGAACGTACCGACTAGGCCCTCACAGCAAAGGCGATGACCTGCGATCTGAAGACGAATTGTTGCGCCACCGAAGCAAAGAACCACTTTTTAGGCTGATGCCCGTGTTGGGGGAGTCCTGGTGCGAGCAACAAGAGTTGATCCTGCGCAATGAGGTTGCGAAGATAGTCAGCGATCTTCTAATCGAGAGTCAATATGGCTAATTTCTTGCAGGAACTGCGCACCGGCCTGTTCAACGCGTTTGCCAGTGACCCGCGGGTGGTCCTTCTGGGTGAAGATGTGCTTGACCCTTATGGTGGTGCATTCAAAGTGACGCAGGGCTTGTCCACGCAATATCCCGACCGAGTCATCGGAACGCCCATTAGCGAGGCCGGGATTACCGGTGCCGCCGCTGGCATGGCGATCCGCGGTTTGAGGCCAGTGGTGGAAATCATGTTTGGTGATTTCTTGACTTTGTGTGCCGATCAAATAGTTAACCACATCACCAAGTTCTCCACCATGTACCCCGGCGTAAAAGTGCCGTTGGTGATTCGTACGCCAATGGGTGGCGGTCGTGGTTACGGTGCGACCCATAGCCAAAGCCTGGAGAAGATGTTTCTGGGGGTACCTGGATTGACGGTCGTCGCCCCCAGTTTGGCGCACAGTCCTGGGCAGTTGATCCAAGCCGCCATCACCGACGATGCCCCCGTGCTATTCATTGAAAACAAGCTGCTGTATCCGCAAAGTTTGTGTGACGCCGAAGACCCGCAGCTTGAAGTCTGGCAGCGCGCTGGGCATGGCAACTACCCGGTAGCAATGGTGCAACCCAAGGGCACGGAGATTCCGGATGTCACCATCCTGTCCTACGGTGGCTCCAGTCGGCATGTCCTGGCGGTCATGCGACGTTTGAGTTCAGAAGAGATTGTTGTAAAGGCCCTGTTCCCGGCAACTATCAGTCCGATCCCCATCGATGCGCTAATGGCGGAAATCAATCCAACACGTCCAATATTGATCGTTGAAGAAGGGAGTGCCGGCTTTAACTGGGGAAGTGAGATAGCAGCGATTCTTTACGAGAAGCTGCTGCCAGTTCTCAAGACCCCGATCAAAAGGCTGGCGGCACAAGATGCGCTAATTCCTTGCGCAGCCCATTTGGAACAAAGGGTTTTGATGAGTGAAGAACAAATCGAAACAGCCATCATGGAAGTACTCTCATGCCAGTAAGACTCATAAAAATCCCGCTGCTGAATGCCAATGACGATAGCGCTGAACTCGTCAAATGGATGTGCGATGACCGAGCCTACGTCGAGGCGGGCGATATTGTCGCCGTCATCGAGAGTACGAAAGCAACCTTCGATGTCGAAGCACCGATCAGCGGATATTGTGCGCATATGGTGGAGAAGGGCAGTCGCGTTGCGATCCACGCGGTTTTTGCGGTGATGCTGGAGGATGCCAGCCTCGACCCGCAAGAATTGTTGACGCAAACTACCCCTGTGAGTGATCCGACAACTGAACGCGTGTGGACCAAGAAGGCAGAAATTACCGCCAAAAAGCTCGGTGTAGATCTAGTGGCCCTCGCGGGCAAACTGGCCCGAGCGATAACCGAAGCCGATGTCGTCGCCAGCGCCAGCGCTGCAGCCAAGCCCTTGCACGCCATTTCAGACCTGGCAGACGACCGCTATGTTTCTCGCCGTCGAGAGCGGGTATTGTTGATCGGCGGCGGCGGTGGTGGTGGAGCCTTGACACTGGATGCAATTTTCCGCACAACCCACCAGCGTGCTGTAGGCATTCTCGACAACAACCCCGAGTTACGTGGCAAAAACATGTTTGGTGTGCCAATTCTGGGCCCCAACGCAATGGTGAAAGAGTTGTGGGACCAACACTTTTTTGACGCTGCAATCATCGTGGTGACCGCCCAAATCGACCAGCGCAAGGAATTGTTTGAAAACCTTGTCAGCCTCAAGATTCCGACCACGAATGTCATCGACCCCAGCGTCGAAATCCGGGCCAATGTACAGATGGGTACTGGCAACCTGATCATGGCAAACGGATTCATTGCTGCGTGCGTAGCATTGGGAGACAACAACTTCATGGCAAGCCACGTATGCATCGAACACCACAGCACGGTCGGCAGTCACTGCACATTCGGGCCTCGTACCGCAACATCGGGTGCAGTTGTGATCGGCAATGAAGTCAAGTTTGGTATGGGGGTTCTGGTCGAACCCTATCTGCAGATAGGTGATGGGTCATTGATTCCGTCTGGCTGTGTTTTGACGCAGTCCGTACCCTCCAACAGCGTAGTGAAGATGCAGAACATACAAACCATCAAAGGTCGGGGCTAGCCCGAAGCGCACAAACAACATGAGGCAAAAAAATGGTTAAAAAAGTTGCCAGGCAAGTGACGTTGAAGCAAGATTCAGAAGTAACGGATAAGCAGCATCTGCTCCAACACCTCACGAAAAATATTGAAGGATTTGGGCCAGCTTGGGAGTACCACCTACCCCTGTTCATGACGCGTCAATCGTTGTCACGCCAGATTTACTTTGATACCTTGTACCGCCAATTGCTGGATGTACCGGGGGTTATTTGCGAATTGGGTGTGCAGTGGGGCAGCTCACTTGCAACCCTGGCTAATCTTCGTGGGATTTACGAACCCTATAACTACTCCCGCCATATTTATGGGTTTGACACGTTTTCAGGGTTTCCATCGGTTGACACCAAGGACGGGCCAGACTGCGAGGTCGGTGATTACTCGGTCATTGCAGGTTATGAGCAAGAGCTGGAAAAGGTACTGGCTTTGCATGAAGCCAACTCCCCGCTATCCCATATTAAAAAGAACCACCTCATCAAAGGTGATGTGAGCGTCACCTTTCCAGACTGGCTCGACGCAAACCCCCATGCTGTCATTTCGATGGCCATTTTCGATATGGACGTCTACGCCCCAACAAAGATAGCCCTCGAGGCCGTTTTACCGCGACTGACAAAAGGGTCCATCCTTGTTTTTGACGAGTTGAATTGCCCGCAGTTTCCTGGTGAGACGCGAGCGCTGGCTGAAGTCATTGGCCTCAACAAGCTGAGGCTACGCAGGTCCCCGCACCAACCCTACTGCGCCTGGGCCATTTGGGGCGAATAGCGTGCACTGTCTACAGCAGCATGCAAATTTTTGGCAAAGCCAGTGACCCGATTTACCATATTTGGAGCCAGTGGCAGCATCGGTAGTCGGCTGGTGACAACGTTGAAGGCCAGTGGCCATGACGTGTTGGCCCCTGCGCGCGGCGACCCTGCGGTGTTGACACAAGTCCTGGGGCATGTCATTTATGCCATCGGCGTCACCGCAGACTTTCGCAGCCGCGCATTGGACACGGTCGAAGCCCATGTCTGCGCACTGGTACCGTTGTTGCGGAGCGCCCAGTTTGATTCGTTTTTGTACCTATCCTCCACACGTGTGTACGGTGGGCAGCAGCTGGGTGCAGAGGATGTTGCCCTGGCCTTGAATCCGCACGATCCGTCCGATCTGTACAACCTGTCCAAGCTGATGGGCGAGTCCATGTGCTTGACCAGCGGGCGCAGCGGGGTGCGGGTGGCTCGGCTGTCCAATGTGGTGGGCGCGGATGATCCTGACTCATCCAACTTTCTGCCTTCCTTGCTGCGCGACGCGTGTGCTGGTCACATTGCACTGCGCACTGATTTAGCCTCTGCCAAAGACTACATTCATATCGACGATGTGCTGCATCTGCTGCCGCGCATCGCTACCCACGGGCAGCGATCCATGTACAACGTGGCCAGCGGCCAGCAAGTCACCCATAGGCAGTGGGTGGAGCATCTGGTTGCCACTACGGGCTGTACGGTGGATATTCTTGCGAATGCGCCGGTGACCCACTTTGCACCAGTGGACGTGACACGTATCCGAGGCGAGTTTGGCTTTGAGCCACGCCCCGTTTTATCGACTATTTCCAATTGACCAGAAGGTGATGACATGACAACCGACCCCGTCAAACAGTTTTCCATGGAGCGTTGCGAAAGGCTTGAGTCCAACGGCAACGATGCATCCTTTGTAGCACTGTCGCGCGACTGGCTGCAAGCCTCCATGCACCGCAAATACGTGTACAACTTTGACTGGATGGGCCGCCCCATCATTCAATACCCGCAAGACATGGTCGCCATGCAGGAGCTGGTGTGGCAGGTGCGCCCGGATCTCATCATCGAGACTGGCATTGCGCACGGAGGCTCCCTGGTGCTGAGCGCCAGTTTGCTGGCCATGCTGGACATGTGCGATGCCATCGAGGCGGGCACCACCATGGACCCGCGCCAGAGCAACCGCAAAGTCATCGGGATAGACATCGACATACGCCAACACAACCGTGCCGCCATTGAGGCCCACCCCATGGCCAGCCGTATACACATGGTGCAGGGCTCTTCCATTGCGCCGGAGACGGTTGCTACCGTTCACGCTGCCGCTGCCGGGTACCAACGTGTGTTGGTTTTGCTGGACTCCATGCACACCCACGACCATGTGCTGGCAGAGCTCGATGCCTATGCACCGTTGGTCACCCCGGGCAGCTACTGCGTGGTGTTTGATACCTTTGTAGAAGACATGCCGCCGGGCTTTTTTGGCGACCGGCCCTGGGATGTTGGCAACAACCCTAAGACTGCGCTGCGCCAGTGGCTGCAAACGCAACCGGATTTTGAGGTGGATGCCAGTTGGCCCAACAAGTTGATGGTTACCGTTGCGCCGGAGGGCTTCTTGCGACGCATTCCACGCTGAATGGCGGGTCAGCGTTTTGTCAAGCGATGGCTGCACGCATCAATCGCCGATTTGATCTTCTGGGCCGTTGCCCGGCGGATCGCGAAGGCCGCAAGTCGCTTGGCAATGCCAGATGCTTGCAACAGCATCTGTTCGATGAGGACCCCAGCAGTTTTCTGTTGCACGCCGCCTTCTTTTGCCAGGCTTAACAGGTGCAAGTGGCTTATCGCGGCGCCTTCTCCACATACGTCCATATGGTGCTGGCCCATCGGGCCTTCGCTGAAGGTCAGGTCAAAGGCCGGGGCCAGACGCCAGCGCCGATCTCGGCCCAACCGCCATGCAAAGTTTTTCGGGTGGTCGTCCCGGTTGTGAAACAGCACGTTGAACACGGCGCGGGCGTAGGCTTTCTCCACCTCGCGTTCATCACGCGTCAGCAGGCGGGTGGCGCGCAGAAAGGTGGTGTAGTCGCAGGCGGAGGGTAGCCGAAAGTCCACCTGCAGCAGGCCTGCCAGGCTGTGTATGGGTACGCGCAGCCCCTGCTCGCGGTCAAAGCGCGCCACACCAAAAGCAGCGAGACCCTTACCAAGGTCGAAGCATCTACTCTCAGGTACCTCCAGCCCACAGCTGCGGGCCAACTCGGCATACAGCTGCTCAATGGCGCAGACTTCCTTGTGTTCGGCCTGCGCGGGAAACTTCACCAACCACGGGCTGCCCCGGGCGTCTGAACGGGTGCTGACCGTGTTGTTGGGGGCGTCATATTGCACCAAGGCCTTGGGCCTTGCGCCCTGCGGTGAGCCGCCAGTTAGCGCCAGCTCGCGCAAGGCCGCACCTGCATCGTCATTGAGCGCACGGGCGCTTTCCTCTGCCAGGGCATGAAGGTTCCAGTCTGGTTCTTCCGCGCCAGCGTCTTGGGCAGGAGCAAAACGCAGGGCTCCCATTGCTCTATTGCCGATGAATGCGAGTCGATCCAGCGGCCCGGGTGGGCGATGACCCTGCCGACGAAACAGGCGATCCATCAGCAGCAAGCCCCAGCCGTCGGGCAGGCTGTCCGCAACCAAGCCCGGCAGGCGCTGCAGATGCGCTGGAAAGCCGCCATAGGCTTGCGCGCGAAGCTTGAGGTGCAGGGGCGAGAGTTCCAGGCCTTGGGTCAACGCTTCCGCGGCGTACTCGAACAGCAGGGTCTGGCCGTCATCGGCCAAGTGCCCAAGCAGCCAGTCTTCGCCCCAGCCGCAGTAATGCACGGCGAGCTGCTTCACGGCACTTTTCTGCGCGGTGCGCGCCGGCGTTGGTGGGCGGCCTGCGCCTGCTCCATCTGCTCGATGGACTGGCGTTTGAGTACAAACAGGTCTTCTAACTCACCCACCAGACCCAGCGCATGCAACACACGCACCAGAGTTTCCAGCGAACACTGTCCGTTTAGCTCCAACTTGCGCAGGGCACCCAAGGACAATCCGGCCATATGGGCGACATCGCGTTGCGACAGAGTTTGTGCCAGGCGTTGGGTTCGCAGACGGGCACCCAATGCACCCAGAATTTCGAGAGGTGATGAAAGTATAAAAACCATTTATATGGCATTAAATACACATTTATGGTTAATTACAACCATAAAAATGCATTTTACAGTCTGCGTTGATGCACTCCCCTCAAAAGTATGCAGCGTCGGTTTAGGCACCCATGCCTTCTCCAGCCCGCGCCATGGCTGCCTGGGCGTATTGCAGGTAGGTGACCGCAAACTGCGTGTGGCCATGGGCGTGCTCCACCTCGGCCAGGCAAGCCAGAGCAAACGCGTCGTGGGGCACGGCGCTGAGTATCGTTTCTGCCAACGTGGTGACTTCTGCCCACTGGCGATCTTGTATTTGGGCAAGCGCATTGAGAGCCTGCGGCTGGGTTGCCTTGGCTCTGTCCAGCACAGTCTGCAGGCGCTGATAAGCCTCGGGCAGGCTCACGCGTTTGCCAGGCTCCAGCCCCACGCCCGGAGTCGCTGGGCTGCTCCACTCGGCGGGCACTTGCGTGAGCCACTGCTCCATAGCCTGCATCTGGGCCGCGCTGTCGCCTGGGTGCTCGGCCTGCGCCAGCCATTGCAGCCACATCGTGCGCAGGCCTTCGCTGAAGAAGTGGGTGAAGATATCTTCACGCATCAGCGCAGATTGCTCCAACTCCTCACGCAACCCCATGCGCAGCGTATTGAGCTGTTGCAGGTCTGCCGCCAGTTGTTGCGCAATACGAACGTAGTGGTCCGCGTCTTCGGCCAGCCATTCGGTGCGCTCCAGGTAGGTCAACATGCCGGTTCCCATGCGGCTTTTGAAGCTGGTACCCACCATCGACACCAGTGGCACGCCCATCCACAACACGTCGAACGACGTGGTGCCCCCGGTCAAGGGAAATGGGTCCAATGCAATGTCTATTCGGTGGTAGGTCAGGTACTGGTTACCTAAGTCCAAGGCAACCAGATCCAGCCGGATCGGGTCTAGGCCCAAGTCGGCGCAGCGTTGGCGGTAGCTGGATGCAAAGTCGGGCTTGTCCAGGTTTTTGCCCTCAATCAACAGGCGCGCACCGGGCACTGCCTGCAATATGCGACCCCATACAGCTAGTACGCCGTCAGTCAGCTTGCCCAGGTTGTTGCAAGAGCCAAAAGTAACGAAGCCATTGGCCAGTGCTGGCGTAGGGCGCACCAGGTAGCGGGGCTGGTAGCGCCACAGCGGTTGGCGGCTCATGGGCCGGTAACAGGCAAAGAAAGTGGGCATACGGTACAGCCGCTCGGTATATTGGTCGTCGGCGTCGGGCAGGTCGGTCACCTCATCGGTGAACTTGTAGTCCACCGCCTCCAGCCCCGTGGTGGCTGGGTAGCCCAGCCACGATACCTGCACGGGTGCCGCCTTGCGAGCCAGGGTGAGCAGGGCATTGCCACCGGTGTGGCCCGTCAGGTCGATCAAAATGTCGATGCCGTCCCCGCGTATGCGCCGCAATTGCTCTTCGATACTGAAGGGCGCCATGCGTACAAAATGGTCTGCGTGGCGCTCCACCCGCTCGGTCACATGGTCACTGCTTGCGAACATGTAATAGGCGTACACCTCAAACTGCCTTCGGTCGAGTTGTGCCAACAAGCCTTCCACAAAATACATCACGGAGTGCACGCGAAAGTCAGCCGAGATAAAACCAATTTTTAGCCTGCGCCAGGGGTCGCCCCGGTGTTCTGCAAAACGGGGCCAATGGGGCTTGAGTGGGGGCTCGAACGCTGCGCCAAATTCTCGTGCTGCGGCTGTCACCTGGGCGGCGCTCACATCCGGGTCGGCCAGCAGGTAGAGAAGTCGGTTGGTGTGGTTGCCCGCACTCAGAGGGTTGAGTGCAATGGCGGCTTCGCTGTCCTCTATGGCCTCGCGTATCTGCCCCAGCTCGCGCCGGTGCACGGCCTTTTGCATCAGCGCGTTGGCCTTTTCGTCAACTGACTTTGCCAGCTCAGCGCCCCGCACAGCCGCCGCAAAACCCTTTTCGTGCAGTGTCAGCAGGTAGCAGCACTCGGCCAGCTTGAGCCAGCTAATCGACTGGTTGGGCCGCAGGCTACACACCCGCTCCAGCAGGGGCAGTGCCTCTACATTGCGAACGTGCTCTATGAGTACGTTGGCGTAGTTGATCAGCAATTCCGCATCGTTGGGATACATCGCTGCTCCTCGCTTGAAGGCATCCAGCGCTTCTTGCGTTTGGCGACGCTGGTTGAGCGCAAAACCCAGCAGCCGGTGGGCCTTCAGGTCCATGCGGCTTTTGCGCAGTGCCTGCTGGCACAGCCGCACCAGCAAGGGCCAGTCGGCACTTTCCAACGCGGCGTGCATGCGGTCGTTGGCAGCGCTTGCGGGTGTGTGCTTCTGATGGATGGTTGTGTGCACGGTGTGCTTCCCTTGCTGGTTCTGTGGCGAGTACGAACGGGTTCTATCGTTGCATTGTGCTGTAGGCCAAGCCCCTCAGTGGCCCAATAAGCGCGGGAAAGTTCCGCCATCTAAAAATCTTTGCCCTCAAGGTTTGGCACCAACCGCCGAAAACCATAACAAAGGTTGGCGTATGGGGTGTCAACCCGTGGAAGGAATACAACTGTGGCATCCATCATCAACACCAACGTTAATTCGTTGACCGCGCAGCGCAATCTGGGTATGAACGCCTCGTCGCTGTCCACCTCCATCCAGCGCTTGTCATCGGGCCTGCGCATCAACAGTGCCAAAGACGACGCGGCTGGCTTGGCCATCTCGGAGCGCTTCACCAGCCAGATTCGTGGCTTGAACCAAGCCACGCGCAATGCCAACGACGGCATCTCTCTAGCGCAAACGGCTGAAGGCGCCATGAAGGCCTCGGGCGATATTTTGCAGCGTGTGCGCGAGCTGGCCGTGCAGTCGGCCAATGCCACCAACAGCGCGGGCGACCGCCAAGCGCTGCAGTCTGAAGTCGGTCAGTTGGTGTCGGAGTTGGACCGTATTTCGCAAACCTCGGAATTCAACGGCCAGAAGCTGCTGGACGGCTCCTTTGGTACGCAACAGTTCCAGGTGGGTGCCAATGCCAACCAGACTATTGTGGCTGCTACCGGCAATCTGCGTACTAGCGTGTATGGCAATAACCAGAATGTGGCCAGCGCAGGTGTGGGTACCGGCTCAGCGTTCAGCTTCACTGGGGGTCCCGCTCCCCTGTCTGCACCCCCAAACGGCGTATCGAGTGGTGCCGTTACAGTCAGTGGTTACCTGGGGACGGGCACCCTGAACGTTGCCTCGCAGGCGACGGCCAAAGCTACGGCAGACCAAATCAACGCACTCAAAGCCAACACGGGCGTCACCGCCACGGCAACGACCGAGGCACGCCTGGGCGGCATGACATCCGTGGGGTCGTATACATTGACGCTGGAAGGCGACAATGTTGGCGCAGCACGCACGATCTCGTTTACCCTGACCTCCACCACCGGCACCGACAAATTTGCCGCGGCAGTGTCGGCCATCAACGACCAGTCCGCCAAAACCGGAATCAACGCATCCTTGAGTTCAGACGGCACGCAGGTCATATTAAAGAATGCATCAGGCAACAACATTGTGGTGGGGGACACAGGCATTGCCAACGCTGCCACTGTGACTGTCACGGCCTACGACGCTGCGGGTGCGCCAGTGGCTGGATCGCCGGCCGTTTTACTAGCCAATACCATCCTTGACTATTTGACCGTTGGTGGTTACATCACGCTGGATTCTGAAAAGTCATTTGCTGTGACATCGGCTTCAAACCAGTTGGCTTCCGGCGGCTCTCAACTGAAGAGCGTGGCCAATTTAGACGTCACCACCTTCGCCAACGCCACCGACGCTTTGAAGACCGTAGATTCGGCGCTGTCTTTCATCAACGGCGAACGGGCCAAACTCGGTGCGCTGCAGTCGCGTTTTGAAACGTCGATCAGCAACCTGCAGGTGACGTCAGAAAATCTGTCCGCCTCACGCAGCCGCATACAGGACGCAGACTTTGCCGCAGAAACGGCCAACCTGTCCCGGGCCCAGATTCTGCAGCAGGCTGGCACCGCCATGGTGGCCCAGGCCAACCAGTTACCGCAAGGTGTATTGGCGCTGCTTCGTTAGTCTGTCTCAGGGCTGGCGCGCTGGTCAGAGGTGGGTGGGACTTGATTGGTACGTTAAGAGTAGCACTAGGCCCTTGTTTCACCTGGACTGTTAGGGTAATGGTGCGCGATACGTCGGGCAATTGACTGCAGGCTGGCAAGGTGTGGGTCCAGACTGCGCGCCACGCGTTCACTGGCTGCCACCGGCCGGTTATCCAACCGGCTCGTGGCGAAGTGCAAGAATCATGCGATCTGCTATGAATAGCATAGCTGCAAGGCAAGTATTTACGAGGGCGTGTGGCCGAATTCACCCGGAATTGTTTTCTAGCTGCCCAATAGTCGGACCGACTACTTCAGCAGTGCCAACACGCCTTGCGGAATCTGATTGGCCTGGGCTACCATGGCGGTGCCCGCTTGCTGCAGAATCTGCGCGCGTGACAGGTTGGCCGTTTCCATTGCAAAGTCAGCGTCCTGGATGCGGCTGCGCGAGGCAGACAAGTTCTCAGACGTGATGTTCAGACTTGCTATGCTGGTTTCAAAGCGCGACTGCAGCGCACCGAGTTTGGCGCGTTCTCCGTTGATGAAGGCTAAGGCCGAGTCCACCGTTTTTAGCGCATTGGTTGCGTTGGTGAACGTGGTCACGTCCAGGTTTGCCACAGTGTTCAATGCCGAGCCGCCGGTCGTCAATTGGGTAGTGCCAGAACTTAGCGCAAAGGACTTTTGCGAGTCCAGTGTGATGTAGCCCCCCACAGTAGATTGCGATGCAGTCGTCGATGCACCTAGGGCGATTGCTGCACCGGCCGCTGAGCCGGCTGCATTGTAGGCTGTCACTCCAATTGACTGGGCATTCGCAATACCACCTACGGTCGATATATTGATATCGTTGCCCGAGGCGTTGGTCAGAATCACCTGGGTGCCGTCGGAACTCACCGACGCGTTGATTCCGGTTTTGGCCGCTTGGTCGTTGATGGCCGAAACCGCTGCCGACAAGTGGTCGGTGCCGGTGGTGGAGGTCAGGGTGAACGACGCCGTTATGGGGGCTGCATTGTCCCCTTTCAGGGTGATTGTGTAAGAACCTGTCGAGTTCATGCCGCTGAGGCGTGCTTCTGTGCTGGCAGTAGCCGTGACGCCAGTAGTCGCCTTGAGGGCGTTGATCTGGTCTGCGGTCGCCTTGGCACTGTCGCTAGCTACTACAGACAAAGTGCCCGTACCCAGATAGCCACTCACGGATACGGAGCCTGCGGTCACTCCGTTCGAGGCAGTAGACGTTGCACCACCCGTTGAAATACCTGCAGAAGCTACATTCTGGTTGTTGCCGTAGACGCTGGTACGCAGATTGGCGGTTGCCGCAATAATGGTTTGGTTGGCATTGGCACCCACTTGAAACTGGGCTGTGCCAAAAGTGCCATCCAGCAGCTTGGAGCCATTGAACTCGGTGGTCTGGCCAATACGGTCCAGCTCGGCCACCAGCTGGCCCACCTCAGCCTGCAGCGCTTGGCGGTCGCCAGCACTGTTGGACGCGTTGGCGGATTGCACCGCCAGTTCGCGCACCCTCTGCAAGATGTTGCTGGCAGATTGCATGGCGCCTTCAGCCGTTTGCGCCAGAGAGATGCCGTCATTGGCATTGCGGGCCGCTTGGTTCAGACCACGGATCTGGCTGGTGAAGCGCTCGGAGATGGCCAGACCGGCGGCGTCGTCTTTGGCGCTGTTGATGCGCAGGCCAGAGGATAGCCGCTGAATGGATGTGGTCAGAGACATCTGGTTAGTGCCCAGATTGCGCTGTGCCGTCAGTGAGCTGATATTGGTGTTAATGGTAGAGGCCATAGCAAAACTCCATAAAGTTGCGGCACTGCGGCCGGGTCAAGCACCAACAATGGACTGGTAACTTGGCGACGATGGGGCAATTGTGGAGATGGCAAAAAATGGCATTTGTCCAATAACCACGGTAAAAACTGCCTTGTTTTTCAGATCGACACTAAAGTTCTACGTCTAGCAACCGAAAACAAATGCAACGGGTTGCAAATTGGGCTCGTCGTCGGGGCAGGGTCTTGGGGCCACTCCGACATGGCGGCCAGGCTTGAACTGGCGATTAGGCCGGCAGCAATGCCGGGTTCAGTCAGATTTACTGGAGTATCACAATGGCATCCATCATCAACACCAACGTTAATTCGTTAACTGCGCAGCGCAATCTGGGTATGAACGCCTCATCGCTGTCCACCTCCATCCAGCGCTTGTCATCAGGCTTACGCATTAATAGTGCTAAGGACGACGCGGCCGGTCTGGCTATTTCCGAGCGCTTTACCAGCCAGATCCGTGGTCTGAACCAGGCCACACGGAATGCAAACGACGGCATCTCTCTGGCGCAAACGGCTGAAGGCGCCATGAAGGCCTCGGGCGACATCTTGCAACGGGTGCGTGAACTGGCCGTGCAGTCGGCCAATGCCACCAACAGCGCGGGCGACCGCCAAGCTCTGCAGTCCGAAGTGGGCCAGTTGGTATCGGAGTTGGACCGCATTTCCCAAACCTCGGAATTCAACGGATCCAAGCTGCTGGATGGCACCTTTGGTACCCAACAGTTCCAGGTGGGCGCCAACGCCAATCAGACTATTGTTGCGGCTACTGGCAATCTGCGTACCAGCGTGTATGGCAACAACCAGAATGTAGCTTCTGCAGGTATTTCAACGGGTGGTGCAACGTCTACTGCCTCGAACGGAGTGACCGCAGGCTCCGTATCCGTGAGTGGCTATCTGGGTACGGGCACTTTGTCTGTAGTAGCGAGCGACAGTGCCAAGGCGACCGCAGACCAGATCAACGCCCTCAAGGCGACTACTGGCGTCACGGCTACTGCCAGCACAGAGGCACGCCTCAGCGGCATGAGCACGACAGGTTCTTACACCATCTCGTTGAAAGGGGACAATACAACCGCTGTGACGGCGTCGTTCACCCTGACCGCCACCACCGGCACCGATAAATTTGCTGCAGCCGTGTCGGCCATCAACGACCAGTCCGCCAAAACCGGCATCAATGCGTCTTTGAGTTCCGACGGCACCCAGGTGATTCTGACCAACGCCTCGGGCAACGATATCAATATCGCGACCGTAGCTGGTGTTGCGAATGCCCAGTCAATTGGGGTAACGGCATACAACGCGGCCGGCGCAGCGGCCGGTGCAGCAGTCGCACTGGCTGCATCGACGACTGCAGCGCAATCTACCGTGGGGGGCTACATCACGCTGGACTCGCAAAAGTCCTTTGCGCTGAGTTCTGGCACCAGCCAATTGACGACCGGTGGCTCAGCCCTGAACAACGTGGCCAATGTGGACATCACCACGTTTGCCAACGCAACCAATGCGCTAAAAACGGTCGATGCTGCATTGGGTTTTATCAACGGCGAACGCGCCAAACTCGGTGCGCTGCAGTCGCGGTTCGAAACCTCTATCAGCAACTTGCAGGTGACTTCCGAAAATCTGTCTGCATCACGTAGCCGCATTCAGGACGCAGACTTCGCCGCAGAAACCGCCAACCTGTCACGCGCCCAGATTCTGCAACAAGCGGGTACGGCCATGGTGGCCCAGGCCAACCAGTTGCCACAGGGTGTGCTGGCTCTGTTGCGGTAAGCCAAAGATAGCCCGCTGGGGCGCGCTGCGCCCTGGCGCTTGGGTTTTAAGAGGCGGCGGCAGAAGGTTTCTGTCGCCGCCTCTGCCATTTACGCCTACAGTTTGGGGGTGAACGGTCGATGAAGTGTAATAGATGGGTTTTAAGACGTTTATTGGAAGACACAGGATTTTGCGTGCTCGATAATGGTGGGCGAAGCTGGGTTTAGTTACTAGGAGGTGTCTATGGCTACGATTTCATCCCCAGGGCTTGGGAGTAACCTGGACGTCAAAAGCATCGTCTCGCAGTTGGTGGCTCTCGAAAAGAAGCCTCTGGATAAACTGACGCTAGCGGCAACTACGGTAAAAACCAAGATATCGGCATTTGGGCAAATCAAATCCTTGGTGTCCACGCTGTCCGATGCCGCCGGCAAGCTCACCAGTGTGACGGGCTGGAATGCGGTCACTGCAACCTCCTCTAATACTGCAGCAGTAACCGCCAGCGCTCTAGGGGGAACGCTTCCTACAACGTTCAGTGTTGAAGTCAGTGTGCTGGCCAAGGCCAAATCCACGGCATCAGCACCACTGTTGCCAACCGGTGCGGCGGTGGGGCAGGGTACGCTGACGTTCACGCCCGTAATTGGTGCGGCAGTGAATGTTGATGTGACTGCTACCGATACTATTCTTGACGTGGCCAGCAAAATCAATGGAGCCAATGCGGGAGTTACTGCCTCGGTACTCAGTGACGCATCGGGCGAGCGTTTGCTGCTGCGCAGCAAGAGCACCGGGGTTGCAGGTGGGTTTGCCCTGAGTGTGGCAGACCAAGATGGCAACAATGCGGACGCATTGGGTTTGTCGCGCCTGGTGGTGGGCACCACCACCACCACGCCGGCCACAGACGCGGCGGCTACGGTGAACGGCATTCCGGTCAGTTCCTCCACCAATACATTCGCCACTACGGTTTCGGGGGTCACGTTCAATGCATTGCAGGTGACCACTGCACCGGTCGAAATCACCGTCTCCAAAGACACGTCGGCCGTCGAAAAGAATATTGCTGACTTCGTGGCTGCCTACAACGCCGTCAATGGAGTGCTGAATGACGCCACCAAGTACGACCCGGCCACCAAGGGGGCCGGGCTGCTGCAAGGAGACTCGACCACGGTTGGGTTGCAAAACAGCCTGCGCTCGGCAATACAGTTCGTGTCCAAGGGCTCCAGCATGTACAGCAGACTAGCCGACGTGGGCATTACGCAGCAACGGGGTGGCGATCTGGCTGTGGACGCGAGCAAACTGTCCAAGGGACTGGACAATATGACGGAGCTGAAAAACTTGTTTCGCAACACCGGCGGCGGTTCCTCAGACGGTATCGCCGTCAAGCTGCGCGCCGTGACGACCGATTTGCTATCGAGCACCGGTTTTTTCGATACCAAAGATGCCAGCCTCAAGCGTGCGCTGAGTCAAAATGCATTGAACCAATCAAAGTTCAATGACCATGTAAGCAAGTACGAGGCCAACTTGAATGCGCGCTACACCGCGCTGGATGCCAAGATGGCTAGCCTGAATGCCATCAACGCCTATGTGAGCCAGCAGGTCACTACGTGGAATCAAAGTACACGGTGAAAGCGGCTTATAGGTAACTTCAGTTCTTGAACCAGCGGTCGATAACTAGCCATCAGTTACCCATTTCCAAAGGATGGCCTCCATGTTCAGTTCCAACAGCCCGCGTAGTGCCAATGCCTACCAAAGAATCAGTGTTGAGACCGGTATGCACACGGCGGACAAGCACCAAATCGTTTCCTTGCTCTTTGACGGTTTGTTGGAAACCCTGAACACCGCACGTGGCGCGCTGGTGCGCCAGGATGTGCCAGCCAAGTGCGCGGCTATTTCCAAGTGCATCCGTATTCTGGAAGAGGGGCTGGCCACCGGGTTGGATACCGTGGACGGTGGGCCACTGGCCGTCAATCTTCAAGCGCTGTATGACTATGCTGTGTACCGGTTAATTGTGGCCAATGTGCAAAATGACGATGCCATCTTGCGAGAGGTATATCGCCTGATAGAACCCCTGGCCCAAAGCTGGAAGTCGATTAAGGGCGGCAGTAGTACAAATGTGACACTAGCTGGTACTTCTGTGCGGCTGTCACTTGTGGAGACCTGAGTCATGTCACAAGTTCTTATTGATTATTACAAGGCGATTGAGGACAGCAGCGCCCGTATGCTGGAGGCCGCCAAGACCGCGGATTGGAACGAGATCATGCGTTTTGAAGCGGTATGTGCCGTTCTCATTGAGCAGTTGCGACACCGTGCCCAGTCAGAGCAGTTGGACGAGGGTGCTCGCCAGGAGAAATCGCGCATCATGCTGCGAATTTTGAATAACGATGCCCAAATTCGTTTTCTGGCAGAGCCTTGGCTGGAGCGGCTGGAGATCGGGTGTCACAAATCCCAGATGTTGCATTGAGATAATTGCTATTGCTTATATAGCAATATCTTCATATATTACGAGGGCTGGCGGCCTGCTAGACTTGCATATTCATGATGTCGGTATAGGCTTGAACCATCCGGTTGCGCACATGCAGCGAGGCCTGGAAACCGATCTGGGCCTTTTGGATGGCCACCATGGTTTCTTCCAGGCTGACTTTGGGGTTTTCCATCTGCACTTCCTGTTGCAGGCGCGTGGCTTCATTCTGCGCGGCGCTGACCGAGCCTAAAGCGCCTTTCAGGGCCCCGGCAAAGCCGCCACCCACACCTTCGACACCACTGGCCGCGGCGGCGCGCGCGCTGGTACTGGGGCGTACCGCCGTCGGCATGGTTACGGGGCTAAGTTTGAAATCCATGGTGGATCTCCGTGGTTGTTTGGGGTGCCGCAATCCTATTACCCGCTTGCCGGGCCATTATTTTGAATTGGTAGGGAAAGCCGGTGCTTATTACCCTAATGTTTTCGGAGGTGGGTCGAATAATCAATCCCAGTCCTGCGGCGAACCGTGCCCCTTAGATTGCCCATCCACCGGAAATCAAAATGTCTGTAGTTGCCACCATTCCCGTCAACCCCACGCTTGCCCAGCGGCTGGCCGCACTGGATCAGGGGCAGCGCCTGCGTTTGGCCCTGGGCATCGTGCTGTTTGTGGCGATTGGCATCGTGGGTCTGGTCATGGGCCGCCAAGCCGAATGGCGGGTGCTGTACTCCAACCTGTCCGACAAAGACGGCGGCGCCGTGATCGCCCAGCTGAGCACGCTGAACGTGCCCTACAAACATTCCGACGGCGGTGGCGCCATCCTGGTGCCGGCCGACCGTGTGCACGACACCCGCCTGAAGCTGGCATCGCTGGGCTTGCCCAAGGGGTCGGTCAACGGCTTTGAGATGATGGAGTCGAACCGCTTCGGCATGACCCAGTTCCAGGAGCGCCTGACCTTCCAGCGCGGGCTGGAGGGCGAGTTGACCCGCTCCATCCAGGCACTGTCATCCGTGCAAAACGCCAGGGTGCACCTGGCCCTGCCCAATCAGAATGGTTTTTTCCGCGAACAGCAAAAGCCTTCCGCCTCGGTGTTGCTGAGCTTGCACCCCGGTCGCAATCTGGACCGTGCCCAATTGGCCGGCATCATCCACCTTGTGGCCTCCAGCGTGCCAGAGATGAGTCCATCGGCCGTCAGCGTGCTGGACGACACCGGCAAGCTGCTGTCCAGCGCATCGGACGGCTCGGGCGGCGCACTGGGCGCGGATGCCGAGCAACTGCAATACGTGCGCCAGGTTGAGCAGCAGTACAGCCAGCGGATTCTGGACATTCTGGAGCCCATCGTCGGTCGCCAAAACGTCAAGGCCCAGGTGACGGCGGAGCTGGATTTCTCGCAGACCGAGTCCACCACCGAGTCGCACAAGCCTAACCAGTCGCCAGAAGTCGGCGCCATCCGCAGCCAGCAACTGGTAGAGAGCACCAACGCCGCGTCCAACGGCCCGCCCTCAGGCGTGCCTGGCGCGACCTCCAACCAGCCACCCGGCGCCGCATCGGCTCCTATCAACGGCGCGGCACAAAACCTGTCGGGCGGGGGGCAATCGTCACTGGCCGGTGGTGGCAAGCGCGAGTCCATCATCAATTACGAGGTGGACAAGACGATTCGGGTTGTCAAAGGCGCATCGGGTTTGGTCAAGCGAATCAATGCGGCGGTGGTGGTCAACAACAGCAGCGTCACCAACGACAAGGGCAAAACCACCAGCATACCGCTGACCGACGCCCAGATCGAAAAAATGACCGCATTGGTGCGTGAGACCGTGGGCTTCAACAAGGAACGTGGTGATTCGGTCAACCTGATGAACGCGGCCTTTGTGTCGGACAAGATCGAGGTGCCGGATGTGCCGTTCTACCGCCAGCCAGAAGTAGTGGACTTGGCCCGCAGCTTTGCCTGGCCCGTGGGCACCCTGCTGTTCGCCATGTTGGTATTGACCGGTGTCATTCGCCCCGCCATCAAGGCAATGGGCACGGCGCCGGTTGCGGGTGCTGGCGTCAGCAACGTGCGCATGAACCAACTGGACGCGATGGAGTCTGACATGCCAGAACGGCCACAACTGAGCGGTCCCGGGGGAGTGAATGACACGGTACAGGTTACGGCTAGCGAGAAACAACTGGACGATGCCCGTCAGTTGACCCGTGACAACCCTGCGGCCGTGGCCAACATCATCAAAACGTGGATGAACGGTGAGGTTCCGGCCTGATGGCCGACGCAAAATAGCACCATGGCACAAGACGACGGACTACAAGACGCGGCAATTTTGATGATGTCTCTGGGCGAGGCAGAGGCATCGGAAGTGTTCAAGCACCTGTCACCCAAAGAGGTGCAAAAGCTGGGCGAGGCCATCGCCAAGACCACGCAGATCACGCGTGAGCGGGTAGACGACGTGGTGGGTAAGTTCACCAATGTGGCTGCATCGCAAAGCCTGCTCGTCTCGAACTCGGGCGACTATGTTCGCTCGGTTTTGAAGCTGGCGCTGGGTGACGACAAGGCTGCTCTGCTGATCGACCGCATCTTGCAAGGTGGTGACGTCTCGGGCATTGAAAGCCTGAAGTGGATGGACCCGCTGTCGGTGGCCGAGTTGCTGCGCAATGAACATCCCCAAATTGTGGCCGCCATCCTGGTGCACCTGGACTATGACCAGGCGGCTGATGTGCTGAAGAACCTGACCGAACGCCAGCGCAATGAAGTCATGCTGCGGGTGGCGACCATGGAAGGTATCCAGCCCACCGCGTTGAAAGACCTGAACGAAGTGCTGTTCAAGGTGTTGGCGGGTGGTGACAAGATCCGCAAATCGTCGCTGGGCGGTATCAAGACGGCGGCAGAAATGATCAATTTGATGGGCACGGCCATTGAGGGCACGGTGATCGAGTCCATCCGCAACCACGATGCGGACCTGGCCCAGAAGATCATGGACAAGATGTTTGTGTTCGACGACGTCTTGAAGCTGGACGACAAGGCGATCCAGATGGTGTTGAAGGAAGTCTCCTCGGATGTACTGATCGTGGCTTTGAAAGGCGCACAGCCCGAGTTGAAGGACAAAATTCTGGCCAATATGTCTTCGCGTGCGGCAGCCACCCTCAAGGAAGACCTAGAGTCGCGCGGCCCCATGCGCCTGTCCGAGGTGGAGGCCCAGCAGAAAGAAGTGCTCAAGATCGTGCGCCGCCTGGCGGACGAAGGCCAGATTGTCGTTGGCGGCGGAGGTGGCGACGACGCCATGGTCTGATGACACGCAGCAACCAAAGCCGTTTTATTTCCAGCGACGATATCAATGCCGTGGTCGGCTTTGACTTTGGCGCGGTTGACCAGGCCTCGGTGCGTTTTGCCGCCAAGGTCAAGGCCCGCGAAGACGCCGAAGAACGGGTGCGGGACGACCAGGCACGCCAGCTGGGTTTCGCCGACGGCTACGCCCAAGGCCATGCCCAGGCGACGCTGGAAGGCCAGCGCCACATCAGCGAATTTATCGAGACCCAGGGCCAGGATGCTGCACGCCACTATTTGCAATTGTTTGAGTCGGCTACCGCGCAGTTGGGCGAGTCACAACAGGTAATGGCCCAGGGCGTGCTGGAATTGGCCTGCGAGCTGGCGCGCCAGGTGTTGCGGCACGAGTTGTCCAGCAACCCCAACGCGCTGCAGCCGGTGATCCGCGAAGCGCTGAGCGTGCTGGCGACCGACTGCAAGGCGGCGCTGGTCCGGCTGAATCCGCTGGACCTGGACGTGCTGGAAGAGGTTTTGCGGCAAGAGTTTTCCGGTCTTTCTTTGACGTTGTTGGGTGATGCCAACATCACCCGGGGCGGCTGTCTGGTAGAGGCGGCCGGAACCGTCGTCGATGGAACCATAGAAAAGCGTTGGAGCCGGACGGTGGCCAAGCTGGGCCTGGAATCGTCCTGGGAGGTGTCCCATGACGGAGACTGATACCACCTTTACGACCACCACCGAGTGGGCAGATTATCTGGAGCGCGCGCGCGACAGCGTTGGGCATGACAGCACGCTGGAAGTGCGTGGCACCTTGACCCGGCTGACCGGGTTGGTGCTGGAGGCCAGTGGCATCCGGGTGCCGGTGGGGTCTCAGTGTGTGGTGTCGATGAAGTCGCGCGCGCCTGTGTTGGCCGAAGTCGTGGGTTTTGCCGGTGACCGGGCGTTTTTGATGCCGGCCGGTGATGTGCATGGCTTGTCCAGCGGCGCTGGTGTGGCGCCTGCTGCGGCGTATATTCCTGTGCCGCGTTGGGGTGACACAACGGCTTCGACTGCGGCATTCGATGCCGGCATGCTGCGTTTGCCGTTGGGTAATGGATTGTTGGGACGTGTGGTTGACGCCCAAGGCCAGCCCATGGACCGCCAAGGCCCTATTGCCGAGGTGGCGTCCAAACCACTGGATCGCCGGCCTATCAATGCCATGGACCGCGCGCCGGTGCGCCAGCCGCTGGATACGGGTGTGCGCGCCATCAATGCCTTGCTGACCGTGGGGCGCGGTCAGCGTATCGGTTTGTTCGCCGGTTCTGGCGTGGGTAAGAGCGTGCTGCTGGGCATGATGGCCCGTTACACGGAGGCCGATGTCATCGTCGTCGGCCTGATCGGCGAACGGGGCCGTGAAGTCAAGGAATTCATTGAGGACATTCTGGGTGCCGAGGGGCGAGCCCGATCGGTTGTGGTAGCGGCTCCGGCCGACGCCCCGCCTTTGCTGCGTCTGCAAGGCGCGTCGTATGCGACCGCCATTGCCGAGAGTTTCAGGGACCAAGGGCAACATGTGTTGTTGTTGATGGATTCATTGACCCGCTATGCGATGGCACAGCGCGAGATTGCATTGGCGATTGGCGAGCCACCGGCTACCAAAGGTTACCCACCATCCTGCTTTGCCAAATTGCCGCAACTGGTTGAACGCAGTGGCAACGGTTTGAATGGGGTAGGTTCCATTACCGCGTTCTACACGGTGCTAACCGAGGGGGATGACCAGCAAGACCCGATAGCAGACGCCGCCCGGGCCATCCTGGACGGCCATATCGTGCTGTCGCGCACACTGGCCGAGTCCGGGCACTATCCTGCCATTGACGTGGAGCAGTCCGCTTCGCGGGTGATGCACAACGTGGTGTCGCGCGAGCACTTTGAGCTGGCCCGGCGGTTCCGGGCGATTTACTCGAGATATGAGCGGGGCCGCGATCTGATCCAGATTGGCGCCTATGCCCAAGGTTCTGATTCCGCGTTGGACGAAGCCATCGCCTTGCACGACGGCATGAGCCAATTTTTGCAACAGGACATGTACCAGGCCGCGCCTGCAGAATATGTGCTGGAGGAGCTGCTGGCGGTGACCAGCCTAGGCGGGGGGGTAGCATGATCACGCAAACCGCATGGGGGCTGTCGTGTCCGCGTTAAAAGGCGTACTACTGGCCATTGAACACGCGACGCTGCAGCGCGATGCGCTTGCCAAGGCGGCGGCGCGGGTGGAACGCAACCTGGGTTTTGCGCATGCACAAATGTCGCAATTGCAAGGCTATGCCGCAGACACCGATACCCGTTGGACCGGCACTGCCACGCGCGGCGTGTCTGTGGAGCTGATGCGCCACCAGTACCAGTTCATGGACCGACTGCAACAGGCCATCGCCATGCAGTCTGGTGTGCTGGCGCAGTCAGCTGTGCAATTGGAGCAGGCCAAGGGCAAGTTGATGCAGGCCGAGGTTCGCCTGTTGGGTTTGAAGCAGATTTTGAAGACACGGCAGACTGCCCTGTTGCGCACCCAAAGACAGCGCCAACAACGCCACACCGACGAATTTGCAGCCATGCAGCACGCGCGTAACCGGGCGCTGCCAATGAGTGGAGAGAAACATGACAATTGAAACAGGTTCTTCAGCGCAAAACACATCGCGCCCGGCAGCAACCGAGTCCAAACACATCAAGGGTAAATCTAGCGATGCACATGGCCATGGTGCAGGGGGCCCAGGTGGTTTTATGGCCATACTGGCGTCTTTGGATACGTCGACGGTCCCCACTTCCACAACGGGCTTATTAGCCGATGGGGCCTTGCCTGGCAGCGAACCGGGCGCAACCGCACTTGCCACGCTAGCATGTGCTGCGGTGGTACCAAAAAGCACGCGCCAACCCCGAGATTTCGCTGGCGATAACGATCTCACTGGTGCGGAAGCTGATCTGGGCGAGCTTTTACAAGTTAGCGCTGCTGACATTGCGACGGCTGCTGTCGGCGCTCTGCCCGCGCCTTCCGATGTTAAATTACAGCCAGACTTGGCCATGGATACAGCTACGCTGTTGGCACAGGCCGCCCGGTGGTCGGCAGTGCCAGTGCCGGTGCCAGTGGCGACTACAGAGCCAGCCAACCCCAGTTTGGTGGCTAGTGCGACTAGTCTTCCTACGGCCGCGAAATTACCCCAGATGCAAGCCAAGGTAGGAGGAGCTGCCGTTGCAGGCGCTGCGGTGGTCGGCGACGTGACCTCGGAGTTGGCTGGCAAAGTGGTTAGGGCGCAAAAAGACGTTTTTGCACGTCTGGCATCCGCCCAAACTGCGATAAACGCTTCGACAGAGGTCAGTGGTCTTGCTGCAGACGCACGCCAGGCGCAGCTTTTGCAAAAGGTGGCAGAGATACCTATGACGCCTATTGCCACTGCATTGGTGGCGGCGAACACGCTGGCTCCTGCGCGCCGCGAAGATTCCGCCAAAGAGCGGTCCGTGTTCCGTTCCAACGCATCCGAGGGCACTTCGTCGGTCGGTCAGTCGTATATGCCGTCGGCATTTGGAGCTTCATCAATCGCCGCACCCGACCCGGTGACGCCTACCGATACCTACGTGGCCGAGCAGGTGGCTTACTGGATTACCAATGACGTTCAAAGTGCCGAGATGAAGCTGGACGGTATTGGCGAAAAACCCGTGGAGGTCAGCATTCGCATGCAGGGCAACGAGGCGCACATCAGCTTCCGCTCGGACGAGTTGCAGGCACGCGCTGCGCTTGAGAACGCCAGCATCCATTTGAAGGACATGCTGCAACGTGAGGGCTTGGTGTTGTCGGGTGTATCCGTCGGAACTTCGGGCACCGGTGATTCCGGCGATCAGGAGCGTCAATCCCGCCAAGGCGCACGCCAGTCGGGCGTAGCGTCAGTGCAACCTGCGCGTGCGGACAGGGCCTCTGGTATTGGGCGTGTTTCGGGCGGGGCGCTGGATCTTTTTGTGTAAGGATAGGGAATGTGTCACCATCAACACCAAGGTGCTATCGAACTAAGGAGCAAATGTGGCTGGGAAACATGATGCTGGGGATGAAGAGGGCGGCAAAGCGCCCGCCAAAAGTAAGAAGCTGCTGATCATCATCGTTGCGGCGGTGCTGGTCTTGGCTGTGGGTGGCGGCGGCGCTTTTTTCTACATCAGCAAGCAGCGCGCTGCGGCGGCCGCGGCAGAAGATGGGGAAGAGGCCAGTCCGGCGAAGGCGGCTGCGCATGCGGGGCCCAAGGTGCCCCCTGCGTATTTGCCGCTGGACAGCATGGTCGTGAATTTGGCCGATCCTGGCGGCGAGCGGGTGGCGCAGGTCGGTATTACGTTAGAAGTGACCGACGCCCACGCAATGGATACCGTCAAATTGTTCCTGCCGACGATCCGCAGCGGCGTGCTAATGTTGATTTCTCAAAGAACGGCCGAGCAGTTGCTGTCGGCGGAAGGCAAGCAGAAGCTGGCAAAGGATATTTTGCGCGAGACGGCAAAGCCGTTTGGCGGCGGAGAGGATGAGGACGAGCATGCGCAGGAGACTCCGCCCAAGAAAAAGAAGAAGACTCCGGCTAAGGCGGCGCACGCTGAGTTCCCCGTCGTGGGCGTGTTGTTCTCCAGTTTTATTGTTCAATAGCGGTTTCACAGGTATCTAACTATGAGTGAGTCGTTTCTTTCGCAGGAAGAGGTAGATGCCCTTCTCGAAGGCGTCACAGGCGAGAGCCAGAAGACGGTCGAGGAGGCAGCTGAGCACGGGGAGGTCCGTACCTACAATATTTCCAGCCAGGAGCGAATCGTTCGCGGGCGAATGCCGACGATGGAGATCGTCAACGAGCGGTTTACCCGCAACCTGCGGGTGGGTCTGTTCAATTTCATCCGCCGCAGCCCGGAAATTTCGGTTGGCCCAGTGACTGTGCAGCGCTACAGCGCTTTCCTGCGCGAGTTGGCAGTACCGACCAATTTCAATATTGTGGCTATCCGCCCTCTACGTGGCAGCGGGTTGATCGTCTGCGAGCCGGCGTTGGTATTTGGCGTGATCGACACGCTGTACGGTGGGATTGGCAAGTTCCAGACCCGAATTGAGGGGCGTGACTTTTCTGCGACTGAACAGCGGGTCATCAACCGCCTGGTGGATGTCATCACGGCCGAGTACAAAAAGGCATGGAAAGGCATTTACCCACTGGAGCTGGACTACCAGCGCTCTGAGATGCAACCGCAGTTCGCAAACATTGCGACGCCGAGCGAAATTGTCATATCGACGTCATTCCAGCTTGAAATTGGTGACATTACTGGCGCGATTCACTTTTGCTTTCCTTATTCGACCCTTGAACCCATTCGGGATGTGCTCTACTCGTCTACGCAGGGCGACTCAATTGAGGTGGACAGGCGGTGGGTCAATCTGCTGACCCGTGAAATTCAGGCCGCTGAGATCACCCTGGTTGCAGAATTGGCCCGCGCCGATGCGACCATAGAGCAACTGTTGGCGATGAAGAAGGGCGATTTCATTGAGCTGGACCGGCAGCCAAAGATTCAGGCATCGGTTGATGGCGTGCCGATTTTTGAATGCCAGTACGGCACCCACAATTCCAAATACGCCATTCGCATTGACAAAGCCCTGCGGGGTAACGACCAAAATTGGTTAGGAGATAGTAATGGCATCTGAAGACAAACCTGACGAATCGGCCGCTGACGATGGCATGGCCGATTGGGCCGAAGCCCTGTTGGAGCAAAAAGCGACTGAGCCTGGACCCAACGAAGGCCAGGGTGGTGTGCTAGCCGGCGAAGCGCCCAAGCCTTTTTCGTCCATGACCGGAGGGGGGGGGGACGCCCCCATGCATGACATCAACATGGTGCTGGACATCCCAGTTCAACTGTCGGTTGAATTGGGGCGAACCAAGGTGCCGATTAAGCACATTCTTCAACTGGGTCAGGGCTCTGTGGTTGAGCTGGATGCTTTGGCCGGAGAGCCGATGGACGTTCTGGTGAACGGCTACCTGATTGCACAGGGTGAGGTGGTGGTGGTTAATGACAAATTCGGTATCCGTTTGACCGATGTGGTCACGCCATCTGAGCGCCTGCGCCGGGTCAGCAAGAGCTGACGGGTGCAATGACGCAGTCCTGGATTCTGGTTGGCGCTTTTTTGGCGGTATTGGTGTGTTTGCCCGCGGCTTTGAAGTGGGCGAAACAGCGGTATCCGGGACGGTATGCCGATGTCTGCGGTCAGTCGCGCTTTGTTTCTGCGCTGGCTGTGGGGCCTCACCAACGCGTGGTTACCGTAGAGGTGGGGCCTGAGGGGAAGCGGGTGTGGCTCACACTTGGGGTCACGGGCCAGAATATTTCGTGTCTGCATTGCATCGATGTTGATGACACGGAGCGTGGCAACGTACACGTGCCGACGGCTGGGGCATCTGTCGCTGGTGTGCAAGGTTCCGACCCGCATTAATTTTTGGAGGTATTGTTTGAATCGCCTCGCTTTCTTCGGCAAAGTCTTTTTGTGTCTGTCTGCGGTAGCGTTGCATGCAACGGTCTCCGCGCAGAATTCGGGACAACTGCCTCTGTTGGTTGGCACGGGCGGCTCCAATATGAGTTTTTCCGTACCCGTCCAGACCTTGCTTTTCTTCACGGCGCTGTCTTTTTTGCCCGCAATCCTGTTGATGATGACAGGTTTTACACGCATCGTGATCGTGCTTTCTTTGTTGCGCCAGGCTTTGGGAACACAGTCGTCTCCACCAAACCAGGTCATTGTGGGCCTCTCATTGTTTTTGACATTTTTTGTGATGGGCCCGACCTTGGACAAGGTCTATGCGGACGCCTATTTGCCCTTGACCAAAAACACGATAAGTTTTGAGCAGGCACTGGAGAGGGGTGAGGCGCCGATGCGCAGCTTCATGGTGAAGCAAACTCGGCAGTCCGATTTTGCCTTGTTCGCCAAGTTGGCGAAATTAGCACCTGACATAAAGGCGGATACGGCGCCTATGCGCGTGTTGGTGCCGTCGTTCGTGATCAGTGAGTTGAAGTCTGCATTCCAGATCGGCTTCATGATTTTCATCCCGTTCCTGGTGATCGACATCGTGGTTGCCAGCGTGTTGATGTCGTTGGGCATGATGATGTTGTCGCCGGTGCTGGTGGCTCTGCCATTCAAGTTAATGTTATTTGTATTGGCCGACGGTTGGAATCTGCTGATAGGTTCGCTGGCGGCCAGTTTTGTGACGTGATGTGAGGACCGGGCTATGAATGCACAAATGGTCTTAACGATGGGTCAAGACGCTCTGTTGATGCTGCTGATGGTTTCTACACCTGTGTTGGGCACGGCTTTGGTGGTGGGTTTGTTGGTCAGCCTGTTCCAGGCGGTCACGCAAATCCACGAAGCGACCTTAGCCTTCGTGCCAAAGCTTATTGCAGTGATCGCCGTATTTGCGATCGCAGGTCCATGGATGTTGACCATGCTAGTTGAATATATTCGCCGAACGATAGAGGCCATCCCGGGAGCGGTAGCCTGATGGGGGGGGCGTTGTGATTTCGATCACCGAGGCCCAGCTCGCTGCATGGCTATCGCCGATTTTTTGGCCATTTCTGCGCACCATGGCAGTCTTTACCGCGGCACCTGTCTTCTCTTCGCGCGCGATCCCTACCCGCGCCAAAGTTGCCCTGGCTTTCTTTGTAGCGCTGGCAGCACAAGCCAGCCTGCCGAATCTGCCAGCCATTGGCTTTAACGATCCGCAGGCGCTGGGAGTGGTGGTCCAACAAATTGGGGTGGGGCTGGCGATCGGATTTGCCGTCCGGGTGGTCTTTTCTGCGGTTGAGTTGGCGGGCGAGGTGGTGGGCTTTCAGATGGGGCTCAACTTCGCCGCGTTTTTTGATCCCACGATCGGTGCGCAATCTAGCGCGGTTGCCCGTTTTTTTGGCCAGATGACGTCGCTGCTGTTTTTGGCAATGAACGGGCATTTGCTGGTTCTATTCGCCATCACCCGAAGTTTTAAATCGTTCCCCGTGGACCAAAATTTTTTGGAAACCTTGGCGCATATGAAATTGCAGCATCTGGGCGCCGATTTGTTCGCCAGTGCTTTGTGGATTGCTCTTCCCATGGTTGGGATGCTGATGTTTGCCAACTTGGCATTGGGCATTGTTTCCAGAGTTGCGCCGCAGATGAACATCTTTGCGGTTGGGTTCCCCATTTCTTTGGTGGTGGGTTTGGTCGGCATCGCCGTGACGCTACCCATGCTGGATCAGCCCTTTATGGTGCTTCTCGAGCGCTCTATCGATATTTTTTCCGCCCAGTAGCGCACGGAGCGCTTAAACCAGTTCGTTGCGAATGGCGTAGACCGCCAGCTCTGCGTTGTTGGACAGCTTGAGTTTTTCCAATAGCCGCGCACGGTACACGCTAACGGTTTTGGGGCTAAGCATCAGTTCTTCCGCGATGTCAGACAGGCGTTTTCCCGATGCAATTTTCAGCAGCGTTTGTAACTCTCGTTCAGACAGAGCAGCGTGCAGGGAGGCTGCGCGGGGTGACGCAAGGTTGTCCACCAGCATTTCAGAAATTTCGGGAGTGACGTATTTGCGGCCTTTGGCCAGCGACCGCACCGCAGGGATCAGTTCGCCGGGGTCCCCAGCCTTGTTCAAGTAGCCATCGGCACCGGCGCGTAAGCAACGGATCGCGTATTGGTCTTCGGCAAACATGGAGACTATCAGAACTTTGATGGGTGAGTTGTCTTCGCGCAAACTGGCCAGCACCTCCAGTCCACCTCTGCCGGGTAAATTCAAGTCCAGTATCAAGACGTCGCATGGTGTCGTGCGGATCAACGCCCTGACCTCCGAATAGCCGCCAGCTTCTCCCACCACTTGGATGTCGATGGCTTCGGACAACGTATCTTTAATGCCGCGGCGAACCATGGCATGGTCATCGCAAAGTATGACTTTAATCACTTGAACTGCGCCTCCGGGGAAAGATGGGCGGATGCGGTTAACGGAACGGACAGTATCACGGAAGTACCGACACCACGCCGGGTACTGACGTCCAGCCACCCGCCCACAGCCTTTGCGCGTTCGTGAAGGCCACGGATACCGAATGCGTCAGATTTGCGCATCTCTTCTTCCGTGATGCCAACACCGTTGTCGCTGATTTCCATTGTCAGGAAATCTTCAGCATCTGAAATTTCAATCTGGACCAAGGTGCAGCGGGCATATTTTGAAACGTTGGTCAGCGCCTCCTGAGCGGTGCGGTAGGCCGTCAATTGGACCGACTTTTCCTGGCACAGGTCTTCGTTGTTTGCACGCAAGATTGTTTTGATTCCGGTTCGCCGCTCGAAGCTGGATGCCAGCCACTGGACGGCGGCGAATAGGCCTTGATCGAGAATGGATGGGCGCAGGTTCATCATAATCCGCTGGCTAGAGCCTAGCGCGTGTTGGATCATTTCTGTGGCGGCTTGGACATGGGCTTGCATGGCCGGGTCCGTGCCGTGGCGCGCAATCCAGGCGAGATCGAGTTTCGCTGCGGCGAGCGAGCCGCCAATGTCGTCGTGGATCTCGCGCGAGATTGCTGCCCGTTCTCTCTCAATGGCAGTTTGAAGGTAGCCGGTTAACTCGGATAGACGTCTTTCAGAAATGGCTAGATCAAGGTCGGACTTTTCCTTCGCCTTGTTGGCTCTGTGAACATCCATCGTTCGCAAAATTGCGCGTTCCAGTCTGTTGAGATCGTCTTTGTGCAAATAATCGCTGATACCCAAATGGATGGCAGACACGGCTGCGGCTTCGCCGATCGCACTGGATAAAAGTATGGCTGGTGGTCGACTGCTGTCTTCAGGCAGTGCCAACCATGCATCAATGGCAGTAAAGCCCGGTAGTCTGTAGTCAGCGAGTATCAACTCGAACCCGCTGGAGGTGGCGAATTCCGTAAAGGCTGTCAGCGTATCTACACGGGTTATCGCGTAGTCGAACGCAGCTGCATCGAGTGCTCTGCAGACCAAGCGATGATCTTGCACCGAATCTTCCAAATGGAGAATTTTCAGTGGGGCTGCTTCGGTTCTAGTGTCCATTTTCTACATTGCAGTGTTTGTCGATTATGGGTTACGAAAGATGCGGCAAGCAAACAATTGGTCTACGTATATTGGTTAGCTGAATCTGCGAAAGTTCCCCAACGCTACTGTTTCCTGCTAATCTAGAAGCCTGTGACGCCTCAACTAAAAAACGGGGTGAGACCGATATGGAGTCGGGTTAATTAGGACATATGACAATGCAGCAATCATTGACAACGCCAACTGTCCCCGCTGTGCAGATGCCGGTCATGCTCGTCGCTGAAGTTCAGGACTCTTTGCTGGTAGTGGTGCACGACTTGAGCCGGCTGGATGGGCTGCTTGCGCACACCATGGAAAATCTTATGGAGCGTTTCACCAGCGCCAGTGCGAACCTGGCGACCCCCGAACTGATGAATACTAAAGAGTTGGACGATGTGCGCAGTACCTTGCGCGCTGCAGTCACTGAGTTGCAGTTCCAGGACATGGCATCGCAGTTGATCATCCATACCTCCAAAATTCTGCAAGGTTGTGCTTACCGTTTGGCGTCCGAATCCATGGGCGCTGAAGACGGAGAGGCAGTTCCTTTTGTAGAAGAGGTGCCGGAGAGGCCAAACCCTGTGACACAAGACGAGATGGATGCTGGCTCAATTGAGCTATTCTGAGTCCTTACACCCACACACCAAACTGAAATAGTCGGAGCTACAAATGCCTTTAATTCTAGCCGTTGATGATTCACCTTCCATGCGCAAAATGGTGTCGTTTACTTTGACCGGTGCTGGGTATCAGGTGGTGGAGGCGGTTGACGGTCAAGACGCCTATGAGAAGGCCCAGGCCCAGTCCTTTGATCTGGTGTTAACCGATCAAAACATGCCGCGTTTGGATGGTTTGGGCTTGACCCGAAAGTTGCGCGATCACCCCCAATTCAAGACAACTCCTATCTTGATGCTTACCACGGAGTCTAGTGATCTTATGAAGCAGGCTGGCCGAGCGGCGGGTGCCACTGGTTGGCTGGTGAAGCCGTTTGACCCAGCCAGGCTGTTGGATGTCATCAAGAAAGTCATCCGCTGACCGGTTGATTGGCGGCGTGATCAATAAAGAATAGGAGCGTGGTATGTCTGAGACACATCAGGAAAGTGGTGGAAGCGGTGATTTCGACCTAACCCAGTTTTATCAGATCTTCTTTGAAGAGGCTGGTGAAAACCTAGATCTTATGGAGCAAATGTTGCTCAACCTAAATCTGGAGACTGCTGATGACGAGGTGTTGAATGGCATCTTCCGTTGTGCGCACTCAGTGAAGGGTGGTGCGGCCACGTTTGGATTTGCCGACGTTGCTGAGCTGACGCACCAGATGGAATCATTGCTGGACAAGCTGCGCAGACATGAGTTGCACCCCAATGCTGCAATGGTGGATGTCTTGTTGGAATCCGCTGACGCTTCGAGAGGTTTGCTGGCGCGGCACCAAGCAGGTGGCGAAGGTGAGGTAACCCCCACGGGTGACCTTGTACGGCGCATCAGTGAACTGGCTGCCGGCAAAGCGCCCGCAACCCTTGCCGCTCCAGCGCCGCGAGCAGAGGTTGTGAGGGCGCCTGTGGCAGCTGCTGTCAGCAAAAGCAAACTCACGCGTTCGCTCGAGATACGCATCGGGCCTCTTGAGCGTCCTGAGCAAGCCGATGCGGTGCAAGAGTTGTTCCGGGATATTCCGGGCTTGGGCGAAATCGCGTCACTGCCCTCTGACGTGAAAAATACACGGTTTTTCGCCGTGGAGACTGCATCGTCTGACGAAGACCTGCTGGATTTGTTCGCCTTCCATGTTTCTAGAGATTACATTCAGATCAAGGCGATTGAAGCGAGCGCTGCCGCTGCAGATCCTGTGGCTGATTCAGTAGCTTTAAGCGCTGACGATCCTCTGCCCGGAGCGCCCTTGGCCGCGTTCCCTGGCTTTGGATTCTTTGACGGGGCTCCCGGTGCGCCGCCAGTTGCAGCCACCGGCGACGCCAAGGTGGTGTCCAAAGCTCCGGCTGCAAAGTCCCCTGCTGCCAATGCGGCTGCCCAGCCTGAAGCTGCGACGATTCGCGTCGCTATCAGCAAAGTGGACCAATTGATCAATTTGGTGGGTGAATTGGTGATCACGCAGGCGATGCTTGCGCAGAACAGCCGGGCTTTAGACCCCGCTGTTTATCAGCAGTTGCTTTCGGGCTTGGCGGATCTGGATCGAAACACGCGCGATCTGCAGGAATCGGTGATGTCGATCCGCATGATTCCTATGTCGATTGTGTTCAGTCGTTTTCCTAGGATGCTGCGCGATCTCGCCACTAAGTTAGGCAAAAAAGTCGACTTTGTCACGCAAGGTGAAGCAACGGAGTTGGATAAGGGGCTGGTTGAGAAAATTACCGACCCGTTGACCCATTTGGTACGCAACAGCTGTGACCATGGAGTTGAGTCGCCAACCGAGCGACTCGCCGCTGGGAAATCAGAGACTGGCACTATCACGCTCTCTGCCTCGCACCAAGGCGGCTCTATTGTCATTGAGGTGCGTGACGATGGGAAAGGCATGTCTCGGCAACGTATTTTGACCAAAGCCAGAGAGCGGGGGTTGGACGTTTCGGACCAGATGTCTGATCAGGAGGTTTGGCAACTCATTTTTGCCCCCGGCTTTTCAACTGCTGAAGTGGTGACTGATGTATCCGGGCGCGGTGTCGGAATGGACGTCGTTAAAAAGAATATTGCGGCGCTGAACGGAACTGTGGAAATTGATTCCGCCGAAGGTTATGGGATGAAGGTGTCGGTTCGACTACCGTTGACGCTTGCCATTATGGATGGAATGTCAGTGGGTGTCGGTGGTGAGGTATATATTTTGCCGTTGTCCTCGGTTGTGGAGTCTTTCCAAGTCAAAGCGGACGCGGTGAGCACGGTGGGGCAGGGCTCCCAGCTGGTGAAGGTTCGTGATGAGTACATGCCCGTTATCGAGTTGGAGAAGATATTTCAAATACCACGATTCGACTTTGAGAAATCTTGCGACATCATGGTTGTCGTCGAAGCTGATGGCAGCCGAGTCGCGCTTCTAGTGGATGAGCTATTAGGACAACAGCAGGTAGTTGTAAAAAATCTGGAATCCAACTACCGCAAAGTCCCGAATGTATCTGGCGCAACGATCCTTGGCGATGGCAAGGTGGCTTTAATCTTGGATACGGGCGCGTTAGTTCGCCGTTCGCGGCATTGATGTCAAGGTCTAGAAGGAGGACAGCATGGGCGTGATGGAAAAAGCAGATGACCTGACATCTTCTGATGCGCGGGAGTACTTAACTTTCCGGTTGGATCAGGAAGAGTATGGCATTGACATTTTGAAAGTTCAGGAGATCCGCGGGTATGAGCCTCCCACGCGGGTGGCTAATGCTCCGAACTTCATCAAAGGGGTGGTGAATTTGAGGGGAACGATTGTCCCCATCGTTGATATGCGGCTTAAGTTCAGTTGCTCGAAGGCCGAGTACAACTCGTTCACCGTAGTGATTATTTTGAACTTGAGGCACAGAATCGTCGGAATCGTTGTTGATTCGGTTAGTGATGTTATGGAGCTGCCCCCCGAAAGCTTGAAGGCTGCGCCGGATATCGATAGTGTTATTGATAGTGCTGCCGTTTTGGGCTTGGGGTCCCTGGGTGATCGGATGCTGATTCTTCTTGATATTGAGCGCCTGATGTCTGCGCCCGACATGGGCTTGGTTAGCGTTACTGAATGACCTAGCGGTAGAGGCGAGTTCGCCAATCAGAAATTATTTGAAACGGGAGTGACCGTGAGTTCGTCAGTTGGAATGCAAGGCCGTGAATTCGCTTGGACCGATGCGGACTTCGATCGGGTTCAGGCGATGATTTACAAAAGAGCCGGCATTAGCCTGCACGATGGCAAGCACGCCATGGTGTACAGCCGCCTTTCCCGACGACTGCGGGAAACCGGACATCACAGCTTTCGCGAATACTTGGGCTGGTTGGAATCGGCGGAAAGTCCAGAGTGGCAAGAGTTTGTGAATGCTTTAACGACCAATTTGACGTCGTTTTTCCGGGAGCATCACCATTTCGAAATTTTTGCTGATCTTTTGAAATCAAAGGCGACCGGTACCCCTTGGCGGGTCTGGTGCAGTGCCGCATCGACAGGCGAGGAGCCCTACTCAATCGTGATGGCCGCGCTGGAAGCACTCGGGCAAAGCGCCAAATTTTCGTTGATGGCAAGCGACATCGATTCGAAAGTTTTGGCTTCGGCCGCCCAAGGCGTCTACCGTTTGGACGGGATGAAGGGTATCGATCACAGCAGAATGCAGCGGTATTTTTTAAGGGGCAAGGGAGGAAATGACGGCATGGTCAGGGTGAAACCAGAGCTGTCGCGGCTGATCGAGTTCCTGATTGTGAATCTGATTCGAGACGATTGGCCCTTTAAGGAGCCTTTCGATGCGGTTTTTTGTAGAAACGTGATGATTTATTTTGATGCGGAAACACAGCGAAAAGTGCTTGAACGTATCTATGAGGTGATGAAGCCGGGAGCACTGTTGTTCGTCGGACATGCCGAGAATTTCAGTGATTCTCGGGATCTCTTCGTGCTGAAGGGAAAGACGGTCTATGAAAGACGCTAGCGCATCCTCGCGGGTCTCATGAGGTTGCGTGGCCTGTTTGGTTTATCACTGATAACAAGGTTTACATGAATTTGCCCCAGTACAGTGTTGAGTCTTCTGTGGGTCGAACCCTTGGGGGTGCCGCCCCCGCCACAAAAGTTCTAGCGAATGGGCGCGTGTCCAGGGTTGATCAACTTAAGGCCCAGCCGCGTAAGCCGGGTGAGGCGTCCTTTTTCTATGCCGACCACCATTTTCAATATGATGCGGTGAAGGTATTACCCGGGGAGTATTACGTTTCCAACGAAGATTTGGTCGTGATGACCGTATTGGGATCCTGTATTGCTGCTTGCATCTGGGACGGAAAAGCGCGTACCGGCGGAATGAACCACTTCATGTTGCCGGATGGTGATGGCGGAGAGGGTTCTGGGCGCTATGGATCCTTCGCGATGGAATTGCTGATCAATGAGATGTTCAAACTTGGCGCTCGGCGGGAAACGATGCAGGCGAAGATTTTTGGCGGAGCCCAAGTAATGGCTGGTTTTACCACGATGAATGTTGGAGAGCGCAACACCCAGTTTGTGTTGGATTATTTATCTACTGAGCGGATTCCAGTCGTTTCGCAGGATGTGTTGGATATTCATCCCCGTAAAGTATGCTTCTTTCCAGTTACCGGTAAGGCGTTGGTCAAGAGGCTTGCTCACTCGCATCCGGAGACCCTGGCAGTCGAAGAGCGGCGCGGCAACGCAGCGAGTGTTGCGAAGTCGAATGCAGGCGGCTCCGTGGACCTGTTTTGAGAGAAGCGCGTGAAGAAAAAAATTCGCGTTGTGGTAGTAGACGATTCGGCGCTGGTGCGTGGATTGCTGACCGAGATCATCAACCGCCAGAAAGATATGGAGTGCGTTGGGGCAGCCAACGATCCGCTCATTGCACGGGAGATGATTCGTGATCTAAATCCGGACGTCATCACCTTGGACATAGAGATGCCGAAGATGGATGGCATCGATTTCCTGGCGAGGCTAATGCGACTCCGGCCCATGCCAGTTGTCATGATTTCTACCCTGACAGAGCGTGGTGCCGAGGTAACGATGCGGGCGTTAGAGCTAGGGGCCGTCGATTTTGTTGCTAAACCAAGAATAGGTTTGGCGGACGGAATCAACGAGTTGGCTGGGCAAATTGTCGAAAAGGTTCGCGTGGCTGCTTCAGCCCATATTAGGCGGGTATCCCCGCCAAACCCGACATCAGCCACCATAACTAGCGGTGCATCAGGAGCAGCAGTGCGCCCAGAACTGCTCTCTATGGGGCGAATCTCCACCGAAAAGCTTATTTGTATCGGGGCTTCGACGGGTGGGACTGAGGCGATCAAGGAGATTTTGATGCGCATGCCCGCCGATTCACCAGGCATTGTTATTACCCAGCATATGCCCCCTGGTTTTACGACCAGTTTCGCCGCGCGGCTGAATACCCTGTGTCAGATTACTGTCCAAGAAGCCTCCAACGGAGGGCGAATTCTGCCGGGGCACGCCTATATCGCGCCCGGCGGCAAGCAGTTTCGTATTGATAAGAGCGGCGCTAACTATGTTTGCGTGGTGGAGGACGGAGAGGCGGTCAATCGTCACAAACCGTCGGTAGAGGTTCTATTTAAATCGGCAGCGCGCGTTGTGGGGCGTAACGCGTTCGGAATTATGTTGACGGGAATGGGCAATGATGGCGCCAAGGCGATGAAAGAAATGAAGGACGCCGGTAGTTATAACTACGTGCAGGACGAGGCTAGCTGCATTGTGTTCGGCATGCCACGAGAAGCTATTCTTCACGGTGCTGCGGATGAGATATTGCCGTTGCTCGATATTGCTGGCGCACTGTTGGCAAAGCTGGGTGGAGCGACGGATCGCTACCGTGTCTAGGGCACTGGCATTTTTGACTGGCTCCTCCTTGGAAGCGGATTGAAGATGTGTAATAATAGAAGGCTACGCTGAAGATTTTTGGGTGCTTAGCAAATCGGTCAAAAAGTTTTCAGTGGGTTTTGACAAAGTCGTAAAAACTGTGTCATAATTCAAGGCTTCGCTGATCACAGTGAAGCAAACGAAGAAAGTAAAAATTCTTCAGTTCCTTAAAAATTTACAGCCGATAAGCGTGGGCGTTTGAAGGCGATTGCCAAGTTCTTCGGAACTATGTCTTAATTGACATACAAACGCTCATGAAGTAAAAAAGATATGAAATTCAGAAATGAAGTTCGTGTCGATTCCAATTTATGAGTTGCTCGAAAGAGCAAAAAATTCAAGATCGAACTATAGAGTTTGATCCTGGCTCAGATTGAACGCT
>NZ_JANXUQ010000132.1 GCF_025356155.1 Rhodoferax sp. | reverse complement strand
CACGTTGCTCACGCCGCCGCTGACCTTCGCGCCCGGCAGGTTCTGCTTGATCCAGCGTGTCGCGTTAATGAAGTCGACCGCGTAGTTGTTGTGTTCTTCGATGCCGGTGGCAATGGCGAAGATATTGGGGTCAAAGATGATGTCTTCAGCCGGAAAGCCCACTTCGTCCACCAGGATGCGGTAGGCCCGCTCGCAAATCTCGATCTTGCGGGCATAGGTGTCAGCCTGGCCTTTTTCGTCGAAGGCCATCACCACGGCAGCGGCACCGTAGCGGCGCACCAGCTTGGCCTGCTGGCGGAAGGCGTCCAGCCCTTCCTTCATGCTGATGGAGTTGACGATGCCCTTGCCCTGCACGCAGCGCAGACCGGCCTCGATGACGCTCCATTTGCTGGAGTCGATCATCACCGGCACGCGGGAGATATCGGGTTCGCTGGCAATCAGGTTCAAAAAGCGGACCATCGCCGCCTGGCTGTCCAGCATGGCCTCGTCCATGTTGATGTCGATGACCTGGGCGCCGTTTTCCACCTGCTGGCGCGCCACGGCCAGGGCCTGCTCGAAGTCGCCATTCAGGATCATGCGGGCAAAGGCCTTGGAGCCCGTCACATTGGTGCGTTCACCGATGTTGACGAAGGTGGCGCGCGGGGCCGCACCGTCTTCCGACGACGGCACGGTGCCGATGATGACCGGCTCCAGGCCGGACAGCATCATGGGGGGGACGACAGAAATAGAAGACATGCATCTCACCTGTAAAACAGCGAACCAGGTGAGCGTCGTTGGGAACATCCAAGCCTGACAGGGCGACCGGGTGGCTGGGCCTGCTGCAACGCTCCTTGGATGGCTCAATTTTAAAGGAGAACGTACATGAATAGCGCGCCGCCGTGGTTTACCATCGCTTTCATCCCCACCAGACAACGGTTGTCTGCGTGGCACAGAGGCGGACACCATGGTCATGGGCTCTCCTGACGACACCAACCCGGCAAATATGCACATCCGCGCGTTCGAAACCGCAGCCGAACTGCTGACCGCGCCCAATGCACTGCTGCACCTGACGCTGGAAGAGGCCCGCGTCGTGGTCGGCTACATGTCGCCGCAGTTTTACCCCGCAGAAACCACTTTCATCCGCGAAGGCGACTCTGCCGACGAAGGCTTCATGGCCCTGTTGCTGGAGGGCGAAGTGGTGGTGGAAAGCGTCACCGTCAGCCGCACCGAGCCGCTGACGATACGCGTGCTGGGCCCCGGCAGCCTGGTTGGCGAAGTGGGTCTGGTGGACCGCGAGCCGCGCTCGGCCTCGTGCACCGCTAGCGCCGATTCGCTGTGCGCCATCCTCACCCGAGATTCCCTTGAGGCCCTGATCAATGACGAGCCGCGCATAGGCGCCAAGCTGCTGCTGGCCATTGCCGCCCGCCTGGCCGAACGCCTGCGCGACAACGCCCGCAAGCTGCGCCTGTACGCCAAGCTGGCCAAGGCCATGCAGCTGGAGATAGACCGGGCGCTGGTGCCACGGCCATGAGAATTTAGTAAAAACTGCCTCCAGCCCTCGTAAATGCTAGTGATTGCGCTATATAAATAATAGCGTTTATTCCTGGGCTGCCAGGAGACTGGGCACCAGGGCGTTCTGCTCCGTGTCCCCCGCGCCCCTTTGGGCGCTCCTCCTTGACCTGCGCAGATCGCCCTGCCGCCCAGCCTCCTGGATACTGCTTTTAAGCGGCTTCCTTGTAGAAGAAATTGCGTTGCAGACTGCGTCCCGGCAGCGGCGCCACGGCATGGGCAATCGCGCCGATATGGTCTGGCGTCGTGCCGCAGCAGCCGCCCACAATATTTACCAGTCCCTCGGCCGCAAATTCGCGCACCAGGCGGCTGGTCACATCCGGGGTTTCGTCAAAGCCGGTGTCGCTCATGGGGTTGGGCAGACCGGCATTCGGGTAACAGCTGATAAACGTGTCGGGCGCCACGCGGGCCAGCTCCTGGATGTAGGGGCGCATCAGCGCCGCGCCCAGTGCGCAGTTCAGGCCGATCGCCAGCGGTTGGGCGTGGCGCACGCTGTGCCAGAAGGCGGTGACGGTCTGACCGGACAAGATGCGGCCCGACGCGTCGGTCACCGTGCCGCTGATGATGATGGGCAGGCGCTCGCCGCTGGCCTCAAAGTATTCGTCAATGGCAAACAGCGCAGCCTTGGCATTCAGCGTGTCAAAAATGGTTTCCACCAGCAGCACGTCGCTGCCGCCCTCGACCAGGGCCTTGGTCTGGTCGTAGTACGCCTGGCGCAGCTCTTCAAAGGTCACATTGCGCGCGCCGGGGTCGTTCACGTCGGGGCTGATGCTGGCGGTCTTGGGCGTGGGGCCGAGGGCGCCGGCCACAAAGCGGGGCTTGTCGGGGGTGGAATATTTGTCGCAGGCGGCGCGGGCCAGTTTGGCGGACACGAGGTTCATCTCCACGGCCAGGTCGGCCATGTCGTAGTCGGCTTGGGCCACGGTGGTGGCGCCAAAGGTGTTGGTCTCGATCAGGTCGGCGCCGGCGGCCAGGTAGCGTTCGTGGATATCGGAGATCACGTCCGGGCGGGTCAGGCTCAGCAGCTCGTTGTTGCCCTTGACATCGCGGTGGAAGTCGGTAAATCGCGTGCCCTGCGCGCCGGGCCCTGTGTAGCCCGCGCCGCGGTACTGTGCCTCGCCCAGCTTGAAGCGCTGGATCATGGTGCCCATGGCCCCGTCCAGAATGGCGATGCGGCTGGCCAGAATGCCGGGTAGCGCGTGGCCACGGGTGTAGATTGGGGTGGTGTTCTGGGTCATGATGCGGCTCACTTTCTCGGGTGCAGACAAGTGAGCGCGGTTGGCAAACCCAAGCCTGGCGGCCGTTGGCAAACCGTGTGTGTACGGTGCCGGCCGCTGCAGCGCTCCTTGGGAAGGACGCATTTTAGACCAGTGCGTGGCATCGTGCCGATAGTCCAATGCGTAGCCGTTGGAGCCTGGGTGGCCGAGCGTTCTGCGCAGGTAAAGGAGGAGCCCACGGGCGCGAGCCTGTGGGCGGGGGACACGGAGCAGAACGCTCGGCCACCCAGGCTCCAAGGGCGGTCATGCCCGACAATAGGAGTGTTTCAACGGTGTCTTCCCCGAACCCTCTGCATGATTTGTAGCGCTAGCCCTCGAATCCATTGCGTAACCAGCTACTGTTTTGATAGCAACTGATATCTCCGCCATCTCCAGCGAAACCTGCCAGGGCATCCTGCAAGAGGTCTTCGGCTACCCGCAGTTCCGCGGGCCGCAGCAGGCCATCGTCGAACACGTGGCCAATGGCGGCGACGCGCTGGTGCTGATGCCCACTGGGGGCGGCAAGTCGCTGTGCTACCAGATTCCCGCCATCGCCCGGCAGCGCGCGGGGCTGGGCGTGGCGCTGGTCATCTCGCCGCTGATCGCGCTGATGCACGACCAGGTGGGTGCTCTGCACGAGGCGGGTGTCAGCGCCGAATTCCTGAACTCGACGCTGAGCGGCGAAGAGGCCTACCAGATCGAGCAACGCCTGCTGCGCGGCGACATCACCTGCCTTTACGCGGCGCCCGAGCGGGTGACCAACCCGCGTTTTCTGGCGCTGCTGGATTCGCTGTACGAGCGCAACCAGTTGAGCTTGTTCGCCATCGACGAGGCGCATTGCGTCAGCCAGTGGGGCCATGATTTCCGCCCCGAATACCGCGCGCTGACCGTGCTGCACGAGCGCTACGCCGGTGTGCCGCGCGTGGCGCTGACCGCCACCGCGGACGACCTGACCCGTGCCGACATCGTGGAGCGCCTGCAGCTGCAGGACGCCCAGGCCTTCGTCAGCAGCTTTGACCGCCCCAATATCCGTTACACCATCGTCGAAAAACGCGAGGCTGTGCAGCAGTTGCTGCGCTTTATCGAGCGCGAACACGAAGGTGACGCCGGCATTGTCTATTGCCAGTCGCGCAAGAAGGTGGAGGGCGTGGCGCAGACCCTGGTCAACGCCGGCATCCGCGCCTTGCCCTACCACGCGGGGTTGGACAGCCGCGTGCGCCAGGATCACCAGAACCGGTTTTTGCGCGAGGAAGGCGTGGTCATGGTGGCCACCATTGCCTTTGGCATGGGCATCGACAAGCCCGATGTGCGCTTCGTCGCCCATCTGGACATGCCCAAGAATATCGAAGGCTACTACCAGGAAACCGGCCGCGCCGGGCGCGACGGCCTGCCAGCGTACGCCTGGATGGGGTACGGCCTGCAAGACGTGGTGAACCAGCGCCGCATGATCGACGAGAGCCCCGCGGGCGAGGAATTCAAACAGGCCCTGCGCGGCAAGCTGGATGCGCTGCTGGGCCTGGCCGAAGCGACCGATTGCCGCCGTGTGCGGCTGCTGGCCTACTTTGGCGAGCAATTGGGCGATGGTCCGACCTACCGTTGCCAGAACTGCGACAACTGCCTGAACCCGCCCGATATCTGGGATGGCACCGACGCCGCGCGCAAGCTGCTCAGCACCATTTACCGCATCCAGCAGTCCAGCGGCATGTCGTTCGGCGCCGGCCATGTAATGGACATCGTGCGTGGCAAGACCACCGAAAAGGTCACGCAACACGGCCACACGGCGCTCAGCACCTTCGGCCTAGGCGCAGATTTCAGCGAAATCCAGCTCCGCGGCGTGTTGCGCCAACTGATCGCCATGGGCGCGGTTGCGGTGGACGCGGAAGCTTTCAATACGCTGAAGCTCACCGAACAATCCCGCGCCGTGCTGCGCGGGGAGGTGCCGGTGCAGTTGCGCGAATCGGTCTCCGCCCCCGCCAGCCGCAGCAAGACCAAACGCCCCGGCGCCGGTTCTGCCGTGGTCAAGGCGCCGATTGCGCTGGATGGAGAAGGTCTGGTGCGCTACGCCGCGCTGAAAGCCTGGCGTGCCGAAGTCGCGCGCGAACACAACCTGCCCGCCTATGTGATCTTCCACGACGCCACGCTGGCGGCGATCGCCAAACGGGCGCCGCAGACGTTGGACGATCTGCAGGGCATCAGCGGTATTGGTGCCAAGAAACTGGAAGCTTATGCGCAAGAGGTGTTGCGCGTCGTGAACCTGGGCTAGGAGCCTGGGTGGCAGGGCGTTCTGCTCCGTGTCCTCCGGGCTTCGCCCTCCTCCTTTTACCTGCACAGAACACCCTGCCGCCCAGGCTCCCGGCAATGAGGATGTAACAGGCTAGCCCTAAGCCCTTTCGAGCCACCGGACGGGGGTGAATGCCAAAGTGAGGTCAAGGGGGAGGCCGAAGGCCGCAGGACACGAACGGCGGCATTTACCTCCGTCCGGTAGCGGGCGCCTACCTGAAGCGCGCCGCCAAAACGAGCATTATTACGCCGCAGTGCGGTGACGGAAACAGGTCTCGTAAGACATCGCGGCACCCGACATGGTGTTTTGCAAGCGGGCAATAGCCCGGCTATGGCGCTTGCCACCTTTGGCATCACAAACATGCTGGCTATGGTGCTGGATCAAGGCTTGCAATTTGCTGCGGCAAGCATCCAAAACACCAGCGAAATTTAGCGCAATGTAAGCGGAATGGTCAGCATTGGTGTGGCGGAATTCGTCGGACCAATAATCAAACAGTTGCCATTGGTAAGTGCCTTTTTCAGGAACCTTGATCGTCTCTTTGTTCATATCAACACGTCAAAATGAAGAAAAATGGATACTTGTCAAGGCGCCTGGCTTTGTGCTTCCAACGAGCTGGCGATTGATGCATCCGCGTCGCTGTATGACGGCCGAGCGTGCCAATCGGTTGACACACCGTTTACACAATTTTCTGTCAAAAACGGAGAAACACCGGCCCCCACGCTCCGCCGCTAGGCGGGTCGCCGCCCCCGAGGGGGCTAAATCCGCTTGGGGCGGCCGGGCGCAGATTTAGTGCATAAACCCTATTCCACGGGCCTCACGCACCTCGGGTTTGATGCGGTGTTCGGCCTCCAAGTGCTCCAGAAACTCGGCCGGTTCCAGGTGCACGTCCAGAATGGCGTTTTGCCGTTTGACGGCTGAAAAGTCGCCCACGCAGAGTTGGTCAAGGGCGGTCAGCCGGTTTTCGAGATGCCGGTCCAGCCGGGTGGCATCCCCAGCGCAGGCCTCAAGGACAAACAGGGTCAGTCGCTGCGCCCGGGTCAATGGTTTGAACTGGATCTTGAAGGTAAATCGGCGCAACGCAGCCTGGTCTATGCGGTCCATTAGGTTGGTGGTGCAGATAAAAATGCCATGGAAACGCTCCATGCCCTGCAGCATTTCATTGACCTCCGTCACCTCGTAGCTGCGCTGTGCACCCCGGCGGTCTTGCAAAAAGCTGTCCGCCTCGTCCAGCAGCAGGATGGCGTTTTCAGTCTCCGCCTCACGGAACATGGCCGCCATGTTTTGCTCGGTTTCCCCCACGTATTTGCCCATCAGGTCGCTGGCCTGGCGCACGTGCAGCGGCTGGGCCAGCGTGGTGGCGATGTGTTCGGCCAGCGCGGTCTTACCGGTGCCGGGCGGGCCATAAAAACACAGCGTGCCGTGGCCGCGCGCCTGCAGGGCCTGCACCATGCGGGGGATTTCAAAGCGGCTCTCTACGTTCAGCAAATCGGGGTCGTAGCGGGTCGCGGCCGTCAATCGGGCGCCGTCGGTGGCGCGGTTGCCGAGCGCCAAATCCGCGTTCTTCAGTTGGCGTTCGATCAGGGCTTCCAGCGCGTTTTCGGTGCCGCTCACCGTTTCAGCGCGTGCCAGCCCGGCAAAACGTACCGCAGTGCGGATCTGCGCGGGCGTCAGGCCTTTGCGTTTGGCCAGTCGGCCTACAAAGGCTTCCGATACGGCAACGCCTGTCAGCGTCTTGCGCACCAGTTCCTCACGTGCACCGGGTGGTGGCGATTTCAGCTCCAGGTGGTAGGCAAAACGGCGCCTGAAGGCTGGGTCGATCTGCTCGATGCGGTTAGTGACCCAGATCGTCGGCACTACATTCGACTCCAGCACCTGGTTGACCCAGGCCTTGCCGCTGACGCTGCCGTTGGGCGGCGCAGCGGTGGCGTCGGCACGGGCCATCCATTGCGCGGCCTCGCTCGAAATGGGCGGGAACACGTCCTCCACCTCGTCAAACAGCAGGGCGGCCTGGGCGCTGCCCTTGAGAAAGACCTGGGCGATCTGTAGCGAGCGGTAGCGGTCGCGCCCACTTAAAGAATTGCCGTCGCGGTCCGCATATTCCACTTCAAACAGCTCCAGCCCGGCAGACTGCACGACCACCTTGGCCAGCTCGGTCTTGCCGGTGCCGGGTGGGCCGTACAGCAGCACGTTGATACCGACCTCCTGCCGTGCCACCGCATTGGCCAGCAGGTTACACAGCACCCGGGCGTCGTCGGCGACAAAGGCAAAGTCGTCCATGCCCAACGCGCTTTTGGCCGACAGGCGCGTGAACACGGCCATCAGCTCGGCCTGGTCGCGATAAGGGCGCATCAGCACCGGCGGCAGTTTTTCGCTGACCTTCATCAGGTCGGCCAGGTCGGTGATGTTGTGCTCGGAGATCAGGTTCTCGACCAGGCCGATGCGCTCCAGCCGCGAGCCCGCACGCAGGGCCTCGGCCACCTGGTCCGGGTTGACACCGGCCACATCGGCAATCGCTGCATAGGCCTCGGGCGCATTGTTGACCTTGAATTCCACCAGGATGCTACGCATGTCGCGCTGGTAACGGGCCAGCGTGCCATACAGCAACAGGGCGCGTTCGGCCTTGTTGAGCTGTAGCAGGCCGGCCAGGGCGTTAATGTTTTTTTCGACTAGCGTGGATTGGCGCTTCAAGGAGTTGCGCAGCCATTCACCGGTCACCGTCAGCACCGAAATCAAATCCTTGGGCTGGTCTTTGGCATATTCGTCGAGGAAGAAATACAGCGTGGCTTCGTCATAGGGCCCGCGCCAGGCACCATGTCGGGCGAGGAATTCGGTGGCGTCCAGTGCTTCATGGCCACGCCACAACTCGTTGCTGATACAACGCCGGGCCAGGAATTCGCGCAGACGGGATAAGACGGACACCGGCCACACCAGGTGACGACCTGCCAGGCCCACGATGCCATTGAAGTCGCGGCGCGCGTTGAGACCCGCGCCTTGGCGCGTGGCCAGGGTGAGTACAAAGTGCGAGCACATCAGATCCAAAACCGGCGCCTCCAACAGGCCCGGTGAGGGAATCAGATGCCCGCCCAGGGGCTGGCACAACAAACGCTTGGCCATCACACGCCTCCAGCACAGTTGTTATGAGACCACCATACAGCAGACTGGCGCAAGATGGAAGTCTTGGGGACAAGATTTCCGGAAGTCGCCGCCGGGCCGCCCCAAGACGGCACAATGTCGGCATGATTGAATACCAAGACATCCAGGCAGCCGAACAACGGTTGCTTGGCCACTTGCTGCGCACACCCTGCGTGGCGTCGCAAACCCTGTCCGACATCACCGGCGCGCAGGTGTTTCTCAAATTCGAGAACCTGCAGTTCACTGCCTCCTTCAAAGAGCGCGGCGCCTGCAACAAGCTGGCGCAGCTGACGCCCGAGCAATCCGCACGCGGCGTTATCGCTATGAGCGCCGGCAACCACGCGCAGGGCGTGGCCTACCACGCACAGCGCCTGGGTCTGCACGCCGTCATCGTGATGCCGCGTTTTACGCCCGGCGTCAAGGTGGAGCGCACACGCGGATTTGGGGCCGAAGTCATCCTGCACGGCGACACATTGGAAGAATCCCGTAGCCACGCATTCGCGCTGGCCGAGCAGCGGCAGCTGACTTTTGTGCATCCTTATGACGACGACGCCATCATTGCGGGCCAGGGCACGGTAGCGCTGGAAATGCTGGAAGACGTGCCCGATCTGGACACACTCATCATTGCCATCGGCGGCGGCGGGCTGATCTCCGGCATGGCCACGGTGGCCAAGGCGCTTAAGCCATCTATGGAGGTGGTGGGCGTGCAGACCGTGCGCTTTCCCGCCATGTTCAACGCTATCCAGGGCACGCAACATCCCCAAGGCACCAGCACGATTGCCGAGGGCATTGCCGTCGGCACGCCCGGGCGCATTCCCATGGATGTGATTCGCGCGCGGGTGGACGATTTGCTGCTGGTCGACGAGGGCGATATTGAGCAGGCCCTGGTCATGCTGCTGGAAGTCGAAAAGACTTTGGTCGAAGGCGCTGGTGCCGTAGGCTTGGCCGCACTGTTGAAGTACCCGGAGCGTTTCAAAGGCAAGCGTGTGGGGCTGGTGCTGTGCGGCGGCAACATCGATCCGCTGCTGCTGGCCGCCATCATCGAGCGTGGCATGGTGCGCGCAGGCCGCCTGGCGCGTATCCGCGTCGGCGCGCGGGACGTGCCAGGCTCGTTGGCACGCATCACCGCGACCGTGGCCGAAGCCGGTGCCAATATTGAAGAGGTGCACCACCAGCGCGCCTTCACCACGCTGTCGGCGCAAAATGCCGAAGTGGAATTGGTCGTCCAAACGCGGGGCCATGCCCATGTGCAGGAGGTGCTGACGGTGTTGCGCCAAGCCGGTTTTGATGCCCAGTTGGGTTGATGGGAATGCGGCCCCCACGCTCCACCGCTGCGCGGGTCGCTGCCCCCCAAGGGGGCTAAATCCGCTTGAGGCGGCCCGGCGCGGATTTGCAACCCCACGCTTGTTGTTCGGTGTATTGGTAAAATCTCTGGAATTTCTATTCAAGCTTTGAAGGATTCCCATGTCTGCTGCTCCCTCTACCCCTGCCCCCGGCCACGAACCCGATGCGGTTGAAGCCATTGTTCCCTTGATTCCCTTTGTATTGCCCGCAGTCGGCGGCGTGCTGATCTTCTTGCTGGCCTTCATCGCCGTAGTCATGGCCTAAGGCCACTTCAGGCCGCCTTAGCGCCTGAAATGACAGCCTGGTTTGATGGGCCTGCGGCCTAGCCCG
>NZ_JANXUQ010000126.1 GCF_025356155.1 Rhodoferax sp. | reverse complement strand
CAGCCCTCGATGGCCTGACGCAAGTGCGGCGTGATTTCAGCGCGGCGTTCGCTGACGGGCAGATTTTCGGGGAAAGTGATATTTAGCATGGGCGCGCTGATAATAGCGATCTATGAATAACTCATCCTTCGTTCCTTGGTTTCGCTCTGTCGCGCCGTATATCCATACGCATCGCGGCAAGACGTTTGTGGTGGCTGTTTGTGGCGAAGCTATCGCGGACGGTAAGCTGAACTTGATTGCACAAGACGTTGCTTTGATTCAAAGTATGGGCGTCAAGATCGTGCTGGTGCATGGCTTTCGGCCCCAGGTCAACGAGCAGCTCAAGGCCAAGGGCCATGCGGCCAAATACTCACACGGCATGCGTATCACGGACGAGGTGGCGCTGGACTGTGCGCAAGAGGCAGCGGGCCAACTGCGTTACGAGATTGAGGCGGCATTCAGCCAAGGGCTGCCCAATACACCGATGGCCGACTCCACGGTCCGCGTGATCTCTGGCAACTTCATCACCGCACGCCCCGTTGGCATTGTGGATGGCATTGATTTTCAACACAGCGGTCTGGTGCGCAAGGTGGATATTGCCGGCATTACCCGCACGCTGGACATGGGCGCGATGGTGCTGCTGTCGCCGTTCGGCTTCTCACCTACCGGCGAGGCGTTCAACCTGGCCATGGAAGAAGTGGCAACCTCGGTGGCCACTGCGCTGCAGGCCGACAAACTGATTTTTGTGACCGAGGTGCCCGGCATCCGCATGCGCCCGGTAGAGCCTGCCTCGGAAGACAATCCGATCGATACCGAGCTGCCCCTGGCGGCAGCTGAACTGCTGCTGGCACAGTTACCGGCAGCCAACCAGCCTACCGACACCGCGTTTTACCTGCAGCACTGCGTCAAGGCCTGCAAGAACGGCGTGGAGCGCAGCCACATCATTCCGTTCTCGGTAGACGGCTCCATCCTGCTGGAGGTGTATGTGCACGACGGCATTGGCACCATGGTGGTGGACGAAAAGCTGGAGGAGTTGCGCGAGGCGTCCGTGGACGACGTGGGCGGCATTCTGCAACTGATCGAGCCTTTTGAGCAGGACGGCACGCTGGTCAAACGCAGCCGCACCGAGATCGAGCGCGATGTTGGCAACTACACCATCATCGAACACGATGGCGTGATCTTCGCCTGTGCCGCGCTCTACCCCTACCCCGAGGCCCGCACGGCGGAGATGGCGGCGTTGACGGTATCACCCGATGTGCAAGGCCAAGGCGATGGCGAACGCGTGCTCAAACGCGTGGAGCAACGTGCCAAGGCCGCCGGGCTGGACAGCATTTTTGTACTGACCACGCGCACCATGCACTGGTTCATCAAGCGCGGCTTTGTGCAGGTAGACCCGGATTGGTTGCCCGAGGCCCGCAAGCGCAAATACAACTGGGACCGCAAGAGCCAGGTTCTGGTGAAAAAGCTGGGTTAGATGCAGTGGGCCAAGTTTCACCGCCGGGCCGCTCCAAGGTGTGGACTTGGGGTTTTGCCAAACGCGGTCCCCTCGGCGGGCAGTGAGCTACACGAAGTGCGCGACCGTGGGGGCTAACGCGACACGCTACGGCGCCAAACCAGCACCGCGCCCACCAGGGCAATACCGCTAAAGCAAAGGAAAGACCAGTTGGCGATCGAGCCGCCCAAAAAGGTCCAGTCCACCTTGGTGCAGTCACCGCCGCCTTTGAAGATCATGGGAATGGCACGCTGCAGGGGGAAGGTCTCGATCATGCCGTAGATGTCGCGCCCGCAGGACACGACTTCGGGCGGATACCATTGCAACCAGCTCTGACGTGCGGCCACATAAGCGCCTGCCACGGCCAGCACCACCAACAGCACAGCGCCGAATACGTGTATGCCTTTTCGGCCGCTAGCCCCCGTCAATCCTGCACATACCGCTACTAAAACAAGAGCATAGCGCTGCACAACACACATCGGGCAGGGCTCGAGCCCCACCACATGCTGCAGATACATGCCAAATGCAAGCAAGCCCAGACAGGCCACGCAGATGGTCGCCAGGATGCGCCGGGGTGCCGTGTCGAAGAGTGCCAATACAGAATTCGCGGAGTTCAAATCAGGGTCCTGTCAAAAATATGCGCCCTGCTGGTGGGGCGCGTTGCGGTAGTTGGTATCCATTTTGCCCGCGAAGTTCCCGGCCAATCGCGCGGTCCGCGGTACGTGCCAGACAAACCGAATAAGATTCAGCCTATGGGCTCCGTTTTGAGCCCCATTTTTTTCAAGCAGAGGTTTCTCCATGGCACGCACCGTCAACTGTATCAAGCTGGGCAAAGAGGCTGAAGG
>NZ_JANXUQ010000061.1 GCF_025356155.1 Rhodoferax sp. | reverse complement strand
ACGCGTTTTTCGCTTCTGGGAGGCCAATGGCACGGCCTATATGGTCATGCCGCTGTACCGGGGCATGACGCTGAAGCAGGCCCGCCAATGCATGCGCCTGCCACCTACCGAGGCTTGGCTACGCAAAGTGCTGTGGTGTGTACTGGGCGCCCTCAAGATGCTACACAAGGGCAATGCCCTGCACCGCGACGTTTCACCCGACAACATCTTTTTGCAGGACACCGGTCCCCCGGTGTTGCTGGATTTGGGCGCCGCGCGGCTGGCCATTGGTGACAACGCCAAGCAACACACGGCCATTCTCAAGATCAACTATGCGCCGATCGAGCAGTATGCCGACGCCCAAGGCGTGCCGCAAGGCCCATGGACCGATTTGTACGCGCTGGCCGCAGTCGTGCACGGCATGTTGTGCAACGAGGCACCCATGCCCGCCACGGTCCGCGTTGTCAACGACGCAATGCCGGCCTTCGCCAGCGTCGTGAAGACGGTGTCCAATGAGTTCAAGCAGGACTACTCCGAGCAGTTCGTCAGCACTATTGCCTGGGCCTTGCAGATCCAGCCGCAAGACCGGCCCCAGTCGGTACGCGAATTCGCCCGCAGCCTGGGCTTGGTTACACCGCACGGCATGTCATCCTTCGATTGGCGCTCAGAGCTGGCGCCCGGCAGTTTGCCGACTGGCGAAGTGCTGCAGTTGTCAGCCGCACGCCACACCGAAGAAAAAACCCGCCCCAACCAGACCAACCCCGACTACGCACCGACACAGTTCATTGGCGAGGACGACGATGCCGATGAATCGGCCACCGTCATCGCCAATTGGGGGCCGGACAGCACGCCGGCCATACCAGACGCGAAGCCCGCCGAGCGCCGAAACCGGTCACGTGACCCCGTGAGCGTGCCAGCCCCAATCGAGAGTAGCTCCGTTGCCCGCCGCAAAAAAAATGCGAACAACTCCGCAAAACAGGGCAGCGCGACGCAATTGAGGCCCACCACCGTATGGATATTGATCGCCTCCTTGGCGCTGTTGACCATGGTGGCTGCGGCTTGGGGATGGCGCAGTTGGTCGGCAAGAAGCAGGACTGTTGCGCCGAGCACCATCAGCACGCAGGTGCGGTCAGACGAAACCATACTATCGACAGCACCACCCACGATAGAGGCCAGTGGGGCGGCCAGCGACGCCGCTAGTGCTGATGCCGCACTGGTGGACGCATCGCGAAAAAACGAGCCCCTAGAGACCATCATCGAGAGCAGCACTCCGGCACGCCCGGCATCGACCGCTATCGACAAAAATGCCAAGGTCGGCGCCCGCAATGACAAAACCAAACCTGCCAAAGTGGAAGCTCCCCGCACCCCGGCCGTAGCGGAGGCACCCAGTGCCCCCGCCCCGGTCGTGGTGGCCGCTCCTGCGCCCGAGCCCAAACCCACGCCCCCTGCCGCGACACCTGAAAAACTCTGCTCGGATACCAATTTTCTGACCCGCCCCATGTGCATGTTCCGCGCCTGCCAACGGCCGGATCTGTCAGGCACGGCGACCTGCGTCGATCTGCAAAAGAATTTGCAACGCAGCAAAGAGGCCAACGAGAACAAGTTTTAGTGCGGCGTTTACGCCGCCAGCATCCTCGTCCTCTGCACCCGTCGGTCCACGGATAATGCCTGGGCTCTGACCTCTTCACCATGACCAATAAACGTACCCTCCTGACCGTGGCCGCAGCCGCACTCATTGCTGCTGCAGGCTTTGCCTACTTCCGCACTGCAACACCTCCATCGCCCGCCGCCGCGGTGCCTGCCGCATCCACTGCGCCGGTGCCCGATACGGGTTCCATCCTGGTTGGCTTCAAAGACGTGCTGGCGGCCTACCGCAAGATCATTGTGCTATTCGCAGATGAAAAGACGCTAGGCACCAACGAGCGCACGTTGGCCAACCAGGTGGGCCAGGGCCTGTTCCATGAAAACCGCCAGCGCGTAGAGGCCTTGGAGGCCAAGCTGGAGGCATTGGTCGGCTCGGGCAGCCCGCAGCGGCTGGAGGCCATTGCCGGCCTGCTGGGCTATGTGGAAAGCAGCGCCGACCTGTTCGACGCCGACCGCCTGGCCTTTCGCGAATTGCTGCGCAGCCTGCAGAGCGCCGTGGCGCGTGACTCGTCGCTGCCCGCCATCAAGCTGCACAAACGCATTGGCGAAGACTTGGACGCACTGGCCGAGATCGAACGCAACTACGAGAAAGAAATCCGACTGGTGTTTGGCCGGTTTGAGACGCGGGCGATCGACCTTAAACGCGAGCGTTGGCAAGACTACCTGGTCAGCCTGAAGAAGCTCTACACCCGCGAGCAAATCCTCAAAGACTATGGCGTGGTACTGCCCTACCCCGTACCCAAGGAAGTGGTGCGCAAGACCAAGTCAGAAGACGAAGGCGAGATCTTTGGCAACAGCCTGCCCGCCAAAACCATTGTGCTCACCTTTGACGACGGCCCACATGGCGTCTACACCGCTGAAATTGCAGCCATCCTGCAGCAATACAGCGCACCGGCCGTCTTCTTCCAGGTGGGTAGCAATCTTGGTGTCGTGGGTGCAGATGGCAAGACCAAGCTCATCGCCAAGGCGGAAGTGAGCCGAAAGCTGCTGGACGCCGGCTTCACGCTTGCCAACCACAGCATGACCCATGCGCAACTGTCCAAACAGACCGGCAATGCGCTCAAGACCGAGATACTGGGTACAGATGAACTGCTGAAAGCGGTGGACGCCCGCCGCTCACCCCTGTTTCGCTTTCCCTACGGCGCGCGCAATGACGAAGGCCTGGCCGTGCTGGACGCCGCGCACCTGCGCTCGGTGATGTGGAACATCGACTCGCTGGACTGGGCTGACCCGGTGCCCAGTTCCATTGCAGACCGCGTGCTGCGCACAGTGGAGAAGGAAGGCCGCGGCATTGTGCTGTTCCACGATATCCACGAACGCACGGTCAAGGCCCTACCCGCGATCCTTGACCGACTGGTGGCTGAGGGCTACCAGTTTGCGGGCTGGGACGGCACGGGCTTCAGCGTGCCCAAGGGAGCGGCGGGCGCGGTGCCTGCTGGTGCTACCGTGGCCGTCAGCCCCGGCTATAGCGACTCCTGGGCCATCGTCATTGGCATCGACGACTATGCCAAGTGGCCCAAGCTGCAATACGCAGCGCGTGATGCCCAGGCCATCCGCGAGACGCTGATTCAAAAGTTTAGCTTCGCACCCGACCATGTGGTTTCGCTCAGCAACAAGGAGGCTACCCGGACCGGCATACTGGCCGCCTTCCACGACAAGCTGGCCCACAGCGGCATGAAGAAGAATGACCGGCTGTTTGTGTTCTTTGCCGGCCACGGCGCGACGCGCCAGCTCAGCTCCGGGCGCGACCTAGGCTACATCATCCCGGTGGACTCGGACCCCAACCAGATCGCCACCGACGCCATCCCCATGACCGAGTTGCAAAACATCGCAGAAAGCCTGACCGCCAAGCATGTGCTGTTTGTCATGGACGCCTGCTACAGCGGCCTGGGACTGACGCGCGGCGGCGGATCCGGAAACTTTTTGCGTGACAACGCGAAACGCATCGGTCGCCAAATGCTGACGGCCGGTGGCGCCGACCAGTTGGTGGCAGATGGCGGCCCCAACGGTCACTCGGTGTTCACCTGGACGCTGCTGCAAGGCCTGGCCGGCAAGGGTGATCTGAACGGCGACGGCATCATTACCGCCACCGAGTTGGCAGCCTACGTGGCGCCAGCTGTCTCTGCCGTGTCGCGGCAAACCCCGGCCTTTGGCAGCCTGCCAGGGTCAGAAGGCGGCGACTTTGTCTTCGAGCTGGCGGCCAGCGACGAGTTTTTGAGCGGCACATCCAGCCAGCTCTCGGGTGATGCCATCGCTATGAACACCAAGCTGGATGCAGCCCGACCACCCGCTGTTGCCGTCGCGCCAACAGGCGGCGACAAGCCAGCCGCTGCGCCAACCACCGCCACCGTGGTGGTCAAAGACCTACAGGGCGGTGAGCAAAAAATCGTTACCCCAGTGGCCATCCCCAGTTCGCAGCGCCAGCTGGCACAGCGTGCCAATGACCGCGGTCTGCAGCTCTACAAGGAAAAGCAATATGCACAGGCTGAGGCCCAGTTCACCGAGGCGCTGAAGTTGCGCCCCGACTTTGCACTGGCCGCCAATAACCTGGGCTTTGTGTTCTACAAGCAGGATAAGTTTGCCGAGGCTGCGCGCTGGTTTGAGAACACGATCAAGATCGATCCGTCGCGCGCCGTCGCCTATTTGAACCTGGGCGATGCCTATGCCAAGGCCGGCAATGCCGAGCAAGCCAAAAAGGCCTTTAGCACCTACCTGGAACTCGCCCCCAACGGAGCCGGGGCAACCTATGCGCGCCAGCAAGTGGACAAAAGCTAGCTGGCGTGGCATATACAGGGAACAGAGGTTGCGTGGTGTGTATTGCGCAACCGCGCCTCCGTTTTTATAAAAAGGATTTGTATGAAACCCTTCTCCATGATTCGCGAGTTCCATTTAGCCGACTGGTTCACGCTAGGCAACGCAGTATGCGGAATAGGCTCCATCTTCTCCACGATGACCTACGTGTTGAGCAACGAGGTCACGCACATCTACTACGCTGCAGCGCTGGTCTTTGCGGCCTTGGTGTTTGATATTTTGGACGGCCGCATTGCGCGCTGGCGCAACAAATCCTCGGCCATGGGCCGCGAGCTGGACTCGTTGGCCGATGTGATCTCTTTTGGCGTGGCACCGGCCATACTGGCCTATGGCTGCGGCATGCGCGGTTTGTATGACCGCGTGTTGCTGGCCTATTTCGTGGCATGCGGCGTGTCCCGCCTGGCACGCTACAACATCACTGCGGAAGAGATCTCCCAGGGCACGGGCAAGGTCACGTACTTTGAAGGCACACCGATACCGACCTCTTTCCTGCTGGTCATCCTGCTGGCCGTGGCGGCCAACATGGGTGCGGTTGGACAAGACATGTGGTTCGGCGTCATGACGATCGGCGGTTTTATGCTGCACCCCTTGGCGCTGCTGTTCGGTGTGTCTGGCTCGCTCATGATCAGCCGCATCCGCATTCCGAAACCCTGAACGACGCCACGTTGAACATGCCATTGCACATTGAAACCCCACTTATCCCGTCGCGACAACTCAGCGAAATAACAGGCCGCAGCATCTGGCTGAAGATGGATGCCTTGCAGGCGCCGGGCTCGTTCAAGATCCGCGGCATAGGCCATGCCTGCACGGAATACGTCTCCAGGGGCGCACGACGCCTGGTGTCATCTTCGGGCGGCAACGCAGGGCTGGCCGTGGCTTACGCGGGCCGATCCATGGGGGTGCCAGTGACCGTGGTTGTGCCGCACACCACATCCGAACGCGCCCGCGAATTGCTGCGGCTGGAAAACGCCGAGGTCATCGTCCACGGTGCCGGTTGGCAGGAGGCGAATGAACTCGCGCTGTCGATGGTGGGGCCTACCGACGCCTTCCTTCATCCGTTTGATGACCCCTTGTTATGGCAGGGGCATGCCACGGTCATCGATGAGGTTGCCCGCATGGGCCTGATACCGGACGCAGTGGTCTTGTCGGTCGGCGGCGGCGGGTTGTTGTCAGGTGTAGCGGAAGGTTTGCACCGCAATGGCTGGAGCCACATACCCATCATCGCCGTGGAGACACATGGTGCAGCTTCTTTCCGCGCGGCGGCCACTGCCGGCCATGCGGTGCAGTTGGACAGTATCAACAGTGTTGCCACGTCGCTCGGCGCCAAGCGCGTATGCGACCAGGCCGTCGAGTGGGCCGGCAAGCACACGATACACAGCATTCTGGTGTCAGACAAGGATGCGGTGGATGCCTGTGAGCGTTTTTTGGCCGACCACCGCGTGCTGGTGGAGCCGGCCTGCGGCGCCAGCCTAGCCGTAGCCTATGACAATGCACCAGTGCTGGCGCCGTTCAAAACGGTGCTGGTCATCGTATGTGGCGGTGCTACTGCCACGGTTGCCCAGCTCCGACAGTGGGCGCAAACGCTATAGCTTTTCCGACTCGCCTTGGCGTGGCTGCCATTTCATGAGCCGCCGCTCCAGTCTGCCCACCACGCCGTCCAGCAGCAGGGCACATGCCGTCAGCACCACGATGCCGGCAAATACGGTGTTGACGTCAAACGTGCCTTCGGCTTGCAAGATCAGATAGCCCACGCCGCGGGCAGACCCCAGGTATTCCCCCACCACCGCGCCCACAAAGGCGAGCCCCACGGATGTATGCAGACTGGAGAACACCCAGGCCATGGCGCTGGGCAGGTAGACCGTGCGCAAGAGCTGGTGCCGATTGGCACCCAGCATGCGCGCATTGGCCAGTACCACCGGGCTTACCTCTTTGACGCCTTGGTACACGTTAAAGAACACAACAAAGAACACCAGCGTGATGGCAAGGGCCACTTTGCTCCAGATGCCCAAGCCAAACCACAGCGCAAATATCGGCGCCAGAATGACCCGAGGCATCGAATTGGCCGCCTTGACATATGGCTCCAGAATGGCACTGGCCAATGGTGCCAAGGCCAACCACAGCCCGCCAGCAAGGCCCAGTGCGGTGCCGATCCCAAAGGCCAAAACGGTCTCCAGCAAGGTAACGCCCAAATGCAAATAAATGTCCGCACGCCCTGCCAATCCATCGGGGAACAGCGCGCTGGCGCCCTGGCCAAAGGGTAAAAACCACGACCACAAGCGGCCCAGCACCTGCACCGGTTCACCGATAAAGAAAGCCACCTGCTGGTCACGCGAGGCCCATTGCCACGCAAGCATCACCAGTACCAACACGCCGACCTGCCAGACGCGCAGATTGGCCTCAGACGGCTTTAGCGAATGGAGGAAGCGCGCCAAGTTCATGCAGCCTTTCTATTGATCTGCTGTGCATAGGCTTTGAGCACCTCTTCACGCAGCACTTCCCATATCTGGGCGTGCAATGCAATGGCCCTCGGGTGGACACGTTGCTCCGCCACATCCCGTGGGCGGGGCAGATCTATCTCAAATTCGCCTATTGGATGCGTACCCGACCCGGCGGACAACACCACAACGCGGTCGCTCAGCGCAATGGCTTCGTCCAGGTCATGGGTGATAAACAGCACCGCTTTTTTCCTGGCAGCCCAAAGCGCCAGAACCTCGTTTTCCATCAATTGGCGGGTCTGGATATCGAGTGCACTAAAGGGTTCGTCCATCAAAATAATGTCCGGGTCTAGTGCCAGCACCTGGGCCAGCGCCGTGCGTTTGCGCATACCGCCTGAGAGCTGGTGGGGGTAGCTGTCGGCAAAGGCACCCAAGCCAACGCGCTGCAGCCATTCGGTGGCTTGAACGCGCGCCTGTGCATCGGACAGACCACGGTACTGCAGGCCCAGCATGACGTTTTCCAGTGCGGTATTCCATGGCATCAGCGCGTCGGACTGGAACATGTAACCGGCGCGCGTGTTGATGCCGCTCAGCGGCTGGCCAAACACGTGCACTTCGCCAGCCGATGGGGCCAAAAGTCCGGCCGCAATATTGAGCAGTGTGGACTTGCCACAGCCGGTGGGGCCGACCACCGATACAAACTCGCCGGCGCGCACGCGCAGTGTAGTGTTGGCAACAGCCGTATAACGTTGGGCTGCTCCATCACGCGAACGAAACACGCAAGAAACGTT